>SKJX01000060.1 GCA_007121785.1 Nitriliruptoraceae bacterium
GCCGCCGGGGTGGCCGCCCGCGCATGGTCGTCGTCGCCGGCGCCCGCGGGACGCACCCCGGGGGTGACCAACCGGGTCGCCGGCCCGACCGTCGCTCGGACCGCCGTCAGATCGTCCGGCGCGCACACCAGCCCGGGCACCCCCGTCTCGACCGCCAGACGGGCCAGGTGCGGGACCTGCGTCGCCGCCGCGGGCGTCTGGACGCTGGCCAGGTCGTCGTCGGACATGGAAGTCAGCACGGTCACCCCCAGCACCTCGCCAGCGTCGCCGAGCCCCTCGACGGCGGCCCGCAGCATCGCGGCCCCGCCGGCCGCGTGCACGGTGAGCAGCCCCACGCCGAGCCTGGCGATCCGCTCGGCCGCGCGGCCCACGGTGGTCGGGATGTCGTGCAGCTTGACGTCCAGGAACACCGGCCCGTGCTCGCGGATCGCGGTCACGGCGGCGGGGCCTTCCGCTGCGAACAGTTCCAACCCGACCTTGAACCAGCCGACCTCCCCGGCCAGCTGACGCGCCAGCGCCTGCGCCTCGTCCAGGGTCGGCACGTCCAACGCGGCCGCGATGCGCTCATGCGGTTCGATCGCGGTCATCCCCATGGCTCCACCTTCCCGATCAGGTCCGTCACCCGGGGGATCCCGCGGGCCGCCAGCCAACGGCGCAACCCGTCGCCGAGGTCCCACGCCACGAACGGGTCGACGAAGCTCGCCGTGCCGACCGACACCGCGGTCGCGCCCGCGCGCAGGAACTGCACGACGTCGGTGACCTGCTGGATGCCCCCGCAGCCGAGGATCGGCACGTGAGGCAACGCCTGGTGGACCTGGTGGACGTTGCGGAGGGCGACCGGCCGGATCGCGGGTCCGGACAGCCCGCCGTAGGTGTTCCACAGCCCTGGCCGACCGGTCTCCGGGTCGATCGCCATGCCGAGCAGGGTGTTGATCAGGGTCAGCCCGTCGGCGCCGGCCCCGACCACCGCGTCGGCGATCTCCACGATCGAGGTCACGTCCGAGGTGAGCTTGGCGAACACGGGCACGTCGGTCGCGGAGGCGACGGCTCGAACCACCGCGGCGCTGTCCGGTGCGGAGCAGGCGAACACCAGGCCCCGGTCCTCGACGTTCGGGCAGGACAGGTTGACCTCCACCGCGGCGATCGAGCCGGCAGGCGCGGCCGCCAACCGGCGCGCGACGTGCGCGAAGTCGTCCACCGAACGACCGGCGACGGAGGCGACCACGGTCGCGCCGCGCTCCAGCAGCCACGGCAGGTCGTGTTCCAGCCAGGCCTCCACCCCGGGGTTCTGCAGCCCGATCGCGTTGAGCATCCCCGACGGGGTCTCCGCCATCCGCGGGGTCGGCAACCCTTCGCGTGGCTCGCGGGTGATGGACTTGACCACCACCGCCCCGAGCTGGTCGAGGTCAGCGAACCGGTCGAGCTCTCGCCCGGACGCCGCGCAGCCCGACGCGGTCGCGATCGGGTTGGCCAGCGCGAGTCCGCCGAGGTCCACTCGCAGGTCGACCGCCGTCGCGTCGTCGCCGTCACGGCCGGGACCGCCACCGGACGAGGCGAGCCGCTCGGTCGGGTCGATCCGACGCACATCGGGGTTCATGCCTCACCCCACACGGCTGCGTCACCCTCGGCATCAGGCGGCGGCCCGGCATCAGGGAGCGGCCCGGCGCCGTCACCCGGGCCCGCCACCGCCCCCGGCTCACCCAGCACCGACGGCACGGCGTACCGCGAGACGTCCCAAGCGATCCGCGAGCCGTTGAACACCGGACCGTCCACGCAGGCCCGCTTCATCCGCACGTGCTGGTCCTTACCCCGCACGGGCATCACGCAGGTGAAGCACACCCCGATGCCGCAGCCCATCAGCTCCTCGACGGCCACCTGGACGGGCACCTCCCGCTCGGTGCAGCGCTGCGACACCGCGGCCAGCATCGGGTTCGGCCCGCAGGCGTACACCACGCCAGCGCCGGTCCGGTCGAGGACGTCGTCGAGGACGTCGGTGACCTGGCCCGGCTCGCCGTACGACCCGTCATCGGTGGTGAACACCGCGCTGGCCGACAGCCGCTTGGACTCCACCACCCCGAGCAGCCGCTCGAGCGTGCTGGCCCCCACCAGCATGTCGACCCGCAGGCCCTGCCGGGTGAGGTGTTCGGCGAGCAGGAACAGCGGCGCGACGCCGTAGCCGCCCCCGATCAGCAGGCAGTTGACCTGCCGCTGCGGGAGCGGGAACGGCTTGCCGAGCGGTCCGACCACTTCCAGGGTGTCGTGCGCTTCGACCTTGGACAGCCAGTCGGTCCCGGGCCCGTGGACGTCGAACACCACGTCGACGGTCCCCGCGGAGGCACCCTGCCGCGACACCCGGGCGATCGAGAACGGTCGCCGCAGCAGCGTGTGGGGCGCGCCCACCGCGATCTGGACGAACTGCCCGGGTCGTGCCCGCTCCGCGATCTCCTTGGCGGCGAACGTCAACGTCCAGTAGGCACCTTCGCGCCGCCGAGAGAGCACCTCGCAACGTCCACGGACCGGTGCCTCGACGTCGTCACGGCCCCGCAGTTGCCCGGCCTGCCGAGAACTCATCCGGCCTCCTTCGTCGCGACAGACCCTAGACCCGCGACGGCGGCCAGGAGACCAGCCTGGTGCTCCTGCAGCGTCCGCACGCTCAGCGGGCCACGCTGTAGGGCCTCCACCCCGTGCACCGCGGCGAGGATCCCCGCCAGCGTGGTGATGCACGGCACCCCGTTGCCGACCGCGGCCGCACGGATCTCGTAGCCGTCGGTGCGGGTGTCGGAGCCGAACGGGGTGTTGAGCACCAACCCGACCTCGCCGGCCTCGAGCAGCTCCACCAGTTCGCTGCTCCCGTCGGACATCTTGCCGATCGCGCGCACGTCGATCCCGGCCCGGGCCAGCACATCCGCCGTGCCGGCCGTGGCCACCACCTCGAACCCGAGGTCGACCAACCGCATCACCGGGAACACGATCGCGCGCTTGTCGCGGTTGGTGACCGAGACGAACACCCGGCCGGCGGTCGGCAGCACCATCGACCCGGTGCCCGCCTGCGACTTGGCGAACGCCGCGCCGAAGTCGACGTCGATGCCCATCACCTCGCCGGTCGATCGCATCTCCGGACCGAGCAGCGCATCCACGCCCGGGAACCGGTCGAACGGCAGCACCGCCTCCTTGACCGCGACGTGCGGTGGCCGCGGCCCCGCGACGGCGTCCAGCTGCGGCACGAGCCCCTCGGCGCGCAACGCCGCCAGGGACTCCCCCGCCATCACCCGGGCGGCGACCTTGGCCAGCGGCACACCGGTCGCTTTCGAGGTGAACGGCACCGTCCGCGACGCCCGAGGGTTCGCCTCGATGCACCACAGGATGTCGTCCTTGTAGGCGAACTGGACGTTGAGCAGTCCCCGGACCGCCAGCCCCCGAGCGATGCCTTCGGTGACCTCCCGGATGCGCTGCTCCTGCCCGCGGCCGAGCGTCAACGGCGGCAGCGTGCACGCCGAGTCGCCCGAGTGGACCCCGGCCTCCTCGATGTGCTCGAGCACCCCGCCGACGAACAGCTCCTGCCCGTCGAACACCGCGTCGACATCGACCTCGATCGCCCCGTCCAGGAACCGGTCGAGCAGGATCGGCGGGAACCCGCCGGCGGCCCGCCCCCGTTCCATCTCGCCGTCGTCGGGTTGCAGCAGGCCGGCCTGCACCAGCGTGTCGTTGAGGTAGTGCGCCAGCGCGGCGTCGTCATCGACGACCTGCATCGCCCGTCCGCCGAGCACGTACGAAGGGCGGACGAGCACCGGGTAGCCGACCTGCCGGGCGATCTCGCCGGCGTCGTCGACCGACCGCGCCACCCCGCCGGGCGGCATGGCCACGTCCAACGACTGCATCAGCGCCCCGAACCGACCCCGGTCCTCGGCCTCGTCGATCGCGTCCGGGCTGGTCCCCCACACCGGGACCCCGGCGGCCTCCAACCCGCGGGCCAGCTTCAGCGGTGTCTGGCCGCCGAGCTGGACGAGCACGCCGACCGGCTGCTCGCGGTGGCAGACCTCCAGCACGTCCTCGAGGGTCAGCGGCTCGAAGTACAGCCGGTCGGCGGTGTCGTAGTCGGTCGAGACCGTCTCCGGGTTGCAGTTGACCATCACGGTCTCGTAGCCGGCCTCGCTGAGCGCCAGCACCGCGTGGACGCAGCAGTAGTCGAACTCCACCCCCTGCCCGATCCGGTTCGGACCGGAACCGAGCACGATCACCCGCGGACGGTCGCTGTCGACCACCTCGTCCTGCGTCTCGTAGGTGCCGTAGTGGTAGGGGGTGTAGGCAGCGAACTCCGCGGCGCAGGTGTCCACCGTCTTGTACACCGGCCGCAGCCCCGCGGCGTGCCGGCGGGCACGCACGGACGCTTCCGAGGTCCGCAGCAGCTCGGCGATGTGCGCGTCGGCGAACCCGTCGGCCTTGGCGGCGTACAGCAGGTCGTCCGGCAGCGCCGCCAGGTGCTCGCAGGCCCGCAGCTCGCGTCGGCGCTCCACCAGCTGCAGCAGCTGGTCGACGAACCACGGGTCGTAGCCGGTCAGCTGGGCCACCCGCTCCACGCTCCACCCGCGGGTCAACGCCTCGTCGACGGCGTGCAGCCGGTCGGCCGTCGGTCGGACCAGCCGGGCGACCAGGTCGTCGTCGCCCACGTCGATCGGCGCGCCCGCCCCGAACCCGATCGTGCCGTCCTCCAGCGACCGCAACGCCTTGTTCAGCGACTCCTTGAAGGTGCGACCGAACGCCATCACCTCGCCCACCGACTTCATGCGGGTGGTGAGCGTGTCGTCGCTGCCCGGGAACTTCTCGAACGTGAACCGCGGCACCTTGGTGACCACGTAGTCGATCGACGGTTCGAACGCGGCCTGGGTCTCGCGGGTGATGTCGTTGGGGATCTCGTCCAACGTGTAGCCGATCGCCAGCTTCGCGGCGATCTTGGCGATCGGGAACCCGGTGGCCTTGCTGGCCAGCGCGCTGGAGCGCGACACCCGCGGGTTCATCTCGATCACGACCTGCCGGCCGGTCGCGGGGTCGACCGCGAACTGCACGTTGGAGCCCCCGGTCTCCACCCCGATCCGTCGCAGCACCGCGAACGCGGCATCACGCAGCCGCTGGTACTCCCGGTCGGACAACGTCATGGCCGGCGCCACCGTGACCGAGTCGCCGGTGTGCACGCCCATCGCGTCGAGGTTCTCGATCGAACACACCACGACGCAGTTGTCGTGGGCGTCGCGCATCACCTCGAGCTCGTACTCCTTCCAGCCGACCACCGACTCCTCGACCAGCACCTCGTGCACCGGCGAGTCGGCCAGCCCCTGGTGGATCATGCGGGCCAGCTCGGGTTCGTCGTAGGCGATGCCGCCGCCCTTGCCACCCAGCGTGTACGACGGCCGCAGCACGACCGGGTAGCCGTACTCCGCCGCCGCCACGAACGCGTCGCGCTCGTCCTTCACGTAGGTGGACCGGGGGCTCTCGAGCCCGATCTGGTCCATCGCCTCCTTGAACCGCTGGCGGTCCTCGGCCGTCTCGATCGCTTCGAGGTCCGCGCCCAGCACCTCGACGTCGAACGCCTCGAGCACGCCGGCCGCCTGCAGGTCGACGGCGAGGTTGAGCGCGGTCTGGCCGCCCAGGGTCGGCAGCAGGGCATCCGGACGCTCCCGCTCGATCACCGAGCGGACGACGTCGACGGTGAGCGGCTCCACGTAGGTGGCGTCGGCCACCGACGGGTCGGTCATGATCGTGGCCGGGTTGGAGTTGACCAGCACCACCCGCAGGCCCTCCTCGCGCAGGACCTTGCAGGCCTGCGTGCCGGAGTAGTCGAACTCGCAGGCCTGGCCGATCACGATGGGACCGGAGCCGAGCACCAGGACGCTGTGCAGGTCGTCGCGGCGGGGCATCAGGCGACCTCCCCGCGCTCGCGGTCCAGCATCGAGAGGAACCGTTCGAACAGGTAGCGGGCGTCGGAGGGGCCGGGTGCGGCCTCCGGGTGGTACTGCACGCTGAAGGCGCGCAGGTCGTGAGCGGTCAGGCCCTCCACGACGTCGTCGTTGAGGTTGACGTGGCTGACCTCGACCGTGCCGTGGTCGGCGGTGCGGAAGGTGTGGGTGTCGGTGGGTTCACCGAGCGTGCTGGCTCTCACCGCGAACCCGTGGTTGTGGCTGGTGATCTCCACGGATCGATCGGCCCGGCGCAGCACGGGTTGGTTCACCCCGTGGTGGCCGAACGCGAGCTTGTAGGTCTCCGCCCCGAACGCCCGGCCCAGCAGCTGCGAGCCCAGGCAGATCCCGAACACCGGCACCTCGCCGAGCAGCGCCGCGGTGGTGGCGGTTCCCTGCCGGACCATCGCCGGATCGCCCGGACCGTTGGACAGGAACAGCCCGTCGGGTTCGAGTGCGCGGACCTGGTCGGGGGTGGCCGACGCCGGCAGAACGTGGACCTGCGCACCGGCCTCGGTGAGGCACCGTCCGATCGAGCGCTTCATCCCGAAGTCGATCGCGACGATCCTGGCCCGCGGGGTGGCCGAGGATGCGGGTCGGCCGGACGACGCGGCTTGGCCGGCCGGTTCGAGGACGTACGGCCTGGGGGTCGTCACCGCCGAGGCCAGCTCCGCGCCCTCCATCGGCGGGCTGGCCAGCACCTGCTCGAGCAGCGCGTCGACGTCCAGGATCTCGGTCGAGATCCCCGCCCGCATCGCGCCGCGGTCGCGCAGGTGGCGGGTCAGGCGTCGGGTGTCGACCCGGTCGATGCCGACCACCTCGGCGGCTTCGAGGGCCGAGGCCAGATCCTGCTCGGACCGCCACGACGAGGGCCGGCGGGCGGCTTCCTTGACCACGAACCCGGCGACCTGGATGCGGTCGGACTCCATGTCGTGGGGGTTCATCCCGTAGTTGCCGACATGCGGGGCGGTCATCGTCACGACCTGGCGGTGGTACGACGGGTCGGAGAGCACCTCCTGGTAGCCGGCCATGCCGGTGTTGAACACCGCTTCGCCGAACACGGTCCCGGTGGCGCCGAAGCCTCGCCCTCGGAAGGTGGTGCCGTCCTCGAGCAGCAGGAGCGCGTCGCGGGGCTTCACGCCACCACCTCGAGCCGCTGCACCACACCATCGCGCAGCGTGAACCGCCCGCGCAGCAGCGTGTGGACCGGACGGCCGGTGAGTTCGCGCCCGTGGTAGGGCGAGTTCCGCGCCCGGCTGTGCAACGCCCGGGCGTCGACCGTCCAGGTGGCGTCCGGGTCGACGACGGCCAGGTTGGCCGTCGCACCCTCGGCCACGCCGCCGTCGGGGCCACCGCCTCCGTGGTCGCCCACGTCACGCACCGACGCCGGCCCGACCGTGAGTCGTGCGATCGCGGTGAGCGGATCGAGGGTCTGGCTGCGGATCAGGGCGGTGTTGACCACCCCGAAGGCGGTCTCGAGCCCGAGCATCCCGCAGGGCGCGTGGTCCCACTCCTGGTCCTTGAGCTCCGGCAGGTGCGGCGCGTGGTCGGTGGCGATGCCGTCGATCGTGCCATCGGCCAGCGCCTCGCGGAGCGCTCGGACGTCCCCGTGCGACCGCACCGGCGGGTTGACCTTCAGCACCGGGTCGTAGCAGTCCACCAGATCGTCGGTGAGCAGCAGGTGGTGGGGCGTGACCTCCGCGGTGACCCGGACCCCGCGCTGCTTGGCCGCGCGGATCAGTTCCACCGTCCCGGCCGTGCTCACGTGCGGGACGTGCAACCGGGCGTCGACGCCGGCAGCGAGGATCAGGTCGCGGGCGACCATGATCTCCTCCGCCTCGTGCGGCCAACCGGGCAGACCGAGCACCGACGACATCGCGCCTTCGTTCATCTGCGCGTCCACGGTCAGATCGGGTTCCTCCGCGTGGTTGCAGATCACCGCGTCGAACGCGGTCGCGTACTGCAGCGCCCGGCGCATCACCAGCGCGTCGGCCAGCGGGATGCCGTCGTCGGAGAACATGTCGACGCCGGCGGCGCTGGCGTTGAGCTCGCCGAACGGGGCGAGCTCCTGGCCCTTCAGGCCCTTGGTGATCGCCCCGACCGGGAACACGTCGACCAGCCCGACCTCGCGGCCCCGCCGCCACACCAGGTCGGCGATCACCGCGGCGTCGCAGACCGGGTCGGTGTTGGCCATCGCGCACAGGGCGGTGTAGCCACCCGCGGCTCCGGCCGCCGAGCCGGTATCGATGTCCTCCGCGTCCTCCTCGCCGGGCTCGCGCAGGTGGGTGTGCAGGTCGACGAACCCGGGCGTGACCCAGCAGCCGCGCACGTCGACCACCTCGACGTCGACCGGGTCGAGGTGCTCGGGCAGATCGGACGCGTGCGGTGCTCCGGCCTCGCCGGAGCCGCCGGTCCCGCCCGCCAGGTCCGGGGCGACACGGACGATGCGCTCATCGACCACCAACACGTCGAGAAGCGCGTCGATGCCGCTGCCGGGATCGAGGACCCGGCCGCCGGCCAACAGGTAGGCGCTCATCGGTCCACCTCCGCGTCGGGGCCGACATCGGCTGGTGGGTCGATGGGTCCGGCGGCGGCCGGTGGCGCCGAGCCGGCGGTGGCCCCCGCCAGCAGCAGGTACAGACACGCCATACGCACCGCGATGCCGTTGGTGACCTGCTCGGTGATGACCGCTCGCGGGCTGTCCGCGACGTCGCCGGTGATCTCCACCCCGCGGTTCATCGGGCCGGGATGCATCACGATCGCGTCGTCCTTGAGCGCCGCCAGCCGGGTCGCGTCCAGCCCCCACCGGCGGGCGTACTCGCGCCGTGACGGGAAGAACGCCCGGTGCATCCGTTCGCGTTGCACCCGCAGCAGGTACACCACGTCCGCGCTCGGCAGCACATCGTCGAGGTGGTCGGCCACCTCGACGCCCCAGCCGTCGATCTCGGGGGGCAGCAGCGTCGGTGGCGCCACCAGCGTGACGGTCGCGCCCAGCAGGCGGAGCGCCTGGACCTCGCTCCGCGCCACCCGCGAGTGCAGCACGTCACCGACGATCACCGCGTGCCGACCGTCCAGGTCACCCAGGTGACGTCGCATCGTGAACACGTCCAGCAACGCCTGGGTCGGGTGCTGATGCCAACCGTCGCCGGCGTTGAGGATGGGCACGTCGAGGTAGCCCTGGAGCTGCACCGGTGCGCCGGAGCTCCCGGAGCGGACCACCACGCAGTCCACCCCCATCGCGTCCAGGGTGAGCGCGGTGTCCTTGAACGACTCCCCCTTCGACACCGACGAGCCCTTCCCGGAGAAGTTGATGACCTCCGCCGACAGCCGCTTGGCGGCCAGATCGAACGAGATCCGGGTCCGGGTCGAGTCCTCCATGAACAGGTTGCACACGACCTTGCCGCGCAGGGTCGGCACCGAGTTGCGTTCGCGTTGGGCGATCGGCAGCAGCTGCTCGGTGGTGTCGAGGATGTGCCGGACCTGCGCCGCGTCGAGGTCCTCGATCGAGATCAGATCGGTCAGCGGCGCGACGGTCCCGTGGCCGGCATCGTCCGCCGCACGCGGGCGCTCGTCGACGGCCGCTCGGGCCCGCTCGTCGACGGAGACATCGTGGCGGTCGCCGGCGGCCGGGGTCGTCGCATCCGGGTCGGTCGGGTCGGCGGAAGCCGGCGCTCCGGTCGCGGTCGCGTCGGGCGCGGTCTCACCCATGGTCGGTCGGGTCATGCGGACACCTCCTCGGCGAACACGCCGTCCTCACCGTCGACGTCCTCGAGGTGGACGTAGATGCGGTCGCCGTAGGCCGTCGGCAGGTTCTTGCCGACGTGGTCGGCGCGGATCGGCAGTTCCCGGTGGCCGCGATCGATCAGCGTCACGAGCCGGATCCGGCCGGGCCGGCCGAGTTCGTTGACCGCGTCCAGCGCGGCCCGGATGGTCCGACCCGTGTAGAGGACGTCGTCCACCAGCACCACGGTGCGGCCGTCGATGCTCACCGGCACCTGGGTCTCGGCCAGCGGCTTCGGCCCGCGCCGGTCGAGGTCGTCGCGGTACAGCGTGACGTCCAACGCACCGTGCGGTACCGGGGTGCCTTCGATCCGCTCGATCAGCTCGGCGAGCCGCACCGCCAGTGGCACACCGCGCGACTGGATGCCGAGCAGCACCAGATCGTCCGCGCCGTGGTTGGCTTCGATCAGCTCGTGCGCGAGCCGTCGGCACACCCGGGCGATGTCATCCGCGTCGAGCAGGCGCGTGAGGGCATGGCTTCCCACGCATCCTCCTTCCCGGCCTCACGGGACCGTCATTAAAGGAGCCGGCGGATACTCCCGCCGCAGCGCTGTGGGGCGCTTGGCAGCAATCTAGCAGGCCGACGGTCGTGCGCCGGAACCCGGCTCAGCGCGGCCGCCCAGAGCGCGCCCGCTCAGGCCGAGGGCTGCCCGCGCTCGGCAAGCTCCTGCTTGACCGACTCCAGCACGCCGTTGACGTACCGCCCCGAGTCGTCGGTCGAGTGGCTCTTGGCCAGCCGGACGGCTTCATCGATCACGACCGCTGGTGGCGTCGGCTCGTACATCAGCTCGTAGGTCGCCAGCCGCAGCACCGTGCGGTCGATGACCGGCATCCGCGAGAGCGTCCAGCGACGCGCGAAGCGGCTGATCGCGGCGTCGATGTCGGCCTGGTGCTCGGCCACCCCGAGGACCAGGCGCCGGGTGAACCCGTCGAGTTGCGGCACCCTCGCCCGCCGCCGATCCTCGGCCGTGCCCTCCCCGACGATGTCGGGGACCTCGAGGTCGTCACCGCGAGCGCTCGAACGACCGGCGTCGCGGCCGCTGCCCGTCGGGTCCACCGCGCCCGTCGACTCCCCACCGCTCTTGGGGTCCACGGCGACCATGCCCTCCGGTGGCGTGGCCGGCGGGGCACCCGGGTCGCGGTCATCGAGCAGCGCCCGCGCGGCCACGTCGTCGCCGATCTCGCGCAGGACCTCCTCCGGGTCACCGCCACGCACGTCGGCCTGGTAGAGGATCCGCAGGGCGCGCGACCGCGACCGGCGTGGGTCGGAAGTGTCGCTGCGTCGCTTGGTCGGCGTCGGCCCTCGACGCGACGACCGGCCGCGCGCGTCGCCGGGGCTCGTCTCGCCGGGGTCGCCAGCCATCACGCCCGCGAGATGTACGCGCCCGTGCGCGTGTCGACCTTGATGGTCTCGCCCGGCTCGATGAACAGCGGGACCTGGATCTCCTTGCCGGTCTCCAGCGTCGCCGGCTTGGTCGCCGAGGTCGCGGTGTTGCCGGCGAACCCGGGGTCGGTCTGGGCCACCTCGAGCTCCTTGGAGGCGGGGAGTTCGACACCGACGATCCGGCCCTCGTAGTCCTGGATCTGCAGTTCGTCACCCTCGACGAGGTAGTCGGCGGCGTCACCGATCGCCTCGGCCGGCGCGTTGCGCTGCTCGAAGGTCGTGCCATCCATCAGCACGAAGTCGTCGCCCTCCCGGTAGAGGAACTGCACGGTCGAGCGTTCGACGATCGCTTGTTCGACGTCCTCGCCGGCCCGGAAGGTCTTCTCGACGATCTTGCCCGTCTCGACCTCCTTGAGCTTGGTGCGGACCACCGCGCCGCCCTTGCCGGGCTTGTGGTGGTTCCAGTCGACGACCTGCTGGAGCTTGCCGTCGATCAGCAGCGTCATGCCGTTCTTGAGGTTGTTGGTCGAGACCACGGTCGGAACCCTCCGCAGGGGTCAGCGCACGGGTCCCGCCGCTTCGATGACGACGAGATCACGCGGCGAATCGGTGAGGTGACGCGCTGGTCCGTCCGCAGCGACCACGAGGGTGTCCTCAATGCGGACGCCACCGAGCCCCGGGAGGTAGATGCCGGGCTCGACGGTCAGCGCCATGCCGCCGAGCAGCCTACCAGCCGACCCCTGTCCCACCGCTGGCGCCTCGTGGATCTCCAGCCCGACGCCGTGCCCGGTGCCGTGCACGAACCGTTCGCCGTAGCCGGCGTCGTCGATCACCGAACGGGCCGCCTGGTCGACGTCCTTCGCGGCTGCCCCCGCGACCACCGCGGCCCGGCCGGCCGCCTGCGCCGCCATCACGACCTGGTGGATCTCGGTCAACCAGCCGTCCAGGTGGCCGACGGCCACCGTCCGGGTGTGGTCCGCGTGGTAGCCGTCGACCAGCGCGCCGCAGTCGATCGTGAGCACGTCGCCGGGCCGAAGCGTCCGCTCCCCCGGCTCGTGGTGCGGGACGGCGGCGTTCGGGCCGCTGGCGACGATCGACGGGAACGCGACCCCGTCCGCGCCGTCGTCGACGAACCGCCGTTCCAGGTCGCGGGCCAGCCCGCGTTCGCTGCGTCCTGGCGCCACCACCTCGGCGACCAACCAGGCCAGGGACCGCTCGGTGATGGCGCACGCCTCGGCGAGCCGGGCGATCTCCGCGTCGTCCTTGATGCGGCGGTGGTCGCTGACCCGGTCGGTGGTCGGCTCGACCTCCACGCCCCGTTCCTGGGCACGGTCGAGCAGGTCACGGGCCGCTGCCCACGTCAGGTGGTCCGCCTCGACGGCCAACCTTGCGCCGGCAGCGCCCGCCCCGGTGACGGCGTCCAGCGCGGCTCCGGCCGGATCCCGCGTCCGGATTAGGTCGAGGTCGGGGGCCTCCAGGGCCGCCCGCTCGCGGTAGCGGTCGTCGGTGATGAGCCGGTCAGCGTCCGCGTCGGGGGCGACCAGCAGCTGCCCGTTGGTGCCGGTGAAGCCGCTGAGGTAGCGCACGCTGACGGGGTCGGTGACCAGCAGCAGGTCGTCACCGCGGACCCGGCCGCGTCGCGCTGCGTGGTCGTGCGCCGGCCAGGCTCGGGGCCCGGCCGGCTGGTCGTGTCGCGGCTCGTGGTCGGACGCTGGGGCGGCTCGGGGCGCAGCCGAGCGGTCGAACTCGTTCACGTCGGACGCTCGGCCGCCAGCGCCAGCGCCGCACGCACGGCCAGCGGGTACCCGCCACGACCGAACCCCGCGATGCTGCCGTCGCAGGCCGGCGCGATCACGGAGGTGGCGCGGAACGCCTCGCGCGCGTGGATGTTGGACAGGTGGAGCTCCACTTTGGGGACGCTGAGCAGCTCGAGCGCGTCCCGCAACGCGTAGCTGTAATGGGTCCACGCACCGGCGTTGACGATGACGGCGTCCGTGCCGTCGGTCCGGGCGGCGTGCAGCCGGGTGATGGCGTCGCCCTCGTGTTCGGTCTGGACGTGCTCGAGGTCGGCGCCGGCGGCTCGCGCCTCGCTGCGCGCGGCTTCGACGACGTCGTCGAGCGTCGCCGTGCCGTAGACGGCCGGGTCACGGACACCGAGCTGCGAGAGGTTCGGCCCGTGGATCAGGAGGATCTGCACGCTGGCCTCCTCACCCGGCGCTCCGAGCGGACGGGGACGGGTCGTCGTCGCCGGCTGCCTGGTGCGCGTCGTCGTCGGACTGCTCGGCGCAGAGTTCACCGGTGTCGGCGGGCTGTCGGCCCCCGCAGGTGTCGCCGTACTCCTCCTCCGCGCTGCCGACCTCGGAGGAGAAGTACAGCTCATCGCAAGCCTCCATGTCCCCCTCCGAGCAGTCGTCCACCAGCGGCTGCAGCTCCGGATCGGACGCATCGATGGGGTCGTCGCCACTCGGCTCGCCGCTACACGCGGCCAGGATCAGGGCAGCGACCGCCACGACCGCGGTCCGGGCACGCATACGTCCTCCTCGTCGCTGCCGCGAGCCACCGAACTGGCCACGGTAGCCACGGACGGGACGACGTCGACCACGTCGACGAGCTCGCCCGCACCTCCGAGGTGTAGTCGTTCCCCGAGCAGATGGCGACCACCCGTCCCTGGCTCGACCCGGACGACCACGCCGCGCGCCACCGGCCCCTACGCCGGTTGCTGCCGTTGGCGGTGCGGCAGGGTGGTGCGTTCGAGGTTCCCGCTGGGTGAGCGGAAGGTGGCCAGGGCGGTGGTCGGGTCGAAGGTCAGCGTCCAGCCGCCTTCGTGGACCAGCCGGTGGTGATGGCGGCACAGCAGCAGCCCGTTGGCCAGGTTGGTGTGCCCTCCGTTGGTCCACCATCGGATGTGGTGGGCGTCACACCATGCCGGTGGCCGGTCGCAGCCGGGACCGCGACAGCCCCCATCACGGACCACCATCGCCCGGCGTTGGCTGGCCGACCAGTTGCGGGTCGCGCGACCGACATCGAGGATCTCCGAACGACCTCGGGTCAGCACGCGCGAGACCGCGGCGTCGCACAGCAACCGTTGGATCGCCTGCGGCGAGAGCACCGTGCGCCGATCGGTGACCGCGACCTCGCCCGAGCCGGGTTCGAGCCCGTCGATGGGGATGGTCACCGCCACGTGCGGACGCACCCCGCCGACGATCCGCCGACCGGCACGCAGCGCGGCATCCGCCAACTCCACGAGCCCGTCGGCGGTGCGCTGTTCCGGACGGCGGCGTTCCTCGCGTGGGGTCCCGACCGGATCGGGGGTGGTGAACGCCTCCAACGCGACCGCGACGCGTTCGCCTGACTCCGGGTCGAGCAGGGCATGCAGCTGCCACATCCCGTCGTCGCGACGTGTCAGGCTGGCACGACGGTGGGCGTAGGCCTGGTTCTCCTTGCGGCGCAGACGTTGCGGATCGGCGGCCTGCTCGCGGCGGCGGATGTCCTCGCGCAGCTGCTCGGGTGAGCTGTCCTGGGCGGTGTCCAACAGCTGTCGTTCGGTCTCGGCCGGATCGCCCAGCCGACCGTCGCGGATCACGCGGCCGATCGCCTGGGCATGCTCGGTTCCGATCCGCCCATCTGCCAGCGCGGCCGCGGTCGCGTCCAACTGGCCGAGATCCTTGGCGAACTCTGTACGCCGCTTGGCCTCCCGGCCCGACACCCCCAGCCGATCACGCAACAACGCCACGGTGTCCGCCAGCCCCACGTCCGCATGCGCACGCGTCTGCTGCAGACACCCGACCACCTTGGCCTGCAACGCCTGCAACGTGCCCTCCAGCTTGCGCAGCTCGGAGACACAGCCATCCAGCGCCGTCGTGTCGGCGTCCGGCTCGAGATCGTGCTCGACCAGCCCGCGCAACTGTTCGGCCACCCGACTCAACACCGCGGAGAGCTCCGGCACGCCCAGCACATCGCCGCTGCCGGCCCCATCGACCCCTGACACGTTCGGATCCGCCGGACGGTCGTCCGAGGCCGGCGTGCCCGACGGATCCGATGGTCCGGACGAGCCGGGTACGCCCGACGGATCCGATCGATCAACCGCGGCCGGCGCGTCGTAGGCCACCGTCTCCTCCGCCGCCAGAGCCGGGAGCGTGGCGCTCGACGCAGCGACGGCCGGAAGCCTGGCGGTCGACGCGGCAACGGCCGGACGCGTGGCCCTCGAGACCGCCCGGCGAGACGGCACCGGTACCACATCGTGACCAGCGCCCCACCGCGAGGTGGGCCGTCCGAGCGGAGCGGTCGATCGGGACATGAAGGAACCGTACGGGAGGGGTGGGACATCGCCCCGACCGGTTCGTCACCACTGTGGAAACCCGGACGGGTTCAGCCAGCCACCTCATCGATCGCCGCATCGACCGCTTCCGGTGGGGGGGTGATCAGCGCCGGATGCCCCGGCTCGTCGACGACGACGAAACGCACCCCGGAGGCGTCGACCTTCTTGTCCCCCGCCATGGCTCGCCACACCTCGGCCCGGTCCAGCTTCGGACCTCTGGTGGGCAAGCCGAGCCGCGCCAGCAGCGACCCGACCCGTTCGATCAACGCGTCGTCGGTGCGGCCGAGCTGCCGTCCGAGCCGCAACGCGACGCACAGCCCGATCGCGACCGCCTCACCGTGCAGCACCGACCGGTAGCCCGTGAGCGCCTCGACGGCGTGCCCGTAGGTGTGGCCGAGGTTGAGGTGGGCTCGCTGGCCACCCTCGTGCTCGTCGGCCGCGACGATGGCGGCTTTGACGCGCACCGAGCGCAGCACGAGCTCCTCCAGCAGCGCCAACGATGGCTCCCCTCCCGGAGGCCCATCGGCCGAACCGCCCAACCGCCCAGTGACCGAGCCACGACCCAGCTCCTCACCCACCGGCCACCGCTCCTCCAGCACATCCAGCAGCCCGGGGTCGGCGATCAGCCCGTACTTGACGACCTCTCCCAACCCCTCGGTCAGCACACGCGCGGGCAGCGTCGTCAGCGTCGCGACGTCGCACAGCACCGCCCGCGGCTGGTGGAACGCCCCGACGAGGTTCTTGCCCTGCGGCAGGTTGATCCCGGTCTTGCCGCCGATCGCGGCGTCCACCTGGGCGAGCAGCGTGGTGGGGACCTGCACGACGTCGATGCCCCGGTGGTAACTGGCGGCGGCGAACCCGGCCAGGTCGCCCACGACCCCGCCGCCGACCGCGACGATCACGTCGTGGCGGGCCAGCGGCAGGTCCGCGGCCGCCTGCCATAGCCGCGTCAGCACCGCGACGTCCTTCGCGGCTTCGCCGTCGGGTACCTCGACGGTGTCGACGTCCAGCCCGTGGTCGACCAGCGCGCCGACGACCGGCCCGGCGTGCCCCGCGGCGGCGACCGGCGCCTGCGAGACCACCAGGGCACGTGAGGAGCCACCGGGTACTCCCAGGGCCGCACCGATGTCCGCCGGCCATCCAGCGCTGACGGTCACGGGGTAGCTGCGGCGTCCGAGCGCGACCTCGACCCGCTCACCGCTCACGTCATCACCTGCTCGTGCTCCGACGGGGTGAGCACGTCGCCCTGTTGCAGCGCCCAGCGGATCACGTCCTCGGCGACCTCGGCAGCGGGCCGCGTCGCATCGAGGGTGACGTCGGCGACCGCCCGGTAGCGCTCGTCACGGGCCGCGTGCGTCGCGCGCAGCTGCGCTTGCACGTCGCCGGCCAGCAGCGGTCGCACCTCGCCGTCCTTCAGCCGTTCGATCAGGACGTCCGGTGGGGCATCGAGGTGGAGCAGCACCCCGGTGAGCAGCAGATCCGTCACGTTGGCGTCGTCGAGGACGACGCCGCCGCCCAGGCTGAGCACGAGGTCGTTGAACCGGCTCAGCTCAGCGACGACCTGACGTTCGAGGGCGCGGAACCCGGCTTCGCCCTCGGACTCGAACAGCTCCGGGATGGTCCGACCGGTCCAACGTTCGATCTCGCGGTCGGTGTCGGCGACGCGCCGGCCGAGCCGGTCGCCGACGATCTCCGCGACGGTCGACTTGCCGACGCCCGGCATGCCCGTGAGACAGACGTTGCGGCTCATCAACGTGACGCGATCTCGTCCCGGTACCCGTCCAGGTTGCGCTGCACCTCGCCGACCGTGTCACCACCGGTCTTCTCCAGCAGCGCGTCGGCGAGTTCGACCGCGACCACCGACTCCAGCACGACGCCGGCGCGCGGCACCGCGCAGGCGTCGGAGCGTTGGGTGATCGCCACCGCCGGCTCGTGGGTCTCCATGTCGACGGTGGCCAGCGGCCGTGGCAGCGACGAGATCGGCTTCATCGCGACCCGCAGGCGCAAGGGCTGGCCGGTGGACATGCCGGCCTCCAGTCCGCCGGCACGGTCGGTGAGCCGCTCGTAGCGGCCGTCGACCCGCTCGATCTCGTCGTGGGCCTGGCTGCCGGGGCGGCTGGCCAGATCGAAGCCGTCCCCGAACTCCACACCCTTCATCGCCTGGACCGACACGCACGCCGCGGCCAGTCGGGCGTCGAGCTTGCGGTCGAAGTGCACGTGGCTGCCGAGCCCGGGCGGCAGGCCGTAGGCGATTACCTCGATGACCCCGCCGAGGGTGTCGTTGTCGGCCTTGGCTGCGTCGATCCGGTCGATCATGCGCTGCGCCACCTCCGGCTCGAAGCAGCGCACCTCGGAGGCATCGACCGCGTCCAGGTCGTGCGGGCCCGGCCGCGGCGCATCCGCTTCCGTGCGCTCCCCGCCGATCTCCACGACGTGCGAGACGACGTGGACCCCCACCTCGGCGAGCAGTTGCTTGGCGAGCGTGCCGGCGACGACCCGCGCGGCGGTCTCCCGGGCGGAAGCGCGCTCCAGCGCGTCCCGGACGTCGTCGTAGCCGTACTTGAGTGCGCCCGTCAGGTCGGCGTGACCGGGCCGCGGTCGCGTGAGCTGCTGGCCACGGCCGCTGTCGCGGATGTCGTCGAGGTCGTCGCGCGGCTCGGGATCCATGGCGTCGACCCACTTGGGCCACTCGGTGTTGTGGATGAGCACGCTGACAGGCGAGCCCAGCGTCCGGCCATGCCGGACCCCGGCGACGACCTCCAACCGGTCCGACTCGAAGCTCATCCGCGGGGAGCGGCCGTGTCCGAGCCGTCGTCGGGCCAGTTCCTCGCCGAGCAGCTTGGCCGAGATGTGCAGGCCGGCGGGCAGCCCCTCCACCGTGGACACCAGCGCGGGGCCATGGGACTCCCCGGCGGTGAGGTAGCGCAGGCGCGGCACGGATCGACCTCATCGGACGAGCGGTGGACCACCACCCATCGGTGGTGTCGGGCCTCCCGATGCTACCGCTCCGGGGTGCACAGCCCATGAGCCACCGTCACGGGACGCGCGATGCAACCCGAGCCGCAGGCGGGTGGCCCCATCGACGACACCTGCTCGACGATCAGTCGAGAGCGAACGAGGCGTCCTCGCGGTAGCTGTTCACCACCAGCCGGCCGTCGTGGATGTCGCCGGCGGCCACGTCGTACCAGTGTGACCAGTTGCCGTTGTTGTTGAAGGTGCCGCAGACCAGCGCACCGTAGGTGTAGGTGTTGCCGTTGGAGGCGCTGCACGCGGTGGTCGGAGCCCAGAGGATGCCGCCGAAGTGGCTGTTGGAACGCAACCCGAACTCACCACCGGACATGTAGACCCGCAGGGCGGTGGTGTCCGGGGGGGTGTCGCCACCGGCGATGTCGGGTCCGCTGTTGCCCTGGATCGGCACGTTGACCGCCTTGGTTCCGCCGGAGCTGAAGCTGAAGTCGCCGCTGGGCTCGATGTAGATCTCCGCCGGTCCGTCGTCGCTGTTGCCGGTGATCTCCACGCGGGCTCCGTTGTGGATGTTGACTTCGCTGACGCAGTAGGTCCTCCCGTGCTCGAGCGCGTCCGCGTCACGGTGCTGCTTGAAGGTCGCGTCGTCGATGATCCGCTCGTCCGCGTCGTCGTCGTAGCAGGCACCGCCTTCGTTGAACGCATCCTTGGCCGGGTCCCAGTCGAGGTCCGGATCGCTCGCCGGCTCCGGCTCGGGGTCACAGTCGGTGTTGATCGTCGCATCCCCGTGCAGGACGATGCCCTCGTTGCACTGGCCGTTGACGGTGATCGCCCCCGAACTGCCCAGCAGGTAGTCCATGTTCACGACGTCGACGCCGCCGCCGGCCGCATCGAACGCCTGCGCCGTACCCGATGGCAGGCCGTTGAACCCCATCGCGGTCTCGGCGTAGAGCGCCAGCGGGTGAAGCTGCTGTGCCCCGATGTCCGCGACCAGGGTCCTGGCGCTTCCTCCGCGCCGACCGGTCGAGACCACTTCCCAGGAGGTCGTGCCGTCGAAGGTGGCGAGCCAGGTGTACGGCTCACCCTCGACGACACCGTCACCTTCGAGCGTGTCGCCGTCCTCCATCAGGTCCGGGTCACCAGGTGGCAGGTCCTCCTGTTCCGCGGTGACCTGCGCGATGGTGGTGTACGCCTCCTGGACCCCCGCATCCGCCACATGCACGGCTGCGTTGAAGTCACGGTCCTGTCGGGCGGTGTCAGCTCCCGTCCGGGTCGAGATGCCCACGGCGATCACCACCCCCGCGAGCACCAGGGCCACCAGCAGGACCATCGGCAGGGAGCCAGCTTCGGTCGATCGCACCTGAGGTTGTTTGCTCATGAGACGCTCGCTCGGTAACGGATGCTCCGGATCGCGACACGCGTGTGTGCATCGATCGGTCGCGAATCCCGGACCTCCTTGACGACGCGCACCCCGACCTGCTGGGCATCCCGCAGGATCGACCGGCAAGCTGGTGCATCGGTGGGTCGGCCGTCCTCGTCCAGGTCGCACTCGAGCTCACGACCGGCCGCGTCGTAGTAGCTGAAGACCGGCTGCGGGTCAGCTGCATCGGGGTCGGTCGACCACGCGAAGCTGTTGTCGAGGTCGGTGACGAGCCGGGTCGAACCGGGCCCGATCGGGTCGCCGATCTCGCCGAGTGCATCGTCGGAGAACGGCTGCGTGAGCTGGAGGAGCTGGCGTTCCTGGGTGTCGGCCTGGAACCGGACCAGTTGGAGCTGTCCGCCCCGCTCGATCGTCACCGCAAGTTCGCGATGCGGGTCGTTGCTGATGAACAGCGGGTCGGCCACGCGGATTTCGCGGGTCACCCGCTGGAGTGAGGTCTCCACGTCGTGGATCGCCTCGGTCCGGTTGGTGATCGACGTCGAGGTCTGCAATCCGGTCGTGATCACGCTGATCACGATCGAGCCGATCACCCCGAGCAGGACCAGGACCACCAGCAGTTCGATGAGGGTGACCCCCGCCTCCCGATCGGGTCGCGGTCGCGTCAGCATCGCTCGACCTTCAAGGTGGAGGAGGACGCGGAGTCGAACTGGCCGTCGACCTCCCGGCTCGCGCTGATCACGAAGTCGGTCCTCTCGTCCCCGTCCGAGGGTGGCCGGAACCCGTGATCGCTCCCGGAAGAGAACGTCCGGGTGAAGTCGGTGCTGCTGGACTTGATGTCGTTCGGGTCGCCACCGACCGGCAGCAGCTGTTCCGTCCGCGTGCGACCGTCGGCGACGTAGGACATCAGGACCAGGTAGTCCTCGGGGCTCAGCCCTTGGATCCTCGCGGTCACCGTGACGGTGTCCTCGAGCAGGTCGTCCGCATCCACGCAGGTCTCGCTGGGGCTGCGGATGACGTCGGTGATCTCAACGTCCTCGCTCGGTTGCGGGAGGTCGCTGATGGCCTCGCAGTCCGGCATGTCCGGCATCCCACCGCCCCCGGTCGGGTCCGCGATCGGTCCGATGGCCAGCGCTTCCGGGTCCGGCTCGAGGCCCCCGTCGCCGTCGTCGACGCAGGCCGGCATGAAGGCGATCTCACGAGTGGACTCGATGATCTGTCCCTGCGGGGTCTCGGCCGTGACCGTGAAGGGGCGGGTCCCGATCGGGAACCGGTGCTCCCCGGCATTGATGACCGTCTCCGCGCCGGTGAACAGCGACTCACCCGACAGCGGGTTGGTGTGCTCCAGGGTCCGCTCGACCAGCTGCATCTCCGGGTCGCCCTCGGCGTCCTCGCCAAGCTCGTAGAAGCTGACCTGGACCCGGCTCGGTTCCAACCCCATGTTGAACCGCGAGGTGACGGTGATCGGCGCGATGTTCTCCTGCCCACCGCTCCCGGTGGATGCGCTCAGCCGCGACTCCTCCGGGCCGACCTGGTAGAGGGGCATGCGCGCTCGCGTCGGGTCCCCGAGCTCCTGCTCGGTCGCCGCCCGCTCGGAGTCGAACCGCTCGACGGTCCATCGACCCCCGACCTGCCACGCGACGAACGTGGTGACCCGCTTGGTGTCGCCGACGCGGTCCGGGTCGTCGATGCCCCGGTCGATCCAGCTGACCAGCCGAGCGACCTGGTAGGTCTGACCGTCGCGTTCCACCTCGCCGGCCGGCCGCGGCACGGCCGACCGGCGGCCGCACTCCGGTTTGTCACTGGGACAGGTGCTGTTGTCCGGCCCGGGCAGCGCCGCGAGATCGCGGCCCTCGTAGGTCGGTGGGTCGGCATCGAGGTCGAGCCCTTCGATCTCGATCACGTCCATGTCCTCCAGCGCGTCGAGCTCCTCCTCGTAGAGCGCGAGCTCGTGCCACTGTGCACCCTGCATCTCCTCCTGGAGCTGCGAGACGACCCCGGTCGACAGGACGCGCTGCTCGTTGGTCAGGCCGATCCTCGCCGAGTTCACCAGGAAGGTCGCCACGCCCGCGAAGACCACCCCGAGGATCAGGATGGCGACGAGCAGTTCGACGAGCGTCATCCCCTGCTCGTCGCGCCAACCCGGTCCTGGCCTGATCATCCCCAGCTCCTGCACCCTGCGAGGTGGCTCGACGTCCGCGCACGCCACCGCGGACGCGGTGGCGGTCCGGGTCCGTCAGCCTGCGACGGGCGCGCACGCGCCGTCCCTTCGAGGTATCGGACGTCGACGGCCGGTCCTTGAGGCCGATCCACCGACCGTGCCGAGGGCCCGTGGTCGGGCCACCTCCTGGCGCGGCGGCGACCTACTTCAGCGTCCCGACCCCCGGGCACAGCAGGCCGATGGCCTGCTCGCGGTAGCTGAGTTCGACGCAGCCGTCCCGGAACCCGAGCACCTCGAAGGCACCGGCGAACCGCTCCCCCTCGGTGACCGCGTAGGTCGTGCTGTCGACGCGGATCATCGCGGTGGTCTCGCCGGCGACCTGCTCGACGCCGATGAGCGAGACGACCTTGCCCTCGCAGACGATCTCCTGGTGTCCTTCGGTGCAGAGCCCGTCGGTGCCGTCGATCGGGTCACCGTTGGAGGGGTCGTCCGGGTCGACCGGACGGACGTCCTGGTCGTCGGGGTCGTCCGGGTCGGTGGGGTCCGGATCGGTGGGGTCCGGATCGGTTGGGTCCGGATCGGTTGGGTCCGGGTCAGGCTCCGGCTCCGGTTCCGGCACGACCTCCTCGAACGGGTCGCGCGAGATCGACACCTCGAACGTCTCGTGCGCCTGCACCGAGGCTGGCTCGGCGTCGGACTCCACCTCATCGTCGACGTCGTCGGTGACCGCCAGGGTCTCGTCGGGCAGCGGCGCCTGAGCGTCCGCCTCCCCAGGCGCTGCGCCGAGCGACAGCGCCACGACACCGGCGAGCAGCGCCGTGGCCGACAGAGAGAGCCCGAAGCTCAGCAGCACCTGGCCACGTCCGCGGCGGCGATGTCCGATCGGGGCGAGCCTCATGCTCATGGCGATGGCTCCTCATCCAGGTCGTCGAGGTCCGCGACGTCCTGGTCCTCATCATCGTCGATATCGGCCGTGTCGTCAGCATCGGGATCCTGCGGATCGTCGTCGGGGTCGACGGCCTCGGGATCCTCGAGCTCCTCCTCCGACGGCGGCTCCGGCAGGTGCGAGTACACGCGCCCGGAGAGCGTCACGATCAGGTTGCCCGCCGTGACGGCGTCATCGACCTCGTCCTCGTCGTCGACTTGATCTTCGGTGCCGCGGGTCAAGGTTGCACCGGTCCAGAGGATGCCACGGCCGATCAGCTCCGGGTCCTCGACCCGACGCAGGAAGTCGACCACCTGGAAGTAGTTGCCCTCGAGCTGGATGTTCAGCTCCGCGACGGACACACCCTCGGGCGCGTCCGGCAGCTGCTGCATGCGGCTGGGGGCGACCGACACCAGCAGCGTGCCCGCATCATCGGCGGCCAGCTGGATCGAGCGGATCAGACCGGGAACGTCCGGATGCGACGGGACGACCACCTCGGCGGCCGAGAGCTGCGCTTCGAGCTCCGGGGCGTCCCCACGGACCTCGCGCAGCTCGTTGCGCTCCCGGGTCAGCTCGGCCTGGAGGTCGAGCTCCTGGTCGATCTGGGTCTCGAGCTCGGCGAGCCGCTCCTCCCGCGGCTGGAACACGAACAGGGTGACCAGCACGACGATCAGGACGACGCCGAGGACCGACAGCAGGATCTGCAGGCGGCTCATCGTGGCACCTCCGGCAAGCCGTCCTCGTACCGGCGGGTGCGCAGGTCCTCGGAGAGCCGGCCCTCCACGTTGAAGGTCACCACGGGCAGGTCGTCGTCACGGTCCTGCTCCAGGGTCGAGGAGCTCACGTGCAGGTCGAACAGGGAGATGTAACTGTCCAGCGACAGCAGGAACCGCTCGACACCGGGTGCGTGGTCGGTCAACGACCGTGCCGTGAGGGTGAAGTCCCCCGTGGCCGGACGGCCGGTGACGGGGTCCAGTTCGCGGAACTCGGACACGGTGACGTTCAGGTTCTCGAGCTGCGCGTCCTCGGGGACGGTGGCCGCGAGGTCCTGGAGCAGGCCTCCGACGCTGACCTCCCAATCGAGGGCCGTCTCGATCGCGTCGTCGCGATCCTCGGTCCGGTCGACCAGGTCGCGGTAGGGCTCGAGTTCATCGACCTCAGCCTGGAGCATCGCGGTCTGCTGCTGCTCCTCAGCGAGTTGGTCCTCAGCGTCGCTGAGGCGCAGGGCCTGCCAGAGCCACACCGCCGCGAGGATGAGTAGGACCAGCAGGAAGGTCAGGAGCACGATCCCCCGCTGCCGGGAGGCTTGACCGCGAGCCTTGGTGGCCTGTGGGAGGAGGTTGACGCGCACGCTCATTCGAGGCCTCCCATGGCCAGCCCGATGGCGGTCGCGAGGCTCGGGCCGACCCGCTTGAGGTCCTCTTCGCCGTACACGGTGCCCTTGGCCGGCGCATGGTCGAACGGGTTCCCGAGCTCCACCGGGAGACGTAGGGCGTTCGCCATCCGGTCAGGTAGCCCACCGAGCGACGCCCCACCTCCGGTGAGCACGACCCCGGAGAGCTGCGCACTGCCCGTCTGCGACTGGTAGTAGTCGAGCGAGCTTCGGATCTCATCGACGAAGGCGTCGGCCTGCTCGGTCACGATCCGGCTGGCGGTGTCGTTGCCCACCCCGATCGTCGCGGCGCGCTTGGCCGCCTCGGCCTCCTCCATCGAGGTGTTCAGTCCGGAGGTCAGCGAGTAGGTGATGTCGTCGCCGCCGGAGACGAGGATGCGAACGAAGGTCGGCACCCCGCCGGTGTGGACGACGATGTTGGTGACGCCGGCACCGATGTCGATCAGGACCTGGTTGCCTTCAGCGAAGCCGGTGGTGTCCCCCATCAGCCGCAGCACCGAGAACGGGTTGAGGTCGATGCCGATCGGCTTGAGCCCGGCCTGGGTGGCGGCGTCCACGTGGCTGGCGATCATGTCGCGATGGCCGGCCACGAGCAGCAGGCGCTGGAGCCGCTCGCCCTCCTCGGTGGTGAACTCGTCGACGATGTGGACGTCGAGCTCGGCTTCCTCTACCGGGATCGGGATGTACTCCTGCACCTGGTAGCGCAGCGATTGCCGTAGCTCCTTCTCCTCCATCCAGGGCAGGTCGACCTGGCGGACGACCACGCGCTGGTTGGCGACCCCGAGCCACACCTTCTTCGACTTGACGTCCGCGC
>SKJX01000124.1 GCA_007121785.1 Nitriliruptoraceae bacterium
AGCGCGGCGTCGAGCACCGAGTCGGAGATCTGGTCCGCAACCTTGTCCGGATGACCTTCGGTCACGGACTCGGACGTGAACAGCGTCTGGAACGTCACAGCGACTCCCTCGAAGTGGTGATATCGGCGGTATCAAGCTCGGAACCATACACAGGCGTGTTCATAATGCAAGACGAAGTGGCAGTCTGCGAACGAAGAATCGTCCTGCTCGAACGTCCCGCAACTCCGTCATCGTCGTTCGCGTTGCGCTGGACAGAATCGTTGGGAGTGAACGTTGCGTTCTCGGCCACGTTTCGCGGCAGACGCAACGGATCTTGGGCGTTGCGCTCTCCACAACGATTGCGTTTCCGTGTCGTCGATCCGGGAAAATCCATGCCTGACCAGTGCGTTCACGCACTCGCACCGAGTCGGATTTCATCCGATCCAGCGGAACGGCGGTCACGGGCTTGATTGCTCGTGCTCGCTGTGCTTTGTTCCACGCTGATTTCCATGAGCCGACGCGCCGCGACGCGGTCTCGACGTCGGTCACGACAGCTGCCGCGCTTCACCGAAGCGACGATCGACGAGGACGTAGGGAGAACGATGAGCACGGACACCGTCAGCTCGGACCTGTACCGCGACGAGTACCAACCCTCGTTCGTGGAGAAGTGGGATGAACTCATCAACTGGGATGGTCGCGCCAAGGGCGAGGGGGGCTTCTACGAGCATCTGCTCCGCGCCGCCGGCTGCGAGCGCGTCCTGGACGCTGCGACCGGGACCGGCTACCACGCCGTGCAGTTGAAGAAGGCCGGCTTCGACGTCCTGGCCGCCGACGGGGCCCCGGAGATGGTGGCCAAGACCGACGAGAACGCCTCCCAGATCGGTCTCGACCTGCCGGTGCAGCAGGCCGATTGGCGCACGCTCAGCGAGGATGTCGATGGCAAGTTCGACGCGCTGCTGTGCTTGGGCAACGCGTTCAGCCACCTGTTCAGCGAAGAAGAGCGCACGTCGGTCCTCGAGGAGTTCCGAAAGGTGCTCGATCCTGATGGTCTGGTCGTCATCGATCAGCGCAACTACGACTCGATCCTCGACCGTGGTTTCAGCACGAAGCATCAGTACTACTACACGGGTGAGGGTGTGGATGCCAGTCCCGAAGCCATCACCGACGAGTACGTTCGGTTCCGCTACACCTTCCCCGATGGCGCGAGCCATCACCTGACACTTTTCCCGCTCCGCCAGGATCACCTCGAGCGCCTTTTGAAGCAGACCGGCTTCGATGATATCCGTCAGTACGGTGACTTCGAAGCGACGTACGACCGGCATGACCCGGACTTCATCATCCAGGTCGGCAAGGCGTAGACCGCGCGACGCACCGGCATCGAGGTACGCGCAGCCGGCGGTCGGCGACGCATCAGACGCTTTCGAGGAGGCGAGCAACCATCAGTACCAACACGGGAACCAGCACGGCTATCGCTGAGGTCGTCGAGCAGACCCAGAACTACTACGACGGTCCAGCCGACGAGATCTACCGCCGACTGTGGCGGGACAACGTCCACATGGGGACGTGGCAGCGGGTCGATGACACCATCGATGTCGCCATGGAGCGGACGAACCACATCATGGCGGAGCGCGCCGGCGTCGAACGGGGCTGCCAGGTCCTGGACGTCGGTAGTGGCTACGGCGCCAGCGCTCGGTTCCTGGCTGAGCAGTACGGCTGCTGGGTGACGGGCGTGAACATCAGCCCCCGCGAGAACGAGCTCGCGGTCGAGCGCAACGAGTCCGCTGATCTCGATGATCGCGTCGAGATCCGCTACGGCGACTTCCACGAGTTGCCGTTCGACGACCGGCGCTTCGACGTCGTCTGGACCCAGGAGTCGCTGCTGCATGCGGCGGACAAGTCCCAGGTGATCGACGAGTGCTACCGGGTCCTGCAGCCGGGTGGGCGGTTCGTTCTCTCGGATCTGCTGGTCCGGTCCTCCCTACCGGATGTGGAACGGCAGGCGATCTACGAGCGCGTCCGGAGCCCCGGCATGTGGGATCTCGACGAGTACGCCGAAGCGGCGAAGGACGCTGGCTTCAAGCTCGAAGCGACCGAGGACTGGCCCGAGAACGTGGCGCCGACCTATCAGAGCGTGCTCGACCAGTTGCTCGAGCAGCGCGAGGTGCTCGAGGGCCCGGTCCCGAAGGAGCAGCTCGAGTCGACCATCGGGGCCCTACAGCTGTGGGTGGACTCGGCCAAGGCCGGCAAGATCAGCCACGGCTTCATCGTCGCGCGCCGACCCACCAGCTGAAACGGGCCTGCCGGGGACCTTCGCCGCCCGTCGACGTGATCCGACGCGTTCAACGGCTCCCGGCGCTTGACGCTGCTGAAACTTGACGAAGGCCCGTCGCGGGCCGGAGAGGAACGACCTATGACCATGACCGAGCATCCACTGACCGACACCCGGACGGGTGAGGACTACCGCGTCGCTGACATCGGCCTCGCCTCGTGGGGGCGAGCGGAGATCGAGATCGCCGAGACGGAGATGCCCGGCCTGATGGCGTTGCGTGAGCGCTACGCCAGCGAGCAGCCGTTGGCTGGAGCCCGGATCGCGGGCTGCCTCCACATGACGATCCAGACCGCGGTCCTCATCGAGACCCTGGAGGCCCTCGGCGCGGAGGTCCGCTGGTCGTCCTGCAACATCTTCTCCACGCAGGACCACGCCGCCGCGGCGGTCGCTGCGGAGGGCACCCCGGTGTTCGCCTGGAAGGGCGAGAACGAGGAGGAGTACGAGTGGTGCATCGAGCAGACGCTCGACTTCGGTGACGGCAAGGGCCCGAACCTGCTGCTCGACGACGGCGGTGACCTCACCGCGATGGTGCATGACGAGCACCCGCAGCTGCTGACCGACATCCTCGGTGTCTCGGAGGAGACCACCACCGGGGTCATGGCGCTCTACCAGCGCGAGGCCGCAGACACGCTGGGTACCCCGGCGATCAACGTCAACGACTCGGTGACCAAGTCCAAGTTCGACAACCTCTACGGCTGCCGTGAGTCGTTGGTGGACGGCATCAAGCGTGCCACCGACTCGATGATCGCCGGAAAGACCGCCGTCGTCGCCGGGTACGGCGACGTCGGGAAGGGCTCCGCGCAGGCGCTCGTCGGTCTCGGCGCACAGGTCTGGGTGACGGAGGTCGACCCCATCTGCGCCCTGCAGGCGCTGATGGAGGGCTTCCGGGTCGTGACCATGGAGGAGGCCGCGCCCCTCGCCGACATCTTCGTGACCGCGACCGGTTGCGATGACGTGATCACCCACGATCACGTCATGCAGATGAAGGATCACGCGATCGTCTGCAACATCGGTCACTTCGACACCGAGATCCAGACCAGCCAGCTCCGTGAGTACGAGTGGGAGACGATCAAGCCGCAGGTCGACCGGATCCACCTGCCCAACGGCAAGCGGGTCATCCTGCTGGCCGAGGGCCGGCTGGTGAACCTCGGCTGCGCGACCGGACACCCCTCGTTCGTGATGAGCATGTCCTTCAGCAACCAGGTGCTCGCCCAGATCGAGCTGATGCGCAACCGCGAGCAGTACGACCGCAAGGTCTACGTGCTCCCCAAGCACCTCGATGAGGAGGTCGCCCGGTTGCACCTCGACAAGCTCGGCGCACCGCTGACGGAGCTCACGGCCCACCAGGCCAAGTACCTCGGTGTGCCCCAGACCGGTCCGTTCAAGCGGGAGGACTACCGCTACTAGTCGCTCGGAGTCCGTCCGCGCGTGGAGCGGGGCCCATCCGGGCCACCGCGTCAGAGCATCCCCGAAGGGAGAGAGGCCCCTTGCGCATCGCCGTATCCGGTTCGATCGCCAACGACTACCTCATGCGATTCCCCGGCCGTTTCGAGGAGCAACTCGTCTCGGAACAGCTCGATCGTGTCTCGCTGAGTTTCCTCGTCGACGCCTTGGAGGTCCGCCGAGGTGGCGTGGCCGCCAACATCTGCTTCGGCATGGGCCAACTGGGCTTACGTCCGCAGTTGGTCGGCGCCGTCGGGCACGACTTCTTCAACGAGTACGAGCCACATCTCGCTGCCGCCGGGGTCGACACCTCGACGGTGTACGTGTCCGACCACAAACGCACCGCCATGTTCCTGTGCACCAGCGACCTCGAGGAGAACCAGATCGCCTCGTTCTGTCCCGGCGCGATGGGGGAGAGCCAGGAGATCGACCTCGGGGCGCTGCCAGGGGCACCGCCGGATCCGGATCTGGTCGTGGTCTGCCCCAACGACCCGGAGGCGATGCTTCGGCACACCCAGCAGACGCTCGAGCAGGGTTGGGTGCTCGCCGCCGACCCGAGCCAGCAGCTGCCGCGATTCGACGGAGATCAGGTACGCCGTCTGATCGACGGAGCGACCTACCTGCTGTCCAACGACTACGAGGCCGCGCTCGTCAGCGAGCGCACGGGCTGGTCGGAGTCGGAGATCCTCGAGCACGTCGAGCTGCGGATCACCACCCACGGCGAGAAGGGGTGCGTGATCGAGCAGAAGGGAGAGCCCACGTTGGAGGTGCCGGCGGTGCCGACGCGCGAGGACATCGAGCTCGAGCCCACGGGCATCGGGGATGCCTTCCGCGCGGGCTTCTTCGCGGCGCTGGCCTGCAACTTCGACCTCGAGCGTTGCGCGCAGCTGGGTTCGGCCGTGGCGACGCAGACGCTGGAGACGGTCGGCCCGCAGGAGTACGACCTCGAACCCGAGACCCTGCTGCCTCGTGTCGCCCGAGTCTACGGCGACGCGGCTGCCGAGGAGCTGGAACCGTTGCTCGCCGGTGAGCGCGTCGACGAACTCACGCCCAGCGCGGCCCACTGAGGAGGCACCCCCGATGACCAAGATCGCCGAGCTGCTGGACCAGGGCAAGACCCTGTCGTTCGAGTTCTTCCCGCCGAAGACCGACAAGGGACGTGATCGTCTCCGCGAGACGATCACGGAACTCGAACCGCTCGAGCCGTCCTTCACGTCGGTGACCTACGGGGCGGGCGGGTCGACGCGTGAGCGGACCGTGGACGCGGTGACCGAACTCAACGAGAGCGACTCGATCACCGTGATGCCGCACCTGACGTGCATCGGGCACACACGTGAGGAGCTGACCGAGCTGGTCGGGGCGTACGGTCGACAGGGCATCCAGAACGTGCTGGCGTTGCGCGGGGACCCCCCGAAGGACGCCCCGGACATGGAGCCGGGCGACCTGGAGCGTGCCGCGGAGTTGGTCGAACTGGTCCGCGAGGTCGGTGACTTCTCCGTCGGTGTCGCCGCGCATCCCGAGGGGCATCCCCTGGCACCGGACATGGAGAGCGACCGGCAGCATCAGGCCGCCAAGCTCAAGGTCGCCGATTTCGGGGTGACCCAGTTCTTCTTCCGGGTCGAGGACTACCTGCGGTTCGTCGACGAGATGGAGCGTCGGGGGGTCGAGACCCCCATCATCGCGGGGGTCATCCCGATCACTGACGCGAACCAGATCCAGCGCTTCGCCGCCATGTCCGGTGCGGACATGCCGAGCGAGCTGGTCGAACGGCTCGACGCGCATGCGGACGATCCCGATGAGGTGCGTCGCATCGGGGTCGATGTCGCGACGGAGCTCTCGGACCGGCTCCTCGCTGAAGGGGCACCCGGGTTGCACATCTACACCCTGAACCGTGCCGAGGCGCCGCGGGCGGTCCACGAGAACCTCGAGCTGGTCGCCGCCTGAACCGTCGTTCTCGCGGGGTCGCCAGCCGGGCGGCCCCGTCACGCCCCACCGTTCGATGACGCTCGAAAAGGATCAGCATGCGTGTGCTCGTCGCCGACCCGCTCTCGGACGCTGGGGTCGGTGAGCTGGCTTCGCACTTCGATGTCGACGTGCGCACCGGCTTGCCCAAGGACGAGTTGATCGATGCCATCGGCGACTACGACGCGGTCGTCGTTCGCTCGGCGACCCAGCTGGACGCAGACGTGCTCGCCGCGGCGGGGCGGCTCAAGGTGATCGCCCGAGCGGGCATCGGGTTGGACAACGTGGACGTCGAGACGGCCACCGAGCGTGGCATCATCGTCTGCAACGCGCCCCGTTCGAACGTGATCAGTGCCGCCGAGCACACGATCGCGCTCCTGCTCGCGCTGGCACGGGACGTCCCACGTGCGCATGCTCACCTCTCCGACGGTCGTTGGGAGCGGGACGCACACAAGGGGGTCGAGCTCCACAACAAGACGCTCGGCGTGGTCGGTCTCGGTCGGGTGGGGCAGCTGGTCGCCCAGCGTTGCCTCGCGTTCGGGATGAAGCTGATCGCCTACGACCCGTTCATCACGCCGGATCGCGCCGCACGGCTCGGTGCGACGCTCATCGACGATATCGATGAGTTGTGCCGCGACGCGGACGTCATCACGGTCCATCTGCCGAAGACCGACGGCACCGTCGGGCTGATCGGCGAGGAGCAGCTGCGGATCATGAAGCCGACCGCCCTGCTGATGAACACCTCCCGCGGTGGCCTCGTCGACGAGGACGCGCTGCACACCGCGCTGGCCGAAGGCTGGATCGCCGGTGCAGGCTTGGACGTGTTCGTCGAGGAGCCGGCGACCGACTCGCCGCTGATCAAGCTCGACAACGCCGTGGTCACGCCGCACCTGGGTGCGTCCACGCACGAGGCCCAGGACCGGGCTGGGACCACGGCGGCGGACGACATCCGACGTGCCTTGGACGGTGAGCTCGTCCCGAACGCGGTCAACCTCCCGGTCGACGCGTCGGTGCCGGCACGCGTCCAGCCGTTCCTCCCGTTGGGGGAGCGCCTGGGCCGGTTGTTCAGCGCACTGTCCGAGACGGCCCCCAGCGACGTCCGCGTCGAGTTCCAGGGCAAGCTCGCCAAGGAGGACACCGAAGCGCTCACGCTGTCGGTGCTGTGCGGCCTGGTGTCGGACGGTTGGGACGAGCCGGTCACGTTCGTCAACGCGACGCAAGTGGCCGAGGAACGTGGGCTCAAACTCTCGACCGCCGACGTCCATGAACCACATGAGCTGGTGTCGCTGGTCCGGATCACGGCCGGTGCCCTGACCCTGGCGGCCACGCTGGTCGGCGCCACCGGGCAGGAACGGCTCGTGGAAGCATGGGGGTTCGACGTCGATCTGCACCTGACCGACCACCTGCTGTTCCTGCGCTACCAGGACCGTCCGGGCGTCGTCGGCGTCGTCGGCCGGGAGCTCGGCGATGCCGACGTCAACGTCGCCGCGATGCAGGTCGCACGCCAGGAGTCCGAAGGCGACGCGCTGATGGTGCTCGGGATCGACGAGCCGGCGCCGGAAGGCGTCCTCGCCGACATGGCGAGCACGATCGGTGCGAACAAGGTCCAGCAGGTCGCTCTCGGCCCGTGACCGCGCCCCCGACCGGCGGTCATCGAACCCGCAGCGGACCATCGTCGTCGGTGACGGCGACGAGCCGGTCATCCACACGTCGTAGCGCCTCGGCGCGGTGGCGCCGATCGGTCCGGGTCGCATCGAGTGCGAACGCGACGTGCCGGCGAGCGATCTCCGCCGGGCCGAACTCACCGTCTGACCGGTACCAGATCGCGATCGACTGGAAGGCACCGAGTATCGCTCGGTTGAGATCGACCGCATGCTCGCTCTCGAAGATCCCGGCGGCCGCGCCGTCCTCGAGCAAGCCCAGCACCTGCGATTCGAACCGCTTTCGCAGCGCCGCGTCGGAAGCTCGCTGTTCGCCGTCGAGGTAGCGTGCTTCGGGGTCGAGCCGGGCGATGCGCTGTCGGTGGCACATGAACCGCACGGTGGCGTCGACGACGTCGACGAACCGGCTCAGCGGCTGCGGTCCGGCTGCCGCCACCGCGTGCTCCGACCGCTCGACCAGGTCGCTCATGGAGGCGTTGAGCAGATCGACCAGCAAGCCCTGCTTGTTGCCGTGGTGGTAGTACAAGGTGGGGACGGTTACCCCGGCCAGGTGCGCGATGGCACGTACCGAGGCGCCGTGGTAGCCCTGCTCGGTGAACGCGGTCGTCGCCGCCTCCATCATCGGGCCGAGCGGCAGCGGGTCGAAGCGCGCCCAGGCAGGTCCCGGCCGGCCCGACTGACGGGGCAGCGTTCGGACCGGCCGACCGAGCCGTGGCCGCAGGGGCCATCGTGGTGCCGTCCGGATGGCACGGTCCAATCGGATCGCCTCACCGTTGAGTATCGGGTTGTCGGCAATCGTGGCGACCAATGGGCCTACTCCTCAGGGTCGCCCAACCGTGACGGGTGGGGGACCTGGGTGCCCAGTGAAACCAGCGCCTCCTCCAGCATGCCCATCAGCAGCGGCGTGTGGAACAGCCCCGGCACGATCGTCACGACCCGAATCCGCTTGTCGGCCAGATCCCGGGCGATCGCCAACGTCATGCCGACGATGGCCCCGTCGACGCCACGTAGGCCGCCTGGCCGATCTGCCCGTCGAACGCGGCCGCTGACGCGGTGTTGACGATCACGCCCCACTCCTCGCCCTCCGGCTCGTGCCGGACCACCTGCGCGGGATCCAGCCGG
>SKJX01000067.1 GCA_007121785.1 Nitriliruptoraceae bacterium
CAGGCGCGTGGCGATGGTGCCACGCGCCTGCGCGCCGCCGTCGCAGCGTCAGTGTGACGGGCCGCCAGCGCCAGCGCCGGGCCCGCCGCCTTGGCCACCCTGGCCCTCACCGCCGCCCCGCGGCGGGTGGGCCTGGATGTTGCCGCCGTCGAGCAGCCCTTCGGATTCCGGCCCGCCCCCGACGGCGATCTCGGCCGAGTCCACGCCGACGCCGGGCTCGCCGGCGTCGACGAACCGGAATGTCACCGCCACGCCCGACTCGCCGTCGAGGCGGCCCTCGCCGACGCCCACGATCGTGTCGTGGTCGACGCCGTTGCGCGAGTCGACGTCGGGGTCGTCGAAGCACAGCACCGCATCCAGCGACTCGAGGTGGAAGCGCTGGTCGCCGCCAGTGACCTGCACGGTGGCCGGGCCGCTTCCGTCGCAGCGCAGCTGCAGCGCGTGGCTGACGCGCTGGCCGTCGTCGCCGTCGACGTGGCCGCCGCCGGTCATGCGCCCGTCGACCGCGGCGATCAGGTCCACGTCGATGCTGGCCTGCGGGGCGCCCACCAGCTCGTGGTGGTCGTCGGTGGCCTCGTGGTCGACGTCGACCGTCAGGCTGCACGCTGCCTCGTCCATCGTCACGTCGTCGGGCAGCGCGACCGGTTCGTTGCCGAGGTTCCAGCCGCTGTCAAGCGTGCCCGACCGTGTCACCGACGCCGCGTCGCCGCCGTCGAAGTGGCAGTCGCCATCGGTGACGGTGGCCGTCACGGTGGTATCGACGTCCACCGCCACGTCGTCGGCGGCGCAGACCAGCGCGTCGATCACGAGGCTGACGGCGTCGGCGTCGCCGGCCACCAGGGTGATCGGCGACCGCGGGTTGCTCCAGTTGTCGTGGCCGGGTTGGGGTCGGTGGCCGTCGAGGTCGTCGCACGCGCCGATGCCGATGGCGAGCTCGTCGGTGTCGGCCCACGGCAGCGGCCGGTCGCCGGCGTCGTCCCAAGGCGCGGCCAACGGGCCCAGTCCGTCGCCCGGTTCGCCCGGCTCAGCCGGGGCGGCCACGGCCCGCAGCCCGTCGACGTCGGTGCCGACGGCGGGCACGGCGGCTTCGATGCGGTCGATGGCGGCCACGGTCACCTCGGTGCTCGCGCGAGCAGCGTCGGGATTCGGGTCCGCGACGTAGGGCGGCTCGGTGGGCACGACCTCCGCCGACACCTCGAAGCTGTGATCGCCCGGCTCGTCACAGCCGACGAAGAACTCGGTGTCGACCGCGTCGGTCTCACCGGGCTCGAGGGTCAGCGACTCGGAGATCTCGTCGATGAACGGGACGCTGCAGTCGTCCGGGAGGTCCAGCCGCAACGTCAGCTCGAAGTCTGCGCCGGCCGGGCCGTGGTTGGTGACCTCGGTGTGCACCTCAAGAGGCTCGGAGTCCTCCTCGACGGTGACGTCGGCCGGCGGGTCGACGTCGAACTCGACGATCTCCGCGTCGGCCTCGGCGCAGGGGGTTACCACCAGCGCGTAGGGCACCTCGGTGGCCGAGCTGTCGGGGTTGGCGTCCTCGATGATCTCGTGGCCGATCACCTCGACGGTCCACTCGCCTTGCTCGGGGTCGGCCAACCACACGTTCTGGACGGTGTCGATGCTGTTGGGCTCACCGCCCGGCGTCGACCAGTTGCCCTCGGCCAGCCCGTTGTTGCCCCAGTACTCGGTGCCGTCGGGCGCGGTCAGGCGCAGGCTGAGGTCGTTGACGCGGTGCTCGGTGGCCGCAGGGTTGCCCATCGGGTCGGTGTAGACCATCGTCGCGCGCAGCCAGCAGCCGGGCGCATCGATCGCCACCGTGTGCTCGTGGGACTCGTCGTGGGCCAGCGGGTCGCTCTCGTCGACCAGCACCGGCAGCTCCCACTCGTGGTGGCGGGCGAGCTCGTAGAGCACGTCGACGTTGGAACGTCCCCAGCCCTGGTGCACGCGGGCGAGGTTGTGATCGTCGCCGTCGAAGTCGTAGTCCTTGGCGGCGTTGATCATCATCGCTTTGGCGGTCGCCGCGCCCGGACGCGCGTCGAACACGTCGCGGTCGGCGCCGGGCCCGCCGTCGAACACGCCGTCGGCCCACATCTCGAACAGCAGCCCGAAGTGCCCGGCGGTGATCGGCGTGGCCAAGCTGGTGCCGCCGTAATCTTGGTAGACGTCGTCGCCGGTGGCTCCGGTGGTGTGAGTCCGGTGGTAGAAGTGGCTCAGGTCGGGCTTGATGCGCCCGTCGGCGGCCGGACCGATGCTCGCACCGTCCCACTCGTGGTCGTCGGGATCCAGCGAGCGGTGATGCCGGATCCCGCCGACCGACACCACGTTCTTGGCCCACGCCTGCGGCCGTGAATCCTGGTTGCCGGCGTTGCTCTGCGACTGGGTGATCAGCAGGTCGTGGGACATCACGAGGTCGTCCATGTCGGCCGACACCGTGGTGTAGTCGGTCGTGCGTCCCGACCCCCAGCTGTTGGACTGGAACACCGCGCGATAGTCGCCGTCGGGGTCGACGAGCCGGGCGGTGTGCGCGTCGCGGTCGTCGGGGAACCACTGGGCGAAGATGCCCTGGGCGTCGGGCAGCAGCCCACGCGCATCGGGGTCGCCGGCGCCATCGCCGAAAACCACCCCGTACGAGCACGTGCCGTGCCCGTTGCCCGAGCAGTCCTCATCGGGCTGCTCGTTGTCGCCGTGGATGATCGGCTCGGTGCCCTGGAAGTCCTGGTGGGTGGTGCGCAGCCGGCTGTCCATGACCTCGCCGCGCACGCCCTCGCCGGTGTAGCCAGCGACTGCTTCGAGGTCGTCGGCGCCGTCGATGTCGCGGACCAGGTCCATGTCGGGCTCGGGCGGGAACCAGCGGTCGATGAACAGGATCTCGCCCATGGCGACGACGTCGCGCAGCGCGTCCTCGGTCAAGGTCGCCTCCATGCGAAAGCCGCCGTCGCTGGTGTGATGCACCTCGCCGTCGTGAACCCGGGTGATGTGATCGGCGACCGCCTGGTGGTCGGCATCGCCGCGCTGCAGCGTCATCAGCGAATAGCGCCGCTCGTCGTCGCCGTCGTCGTCGGTGCTTTCGATCACTGGCGGCTCGGGCTCGAGGCGCTCGACCAGGACCGGCTCGAGCTTGAAGGCGGGGTGGTAGGCGCCGACCCACCGCACGACCTCGAGGTCTTCGACGAGCTCGCGTGTGTCGGCGTCCATGCGTACCACGTGAGCGTGGTCGGGCACGTAGTGGGCTACCTGCACGCCGAGGTCGGCGAGCTCGTCGCGCGCTTCGTCGGTGGGTGCCGAAGTGAACTGCACGAGGTAGGCGTCGGCGTCGTCGGGCGCCTCCAGCGTGTGGGGCACCTCCGGCTCTCCGTCGAGCACCGGATCGAATGTGGCGAAGCGCAGCTTGATCTCGCGGCGCTCTTCAGGCTCTTCCTGGGCGCTCGAGACGGCCGCGCCAGCTATGCCCATCAGCGCCAGCACTCCTGCTGCGGCCACCACCGTCCACAATCTCGACCAGCTGATCAACTGCATCGCGAACCCCCCTGTTCGCTAGGCGTGTCGACAGCCGCGAGCGCCGTGCCCGTGGCCGAGCCGTGACCGCCACGCCCCTTCGGCCGTGGCGTCACACCCCTGGAAAGCCTCGGGCCACGCCCGCTGACACTATGTTTCTCGTCCGACTTGAAGCTCCTATGAATGTCAGGACGCAAACTGTGCGGTGGATGTAGGCGCGCGTGCACTCGTCGCAGAGTCGTCGGACCATCACGATGCGCCACAGCGCGTGATTGGCAGACCGGTTACCGCCACGCTTGAGGCGATGCCGGGTGATCTTGCCCGAGGAGGCCCGGATGGGTGCCACGCCGCACAGGTGCGCGAACGCGGCCTGGGGTCTGCCCCGAGACGTTGTCAGGCGCCACGTGGGTTGAGCATCGTGAGGGCGTAGCGCGACAGCGACGTTGAGGATGGTGGGGCAGCCGTAGGGTTGCTCTGGCGGTGTTGTGGGGGCAGGGTCGGCGGGTCCTTGAACGTGCGAAGCCCTCTCGGCCAAATCTTGGCGGACCACCGGGAGGGCCTCTCGCTGCAAACAGGTGCAGCTGATGCTGACGGTAAGCCCTGATCCTGCCCGCTTCGAGTTCGAGCTCCATGCTGGCTCGCTGGTGTGCCCGTCGTGCGATGTCGGGAAGATCGGCCCGTGTGGGTGGGCACGAGAACGCCCGGTCGGACGGGGACGGCGACGGCGAGGATGTCGGCCCGGAACGACTCGACCCGCGACTCGCGCTCGACCAGAATGATCTGGTCCAGACCCAGGGCCTCGCCGACAAGTTCGAGGTTGTCAGCCAACCAGACGGTGAAGTCGCGCTCCTCGTGCCGCAGCACCTGCGAAGCGGGGATCCACTCGACCGGTCGGATCGGGGGTGTCGAGGCGCTCATGGCGAGCGCGTCGGACAGACTCTGGCGACGACCGCGCGGCCCCTGTTGCGGTGCCATCTATGCCCAGGCCGGTAGAGAGGTGTGCCCGATCCCGGTGGAGACCGGTTGACCGGGGGTCGGCAGCGGGGGTCTACTGCCCCCAGAACGGGCATCCAGGAGTTTCCGGAACACGCCACCCCGGGGTGTTCCGGAAACTCACCTGGTGATGTTCCGGAAGCTCCCAAAGCGCCCCTGCGGCGGCCGCCAAGAGGTCGTCGGCGGGGAGGACGGCGCCCATCGCGCGGCCACAAAGGGCCGCCGATCCGGGTGCTGTCCGTGCCCTTCGAGCATCGACGCTGATGCGGCACGAACAGACCCCGTGACGGCGATCGCGTCACGGGGTCTTGTTGTGTCTGGCCAGGTGGTGTTGGCCGACTGGGCGGGTCGGCTCGTCGGGGCGGTCAGCCGGGTGGGTCGCTACCGCCGTTCGGGTCGTTGTCGGCTGGCTGGTCGGGGCTCACTGTTGATGCGCACCAGCCCGAACACGCCGCGTCTCGCGTCAGGAATCTGGTTCGGGTTCGGTGCTTGCAACGTTGGGGGTTGGCGTCTCCGCGGCTGGCTCGTCCTCCTGGTCGGGGGGCGAGGTCGGCGACTCGTCGCCGCGTAGGTAGTCGATCGCGTCGGCGATCACCGCTGCGATGGGGACGGCCAGGAACGCCCCGAGGATCCCGATCGTGGTCGCACCTATGGTGATGGCCAGCAGTACCACCAGCGGGTGCAGGCGTATGGCGTGGCCGAGGATGAGCGGCTGCAGGACGTTGCTCTCGAGCTGCTGGACGACCAGGATCAGTCCGAGCACGATCAGGCCGGCGGTCAGGCCGGCGTCGGCGAGCGCGACGAGGATCGCCAGCGCCCCGGTGGTGACGGCCCCGACGATGGGGAACAGCCCACCGAAGAAGATCAGCACCGCCAGCGGGATCGCCAACGGCACCCCCAGGACGAGCAGCCCGATCCCGATAACGACCGCGTCGACGAGCGCGACCAGCAGCTGGCCGCGGAAGTAGGCACCGACCGTGTCCCAGGCACGCAACCCGATCGCTCGTGCATGGTCGCGGAGCCGTGAAGGCACCAACGCCAGCACCCCTTCGGGGAGCCGCCGCCCGTCCTTGAGGTAGAAGAAGAGCACGACCAGCAGGATCAACAGCCCGGCGACGAACTCGAAGGCCCCGACGGCCGCTTCGAGTGCTTGCGGGGCCAGTTCACCGACCTCGCCCAGCTGCTCTGCGACGGCATCGACGATGCCAGCCACACCGGTGAGCCCGATGCCGAACGGGTCGTGCTCGAGGAAGTCCTCGACCTGCTCCAACCCTTCGCTGGCGGACTCGACCAGCTCAGGCATCTGCATGACCACCAGCGTCGTGATGATCGTCAACGTCCCCAGCACCAGCACGATCGCACCGAGGATGCTCGCCATCGACGCCAGCGCCGAGGGCGCCCCGCGACGTTCCAAGAACCTCTCGACCGGGATCAGCAGCGTCGCAGGGAACAACGCGAGCAGCAGCGGGATGACCACCAGCGAGACCTGGGACAGCACCACCCCCACGACCACCACCAGTACCAGGATCCCCGCCACCGACCAGCTGGTACGCCCCGCCTGCCACAGCTTGCGCTGCCCCGCGGTCGGCGGGTCCTCCCCGACCTCGGCATGTGCGCTCTCGGTGGGCGTCTGCGCAGGGTCCGGGGTCACGTCGCGACCTTCCATCTCTCCACCCTCCTCGGGCTCAATCCTCGTCAGGCTCGTCCTCGAGCTCGAGGACGGTCTCGTAGCCGGCCAGCAGCAGGATGTTGGCCACGAACAGCCACAGACCGAGCAGCACCACCACCGCGATGACCCCACCCCCGAAGCGCTCCTCGATGTCGCCGAGCTCGAGGTAGATCACGAACCCGAGCGAGAACACCGCCGTCACCGCGGCGGTGACCGCCGCACCCGTGAGGCTCTCACGCAGCCCGAAGGACTCGGGCGAGAACGCGTGGTAGAGCGCGGTCGTCAACACGGTCGCCACGAGCATCCCCGCGACCAGCGCGAGCGCCCACCCCAGTGCGGCCTCGACGACGCCGTCCCCGACGAGCGTGCTGAACACGAACATCATCGGGACCCCCGCGAGGACGACCACGGGCAGCACGAGCACCATGCTCAGCCCGAGCAACCGCCCCCGCAACCCGGAAGCGGACTCACCGTCCTCGGACTTGCGGCTGAGGGCGCGACGTAGGCCCCCGCCGTACGCCGTAGCGGGCCAGATCGTGAACACCAAGGTCACGAACCCGAACGAGCTGCCGCTGTCGAGGAGCTGGTCGAGGAACTGGCCCGACCCCTCGGGTCCCTGCTCGGCCACGCGGTCCGCGAAGCCGCGCAGCGCATCCTCGCCGGCGACGGCTTCGACGAAGGCGAACGCGATGATGAGTAGCGGGAGTGCCGACACCACCCCGTAGAACGCGAGGCTGCTGGCAGACAGCAGCAGATCGCGGTCGGCGAAGCGGTGCGCCAGTCGGCTCAACCGATCGGGCAGCCAGCCGTCGACCATCCGAGCGAACCCGAGGGCGCGCTGTTTGACCGTGACCCAAGCCCCCGAGCTGCTCATCGTCGCCTCCGATCGTCCTGTGAGCGACGGCACACCCGGCCGTGCTCGGTGAGTTCCGTCTCGTGCCCCGTGACACTCCGTCCCACCGACGACACGGGTCTGCCCCGGGTTTGGGTGACAGGTTGGGGTGGCAGTCAAGCTGCAGCTGCCGTCGGGTGTAGCACGGTCTCGAACTCCAGGGGCGTGAGCTTTCCGAGGGCGTGTTGGCGACGGCGGCGGTCGTAGGTCTTCTCGATCCACGTGATCGAGACAGCGAGGTCTTCGCGGGTGGTTCAGCGTTGCCCGTCGAGGATGTGGGTCTGGAGCAGGTTGAAGAAGCTCTTTGTGGCGGCGTTGGCCCCGGCCGCGCCGACGCGGCGCTGCAAGCGGGGGTGTCCTCGCCGGTCGGGTTTCGGTGGTTTCGTCACGCCGGCGGGATCAACCCGAGCCTGGGACCGGCCGTGTCCGGCCGTGTCCGGCCGGTTCCTGTCCTTCTCCGAGCGTGAGGACATCGCGCTGCTGAAGGCGCAAGGCCACGGGGTGCGTGAGATCGCCCGTCGGGTCCATCATGTTGGGGCCGCATCCTTGGCGAAGTAGGCATTGATGTGCGGTGGCCCGCCGCAGGGTCTCGTTCTCCTGCTCCAAGCGTCGCTTGTCGCGGCGCAGCTGCGCGAGTTCGGTCAGCTCATCGCTGGTCGCGCCGGTCCGACGCCCCTCATCGGCATCGAACCGCTTGATCCACCGATAGAGCGTGGTCTCCGAGCTCCCGACGTCCGCCGCGATCTGCTTCTTCGACGTCTCACCCTTGCGGGCCGACGCGACGGTGTCGCGCTTGAACTCCTCCGGGTACTTCCTGCTGCTGTTGGCCATCGTGACATCCTCCCACGAGAAGCATCACTTCTCGCATCAGCGATGTCACCCAAACCCGGGGCAGACCCGGCTGACCGACGTGCATCGAGCCCTGGTCGACGCCGATCCGCATCGCGTTCGGCGTCTGGCCGCCCTCCGCCCTCACGGGCCGCTGGCAACAACCTTCGTGCGGCGGCCTCACGGCCGGCCCCGCGGTATCGCCCGCGGCTTCGACAGCGGCCAGCACTTCGGACTCGACCGGATGGACCGCGTCTTCGTCTCCGGCGACATCCAGCCACGCGCCTGCGAGCACCTCTACCACGAGGCGCTCGACCTCGGTGGGGACCATGCCGCCGTCGTCGCAGATCTCGCGTTCCAGCCGGCGTGACCTCCCGGTATCCAGCGAGCCGGTAGAGACCCTGCCCCGCGACCGGTGGAGACCGGACTCCGACCCTTTGAGATCGATCTCCTACAAGCCCGTGCGAGGGGTTCTGTGCGTTTCCGGAACACCCCACCCCGGGGGTGCTCGTGGAACGAACGCCCCACCATCCGTGGAAGACCCGTGTGATGATCAGCGCCGCCGGCGCGGCCACCAAGGGCCGTCCGGCGGGGACGGGCGACCGGCCGACACC
>SKJX01000240.1 GCA_007121785.1 Nitriliruptoraceae bacterium
GCTCCTCGACCAGCTTCGGGACCACGTCGTAGAGGTCACCGACGATCCCGAAGTCGGCGATCTGGAAGATCGGCGCCTCCGCGTCCTTGTTGATGGCCACGATGTGCTGCGAGGTCTGCATGCCCGCGCGGTGCTGGATCGCGCCGGAGATCCCCGAACCGACGTAGAGCGTCGGCGAGATCGTGCGACCGGTCTGGCCGATCTGGTAGCGGTGCGGGTACCAACCGGCGTCGGTCGCCGCGCGGGAGGCTCCCACCCCGCCGCCGAGCACGTCCGCCAGCTCCTCGATCTTGCGGAAGCCGGACTCGTCGCCGAGCCCACGACCACCGGCGACTACCACGGCCGCTTCACCGATGTCGGGCCGGTCGGCCGACGCCTGCTTCTCCACGGACGTGACCTTCGAGGCGGTCGCCCCGTCCGACAACGTCACGTCCAGCGCGACCATCTCCGGCGCACCACCACCGGTCGCCTCCGCCGGGAACGCGTTGGAGGCCACGCCGATGAACTGCTTCTTGCCTGCGGCCACGGTGGACTCGGTGATCTTGTCACCGCCGAAGACCTCCTTGGTGGCCGTCAGGCGGCCGTCGTCCCCGACGGTCAGCCCGGTGGCGTCGGTGATCACGCCCGCGTCCACCCGGATGGCCAGCCGCGAGGCCACGTCCTTGACGTGGTTGGACGAGGAGAACAGCAGCGTGTCCGCCCCGGAGGCGTCGAACGCGACCTGCAGCGCCTCGACCTGCGGCAACGTCACGTAGCCGTGCGCGTCGGCGGAGTCCCAGTGGTAGAGCTTGGCCGCGCCGTGGTCACCCAGGTTCGCCGCGGCGTCGGACGCGCCAGCGCCCAGCCACACCGCTGCGACGGTGTCACCCGTCGAACCGGCCAGCTCCTTGGCTGCGGACAGCATCTGCAGCGAGATCTTACGCGGCTCGCCGTCGGTGTGGTCGATCAGGACCAGCATCTCACCCATGTCGCCTATCCCTTCACGTGTCTCCACGTCTCGTCGTGTCGTCGTCTCGCCGCGGACGCGGCGGGCCCGCGAGGGGCGTTCAGACGAACTTCTTCTCGACCATCCAGTCGGCGAGCTGCGCCGCGGCGGCACCCGACCCGTCGTCCTCGACGATCGTGCCGGCCTCCTTCGGCGGACGGTCGCGGACCTCGTGGACCGTGGCTGCCGCGTTGCCGGCGCCGACCTGCGCCGCGTCGACCCCCAGGTCGTCCAGCGACTTGACGTCCAGCGGCTTGGACTTGGCCGCCATGATCCCCTTGAACGAGGGGTAGCGCGGCTCGTTGATGGCCTCGACGACCGACACGATCGCGGGCAGCTGCGACTCGACGACGTCCCAGCCCTCCTCGTGCTCGCGGTGGACGATGACCTTGTCGTCGTTGACCTCGAGGTAACGGGCGTAGGTCAGGCTCGGTAGATCGAGCAGTTCCGCCACCGCCGCCGGCACCAGGCAGGTGCGCGCATCGGTCGACTGGTTGCCGAAGAGCACGAGGTCGAACTCCTCCGCCTCCAGTGCCTTGGCGATGACCCGTGCCGTCCCAAGGGCGTCCGACCCGGCGATCGCGTCGTCGGTGACCTGCAGGCCGGCGTCGAGCCCGTACGACAGCGCCTTGCGCACCACCGGCTGGGCGGACTCGGGCCCGACCAGCAGCACCGTCACCTCGGCACCGTGGTTCTCCTTGAGTCGTACCGCCTCCTCGATCGCGAACTCGTTGACCGGACACAGCACGGACTCGACCGACTCGCGATCGACCGTACGGTCGTTGGGGTCGAACGACTTCTCGCCGGCGGTGTCCGGCACGCGCTTGACGGGGACCAGGACCTTCATCCGTGTGCTCCCTCTTCGTGGTCGTCGGATCGGGAGGACGTCCTCCCGCTAGCGGACAGGGAACTTGAGTGAACGCTCAAAATCAAATCAGCCCGGGCCAACCCTAGGCTGTCGGGTGATGCCCAACCCAACCGACGAGCCACCCCACCCGCTGCCGCTGACCGGCGAGCGCACCCTGCCCGGCATCGCCGACGAGCGGTACTGGTTCGAACGCCATGTCGTGGCCTACGAGCTCGCCGCCGACGTGCTCGGTGGACAGCGCGGCCGGCGCCGCGGCTCGCTTGCCGTGCTCGACGCCGGCTGCGGCGAGGGCTACGGCCTGCCGCGGCTGCGTTCGGCGGGCGCCGACCGGGTGATCGGCGTCGACCTCGACGGTCCGACGGTCACCCACGCCCGCCAGCGCTACGCGACCGACGACCCCGGGATCGAGGTCCTCGAGGCCGAGCTGACCGACTTGCCCCTGGCGGACGACGAGGTGGCCGCCAGCGTCTCGTTCCAGGTGATCGAGCACCTGCACGACATCCCGGGCTACCTGCACGAGCTCGGACGCGTCACCCGCCGGGACGGCCCGGTGGTGATCAGCACCCCGAACCGCCTGACGTTCACCCCCGGCTCGGATCAGCCGGTCAACCCGTTCCACACCCGCGAGTTCACCGCGGCCGAACTGCGTGAGGAGCTGCACGCCGCCGGGCTCCAGGTCCGCTGGCTCGCCGGCGTCCACCACGGCGCGACGATGCTGGCCGAGCAGCAGCGGCTCCACCTCGATGTCCTGGCGGCCTTGACTTCCACCGCACCCGAGGAGTGGTCCGACGAGCTCCGCGGCCTGGTGCACCGGGTCCGCTCGGACTGGTTCGACGTCCACGACGCGGACCTCGACGCGAGCCTGGACCTGCTCGCCGTCTGCGGCGCGTGAGGACGACGACCATGCCGGCCGGGGACCCGGGCGAGCTCGCCCTGGTGCTGCACACCCACCTGCCCGAGCTGCGCGGCCACGGAGTGTGGCCGGTCGGTGAGGAATGGCTCTTCCAGGCGTGGGGCACCTCGTGGTTGCCGGTGACGCGGCTGCTGGAGGAGCTGGCGGAGGACGGCCACCGCGAGGTGCTCACGCTCGGAGTCACGCCCAGCGTCGCCCACCAGCTGGCCGACGGCCGTGTAGTCCGCGACCTGGGCACCTGGTTGGCCGGGCAGATGTGGCGCAGCGAGGAGCAACGCTGGCACCACCTGATGGGCGCCGAGGTGCGGGCGCTGTCGTCGTTCTTCTGGCGGCGGTTCTCGGGGCTGCTGGACTACCACCAGGACGTGCAGGCGCGCGGGGGGCTGCTGGCGGTGTGGGCGCAGCTCGAACGCGCCGGGGTGATCGAGCTGCTCGGTGGGCCGGCGACCCACCCCTACCTACCCCTGCAGACCGACGCGTCGCTGGTGGACGCCCAGCTGACGTGCGGGCTCGAGCACCACGCCAGCTGGGCAGGCCGGGCACCGACGGGGCTGTGGCCGCCGGAGCTCGGCTACCGGCCAGCCGGCCCGGTCGCTGATGCCACGGCCGAGCCGTCCGCGGTCGACGAGCACGGCACCCCGTCGCTGCCGCGCCGCGGCCCCGACCTGCCGGGTCTGGAGACCCACTACGCCGATCACGGCATCGACCACGTACTGGTGGACGCGCCCACGCTGGTCCGTGCAGCCGGTGGGCCGCAACGCGACTGGACCGCCCGGCCGGACCCGCCACCACCGGGCGTCGGCCACCCGGACGAGGTCGTCCACGACGGGGTGTTCATCGGCGACAGCGAGGTGGTCGCGTTCGCGCGGGACCTGTCCGTGGCCTACCACGTCTGGTCACCGACCGGGGGGTACCCGGGCGCCGCCTGGTACCGGGACTACTTCGCCACGGGCGGCTACGGCGTGCATCCGTCGTGGCGGGTCACCGACCGCTCGCTACCACCCGACGCGAAGGCACCGTACGAACCGGCCGCGGCCCTACAGCAAGCTGACCAGGACGCTAGCCACCTGCACGGGGTGCTGCGCGAGGTGCTGGATCCACGACCGTCCCGGCTGGTCGTCGCCGCCTACGACACCGAGCTGTTCGGCCACTGGTGGTTCGAGGGGGTCGACTTCCTCGGGTCGCTGCTGCGATCCGTCGCCGGGGATCCCCGGCTGACCACCACGACGCTGCGTTCACGCCGCGAACGTCGGCCGCCGACCCGGCGGCTGCACCTCCCGGAGTCGTCGTGGGGGTTCGCCAAGGGCCACGCCAGCTGGGTGACGCCCGACACCCAACCGATGTGGCGGGCGCTGCGGGACGCGCAGGCACGGGCTCGGTCCGCGTTGGCCGGAGGCCGCGGCTCGCCGGCAGCCCGCGACCAGGTCGCCCGCGAGCTCGCGCTGCTGGCTGCGTCCGACTGGCCGTTCATGGCCACCCGCGGCGCCAGCGCCGACTACGCCCGCCACCGCATCGAGGTCCACGCCGCTGCACTGCACGAACTGTGCGACGCGATCGAGGCCGACCAGGAGGACCCGGCACGCCTGGCTGCCCTGGCCGCCAGGGACCGGACGCCCGCCGACCCGGCGGCGCTGGTCGCGGCGCTGGACCCACCCGGCTGTTCAGCTCACACGTCGCGGTAGCGCATCAGCGCGATCGCAGCGACCGTGAAGACGGCGACGTAGCCGAGGAACACGGGCCAGGCGGTCGCCGCGTCCAGCGGCTGCACCATGCCCTCCGGCATCCCCGCCATCGCCTCCTCGGAGAGGTAGAGCGAGTTGAGCACCTGGAACGGCATCCAGCGTGCCACCTCCGGGAAGACCTGGTTGACCAGGGTCTCACCGAGGAACACGTAGACCAGCGTGACGGTGATCGCGACCACCTGGTTGCGCAGCAGCGCCCCGACGGCGACACCGAGCACCGCGGCCAGGGCGAGACCGACCGGCCCCTGCCAGAGGGCATCGACCGTCTCCGACCCGAACACCAGCCCATCGTCCAGGGTGATGCCAGCGATGAGGACCAACGCGAACACGGCGACCAGGCTCAGGACGAAGAACACGATCCCGTACAACGCCCCGACCGCCAGCTTGGCCAGCATCACCCGGGTCCGGCTCGGGGTGAGTTGGAAGGTGCGCCCTGCCGTGCCGTGCCGGAACTCCGTGGTCATCGACAGCAGCCCGATGACCACCACGATGACCGAGTTGGCACCGATCTGCTCGATCGCGTTGGCGATCTGCGCGTCGGTGCCCTCGAACGGGCCCGTCATCGTGCGCTCGAACAGGAACAGGCCAGCGGTGAGCCCGGAGAGGGCCACACCGATGAGGGTGATCACCCACGTGGTGCGCACGGTCCGCAGCTTGCGGATCTCAGCAGCGATGAGCCCCATCAGGCGATCCCTCCCCCGGCCGTGAGCTCCATGAAGACGTCCTCGAGTTCGGCGGTGACCGGTCGCAGCTCCGTCAGGACGATGCCGGCATCGAACGCGATCCGACCGACCTGCTCGGCGTGGAGATCACCGACGACGAGGTGACCGTCCGTCGGTGTGGTCTCCGCCCCGTGCTGCTGCAGCGCGTCGGCCAGGCGGGCGTTGTCGACGGACGCGACGAAGACCCCGCCGCTCGCGGCACCCGTGAGCTCCGCGACCGTCGACTGCGCGACGATGCGGCCACGTCGGATCACGATCACCTCGTCGGCCAGACGGGACACCTCGCCGAGCAGGTGAGAGGAGACGAACAACGCCCGGCCTTCGTCGGCCAGGTGCCGCAGGAGCTGGCGGACCCAGTGGATCCCCTCCGGGTCGAGCCCGTTGGCAGGTTCGTCGAGCAGCAGGACCTTGGGATCGCCGAGCAGCGCCTGGGCGATCCCCAGCCGCTGCCGCATCCCCAGGCTGAACTGTCCGACCCGCTTGGTCGCGGCGGCCTGGAGGCCGACCAGTTCGATCACCTCGTCGCAACGCGAGCGGGGCAGGCCGATCGTCTGGGCGCTGATCCGCAGCTCCTCGATGGCCTTGCGCCCCGGGTGGTAGTCCACACCGTCGACGATGGAACCGACGGTCTGCGCCGGCTCGTCCAGGTCGTGGAACGGCGTCCCGAAGATCCGGGCGGTCCCACCGGAGGGCGTGGTCAGGCCGACCATCATCCGCATCGTCGTGGACTTCCCGGCGCCGTTCGGCCCGAGGAAGCCCACGACCCGGCCGGTGGGCAGGTCGAAGGTCAGGTCGTCGACCGCGAGCTGATCGCCGAAGCGTTTGGTCAGCCCACGCACCTCGACGGCCACGTCGGTGGTGGTCACAGTAGGTCCTTGGAGGTGGATCGAAGGGAGGCGATCGCGCCCGCACCGGCCGGCGATCCGAGCCTGACGGGCGGCCAGCGGGCCGGGCCGGAGGGCGCGGGTACGGGTTGTCGAGGTGGAACCTACGCCGGTCGCCGGCCTCCGCCATCGTCCTCGCGGATGAACCTGCCCCCCTCCGGGCGACCGACGTCGTCGCTCACCGCTCCCCTCGGCGCCGCCTGGCCCGGCGGACCTCGAACAGCCGGCCCGCCGCCCCGACGACCGGTACCAGGATCGCGCCGACGACCATGGACGTCGCCAGGTCCCAGCCGCGGGCGATCGCCGCCCCCGACCCGATCAGCACCCCGAACGGGAGCAGGAACAACGGCGCGACCGACGCCCGCCCCTGGGACTCCAGCCAACGCTGCGTCGTAGTCGCCCCGACCGCGCCGATGAGCACCAGCACGACCCCGACCACCAACGCGACGGGCTCGCCCACCTTCGCTCCTGACGTCGTCCATGTCGAGGGCCGCGACGGTAGCCGTCGAGCGGTCGTAGGCTCCGCCGACCGACGGAAGGGTCGTGGTGTCGCGGTTCCTCGCAGACCAACCGCTGGTCACGCTGTTCCTGGCGTTGGCGATCGGCACGCTGCTCGGACGCCTGCGGATCGGGGGCGTCGCGGCCGGACCGGCCGGTGCCCTGTTCGCCGGCCTGGCGATCTCCGCGACCTTGCCGGCCACGGCGGACGCCGTGCCGGCGCTCGTCGGCACCCTCGGGCTGACCCTGTTCGCCTACACGATCGGGTTGGCCGGCGGACCGTCGTTCTTCAGCGGCATCCGCCGCGAGGCCCGGACCATCCTGCTGGCGGTGGCCGCGTTCGTCCTCCTCGCGGCCGCCGCACACGTGGTCGGCCGTGCGCTCGGCCTGGAGTCCGGCGCCATCGCCGGCACGTTCGCCGGCGCGACCACCAACACCCCTGGGCTGCAGGCCGCCGTCGAAGCCACCGGCGACACCCAACCGGTGGTCGGCTACTCGCTGGCCTACCCGTTCGGGGTCCTCGGGATGATCATCGCGATCGTGGCCGGCCTGCGCTGGTCGCAGGCTCGACCCACCCCCGAGGATCTCGACCCACCACCGCCCGCCGCCTACCGGACCGTCGAGGTGACCGATCCGTCGCTGCCATCGTTGGCGGACCTGCAGCGGTTCGAAGGCGCCACGTTGGTGTTCTCACGGGTCGCCCGCGACGGCAGGGAGACGACCCCCGACGGGGATCTGCAGCCCCGTCCGGGGGATCTGCTGACGGTCATCGGGCCGGAGACCACCCTGGAGCGGTTCGTCGAGCACGTCGGCCGCCTGGCGCCCGACGACCTGCCGCTGGACCGCCACCAGGTCGACTTCCGGCGCGTGGTGCTGTCCAACCCGCGCTATGCGGGCGCGACCGTCGCAGAGCTGGACCTCGCGCGGTTCGACGGCGTCGCCGGCTTCGTCCGGCGCGGCGACGTCGACCTGGTCGCCCGGCCGGACCTGCAGGTCGAGCTCGGCGACCGCATCCGCGTGGTCGCTCCACGAGACCGGCTCCCGGAGGTCGTCGACGAACTCGGCGACTCGGAACGGGCGGCGGTCGTCGCCGACCCGATCGGCTTCTCGCTCGGCTTGCTGATCGGGCTGAGCATTGGTGCGGTCCCGATCGTGTTCCCGGGGCTGACCCTGACGCTGGGCACGGCCGCCGCACCGCTGCTGGTCGGGCTGGTGCTCGGGCGTATCGGTCGGACGGGGCCGGTGACCTGGCAGCTGCCGTACGCCACGAACCAGGCGCTGCGGCAGCTCGGCGCCCTGCTCTTCCTGGCGACCGTCGGTCTCGGAGCCGGCCCCGACCTGGCCGACGCGCTCGGGACCGGCGACGGCCTGGTCCTGCTGGCGTTCGGTGCCGGGCTGACCACGGCGGTCGCGGTCGTGCTACTGGTCCTCGCCCGGCAGCTCGGACTCGGCGGTGCCCGGCTGGCCGGCACGCTGGCCGGTGCCCAGAACCAGCCGGCGCTGCTGACCTTCGCGGTCGAGCGCGCGCATGGCGACGACCGGGTCAACCTGGCCTACGCGCTGCTCTTCCCCCCGACGTTCGTGACCAAGATCCTGGCTGCGCAGGTCCTGGCCAACCTCTGACCGGCGTGCCGACCGCACCGCTGGCCCCGCCCCGTGGGTGCTGGCGTGCAACGACCGGGTTGGTTCCGGCCGCGGCCGCAAGACTCGCCGCCGCGGAACCCGCCGCCGACGGACCCTTCGACGTGGTCCACGGCTGCGCGTGGACCGGGCACCCTGAACGCCGGTCGGCCCGCACGGGAACCAGGCAGGCACCTGGCGCGACCACATCGGTCGGGCCGACGGCCGGCAACCGTCCCCGCAGCCCCGGCGACGAGCCGAGGCCGCCCGACCCCACGCAGCCTCGCGACCCGCAGCCTCGCGACCCCAGCGGCGGCGACCGAGAGCCGTACGCCGCGCCGCACCCCCCGACCCCGTCCCCCGATCGTCCGGAGCCGACCGTGCGCCGTCCATCCTCGCTGCTCACCCTCCCGCTGCTGGTCGTGCTGGCCGGCTGCGGTGGCGGGACCCCGCAGCTGGACGTCGGCTCGGCGCAGGCGGCCGAGCCGGTGTCCGGCGCCTCTCAGATCGCCCTCGAGATCACCAACGATGGCGACGGTGACGACGCGCTGGTCGCGGCGGAGGCCGACGCCGCGCTGGCGGTCGAGATCCACATCACCGAGGTCGACGACGACGGGCGTGCGACCATGCGCGAACTGGACGAGGCCGAGCTACCTGCGGGTGAGACGGTCCGGTTCCGCCCCGGCGGGCTCCACCTGATGATGATCGCCCCGGACGACGACGTGCAGGTCGGCGGTACCTTCGCGGTCACCTTGGAGTTCGACCGTTCCGATGCCGTCACCGTGGACGTCGAGGTGGTCGATCTGCTCGATCTGGCCGAGCCGGACGCCACCGAGGAGGACCTGGATCCGGATGCGTGAGATCATGACCGGCACCCGCACGCCGAACCACGCCCGGACGGGCCCATCCGCTCGGCTCGCCGCGGCGGTGGCCGCCATCGCGATGTTGGCAGCGGCCTGCGGGCCGGCCAGCGCCACGGCGATCGCCGCGGACGGCCTCGAGCGGCGCGCCGACGGGTGGCACGGGATCCCGCTCGAGCGCGAACGCCAGCTGCCGGACGTCACCCTCGAGGACACCGACGGTGAGCCGTTCGAGCTGGCACGCGACCTGCGAGGCACGCCGACGTTGCTGTTCTTCGGCTACTCCTCCTGCCCGGACATCTGCCCGATCCACCTCGCCGCGATCGCCTCGGCGATGGACACCGCGGGCGTGGGCTTCGATGAACTGGACGTCGTGTTCGTCTCCGTGGACCCCGAGCGCGACACCCCGGAGCAGATCGAGGACTTCCTGTCCAACTTCTCCTCGGAGATGATCGGGCTGCACGGCCGTCTCGAGGTGGTGGAGGGAGCCCTGGCCCAGCTCGACATGGGCGGCCCCGTGGTGGAGGGGCCGGATCCGCGGGGCGACGGCGACCTGATCGGCCACCCGGCGCAGGTCATCGGCTTCGATGCCGACGGTCAGGCCGAGCGGACGTGGCCGTTCGGAGCACGCCGCTCCGACTGGGTGAACGATCTACCGAAGGTCGTCGAGGAGTGGTCGTGACCCCGGTGCCCCCGCGGAGAAGGCGGCGACGGTGAACGTCGCGTTCTGGTGCTCGTCCAACCCCGGCCAGATCTGGACGTGGCGCTACACCCCGTTCCTCGGCGTCTGGCTGGTGGCGGCGACGTTCATCGGGGGCTACGTGCTGGCGCACCGCCGGGCCGGACGGGCCCTCGAACCACGCCGACTGCGGTTCTGGTGCCTCGGGGTGCTCGCCCTGTTCCTGGTCTCCGAGTGGCCGATCGGCCAGCTCGGGGTCGGCTACCTCGCCACGGTTGGCATCGCCCGCTACATCATCTACAGCTTCGTTGCGGCACCGCTGCTGGTCGCCGGGCTGCCGGACTGGCTGGTCGATCGCTGGTTCCCGGCCGGGACCCGCCGGGAGCGCACGCTGCGGGCGGTGACCTACTGGCCGGTCGCGCTGCTGATCTTCAACGCGGTGCTGATCGGCACGCACCTGCCGGTGACCATCGACGGGCTGAAGACGACCCAGCTGGGCTCGTTCGGCGTGGACGTACTGCACCTGTTCGCCGCACTGGCGTGGTGGTGGCCGGCGATGCGCCGGGCCCCCGCGGAGCCCAACGCGATCCAGGAGCCGCTGCGCGCCTTCTACCTGTTCGCCTCCTCGGTGCTGATGTTCGTGCCGGCCGCGTTCCTGACGTTCTCGCCGCTGCCGCTGTACGGGCTCTACGAGCTCGCCCCGCCGCTGTGGCTGGGCTTCGACACCCTCCAGGACCAGCAGGCCGCCGGCATCGTGATGAACGTTGGTGGGGGGTTCGTGCTGTGGGGGATCATCGCGTCGCTGTTCCTGCGGTGGGCGGCCGAGCAGCAACGCGCCGACGAACAGGCCCGGCAGGAACGCGACGCCCGGACGCTGGAACGGATGCGTGCGCTCGAGGCAGACCGAGACCCGACCGGCTGACGCGTACCCTGCGCGCCGACCCGACCGAGGACGTCACCGTGGAAGCCGATCCGTCCGGCATCGCCAACGACCGTGGCCTGGTACGGCGCATCGAGGACGACCAGGCCGTGCTGGCCGTCGGGCCGAGCCGCACACCGATGCAGGTCCCGGTGGAGGAACTGCCCGACGGCTGCGAGCCGCCGGCGTGGGTGGTGCTGGACATGCAACTCTCGCCGCCGATGATCCTCGAGGTCGACGAGGAGATGACCGCCCGGGAGCGGGCGGCCGGGACCGGACCGAGCTGAGAGCCCGCACCGAGCCCCACCGGCGCACCGTCCGGGCCGAGCCGGCGACCGCTCAGCCGGGGTGCTCGAGCGGGTCGTTCGGGATCGGCTGACCGGCGCGGAGCAGCGCCGCCGCTTCCTCCGGGTCCATACCCGCCGGCAGCCGCGAGCGCACGACCCGCGCCGGGACCCCCACCGCGATCGCGAACGGCGGTACGTCACGGTTGACCAGCGTGTGGCTGCCGATCACCGCGCCGCGGCCGACGTCCACACCCCGCAGGACGCTGGCCTTCTCGCCGATCCACACGTCCTCACCGACGCGGGTCGGTGCCGCGGCGATGCCCTGGTCCTTGATCGGCAGGTCCAGCCGCTCGATGCGGTGGTCGAAATCGCAGACGTAGATCCAGTCGGCCAGGATCGACGCGTCACCGACCTCCAGATCGAGGTAGCTGTTGAGGACGTTCTCCCGTCCCATGACCACCTTCGCGCCCAGGGTGAGTTGCCCCTCGTGTGAGCGCAGCATGTTGTCGTCGCCGATCCAGCACCACGGCCCGACCACCAGCCGACCATGCCCCGACCGGGCGGTGAACTCGACCCGGCGGCCGGTGAACGTCATCCCCTGGAACGCCACGTTCTGGCGCGTCGCCGCGGCCTTCGCCCGGTACCAGGCGGCCCGGCGGTACAACGTCCAGTACTGCGGGGTGACCATGCGCCGCTGCACCGCCACCCGGATCGCCTCGCGCCAGCCCCAGCGCGGGTAGCGCAGCCGCAGCGGTGGGCGGCGCACGTGGGCCGGCACTGCGGCCTCGGCCAGCAGGTCATCGGCCAGGTGGGACGCCCGGGCCAGACCCTCGCGTGCCACCTCGGCGCGGACGTGCGCATCGACGTGCTGCCGATGCGCCTCGTGGGCGAGGTCGTCGAGCTGACCGTCGCTGCTCACCGCTGGCCCTCGCAGGTCACGGCACACCGCAGCCTGGGCATCATCAGGCCGGGTACGGCTTCCGAGCGTGCAGGATGAGGTTGTAGAACGCCTCCCGCGGCACGATCCGGGCGAGTAGGTCGTCGTCGAGCCGGTGTAGCGCCCGGTAGCCGTGGTAGGCCCCCAGCGCCCACGGCAGGCCGAGCAGGCCGGGGCGGACCGCACCTTCGATCGTGCGCACGGCCCAACCGAACCAGTTGGCGGTCAGCTCCTCGGTGATGACCCGCACCTCGCGGTACCCCGCCAGCCGGGCCATCTTCTCCACGTCACGTGGCCGGAAGGTGTGCAGGTCGACCTCGTGCTCGAGGCCGGCCATGACCTCGTCGGACTCGGAACCGCCGGACTCGCGCACCCCGGGCTTGCGCAGCGAGGTCAGGCCCGGCACCGCGGTCACGGTCCGGAACGCCCGCCAGGTGCTGCGCTTGACCGCCCACGACAGCCGATCGCCGAGCTCGGTCGGCTCCCCGGCGATGACCAGGGTTCCGCCGGGCTTGAGCACCCGGAAGGCCTCCGCGAGCGCCATGGCCGGCACCGGCAGGTGGTGGAACACCGCGTGGCCGAGCACCAGGTCGAACGAAGCGTCGTCGTAGGGCAGCGCTTCCGCGTCGCCCTGCCGCGTGGCGATGTCGAGCCCCTGCGCGGCGCCGTTGCTCGCACACACCTCGAGCATGCCGTCGGAGATGTCGGTCGCGTGCAGGTCCGCCCCATCGAGGCATCCGGCCAGCGCCAGGTTGACGACGAAGAAGCCGGTCCCCGCGCCGATCTCCAGGACCGAGCCGAACCCGGCCCCGTCCGGCACGACCTTCCGGAACCGTTCGCTGGCGTAGGTGATGCACCGCTCGTCGTAGGAGATCGCGAACTTGTCCTCGTAGGTCCGCGACTCCCAGTCGTGGTAGGCCGCCTGTTTGGCCTTGACGTCGAGCGTCCGCGGGTCGGCACCCGGCACCGGCGCGACCGGCGCTGCGGCGAGGTCGGGTGCACGGTCGGGCAGCTCGACGGGTTCGGCGGTCACGCGTGCTCCTAGTGGTCGGTGAAGTCGGCCTTGCCGGGTCCATGCTCGATGAAACTGGCGATACCGATCCGCGCGTCCTCGGTCGCGAAGCACTCCGCGAACAGGCTGCGCTCGAGCCGCAGCGCCTGGTCGAGCGGCAGCTCGGTGCCGTCCTCGATCGCACGCTTCGCCAGCCGTAGCGCATACGGCCCGGCCGCATAGCGGGCAGCCGCCTCCATGGCCTGATCGTAGAGGTCGTCCGCGGCCGCGACGTGGTCGACCAGGCCGATGCGCTCGGCCTCCACCATATCGACCATCCGGCCGGAGAAGATGAGCTCCTTGGCCCGGGAGAGGCCGACCAGCCGTGGCAGGCGCTGGGTCCCCCCGGCACCGGGGATGAGCCCCAGCAGGATCTCCGGCTGGCCGAGCTTGGCGTTGTCAGCGGCGAACCGGAAGTCGCAGGCCAGCGCCAACTCGCACCCGCCCCCCAACGCGTAGCCGTTGATGGCCGCGATCGTCGGCATCGGCGCACGAGCCAGGGTGTCGAGCGAGCGCTGGAGAACCTGCCCGTTGTGGTTGGCGTCCTGGTAGGACCAGTCCGGGAACTCCTTGATGTCCGCGCCGGCGGCGAACACCTTCGGCCCCCCATGGACCACCAGCGCGCCGACGTCGTCGTGCTCGACCGCCTCGAGCGTCGCGGCCTCGATCTCGCGCCACATCTGTTGCGACAACGCGTTCATCGGCGGTCGGTCCAGGCGGATCGTGCCGACGCGTCGTTGCTCGTCGACCTCAAGCTGGACGAACTCCGCCACGGCTGCTCCTCGTCTGTCGGGACGCGTCGGAGCCTAGCGCTGAGCCACCCCCTTCCCGAGGCTGACCTGAGGGTCGGCACCGCAGGCCCCGGCGCTCGACCGTTCGAGCCGGTCGGGGAAGCACGATGCGGGGGCTCGCTGTGGGCGCCTCGGTCGTCGGGGTCGAGAGGATGGGGAGCATGGCTCGTACGGTCCGAGCCGCGAGCAGTCAGACGACGTGGACGGGCCGACCACGCAGCGGTTCAAGGCGCTGGCAGCCGAGCTCGGTACGGTGCTGGTCCTGCCGTTGCCTGTCGCGGGAGCGGCGGCGTGACCGCGGTGTGGTCGCGTGGCCGCGAGGTGATCGACGGCGAGGAGTTCGTCGGCCGCGCCGGACACGGCCGGTTCCTCAGTCGCGGCCTCACCCACATGCTGCGCTGAACCCGGGAGCCACGACGGAGGGGAGCGCCGGCCGAACGCGACCGCTCCCCTCCCCCGGCCCGTCAGAGGAGTGCGCATGGATGTCGTGGAGTTCCGCCCGGAACCGGAGGAGCTCGCCTACACCTTCGGTGGGGTCGACCCGGTCCGGTCCGTCCGGCCCGGCGACGTGCTGAAGCTGTGGTCGCAGGACGCGTTCAACGGCCGGTTGCGCTCGTCCGAGGACCGGGTCAGCGAGCGTGTGGACCCACGGTTCGTCAACCCGCAGACCGGGCCGTTCCACGTCGAGGGTGCTCGACCCGGCGACACCCTGGTGCTCCACCTCGTCGACCTCACGCCGGCACGCAGCTACGGGGTGTCGACGACCGTGCCGCTGTTCGGCGGGCTGACCACCACCGACCGCACCGCGATGCTCCACCCACCGCTGCCGGAAGCCACCTGGATCTACGAGGTGGATGCGCAGAAGGGCACGGTGCGGTTCGAGGCGCGGCGCGGCGGGATGGAGGTGACGCTGCCGCTCGCACCGATGCTCGGCACGATCGGGGTGGCACCCGGCGGCGGTGAGGCCCGCAGTTCCCTGGTCCCCGATGCTCACGGTGGCAACCTCGACTCACCGGAGGTGCGCGCCGGCACCACGCTGTACCTGGGCGTGAACGTCGACGGTGCGCGGTTCTCGTTGGGTGACGGGCACTACCGCCAGGGTGAGGGCGAGGCCTGCGGCACCGCGGTCGAGGGGCCGATGGACTCGACCGTGCTGGTGGAGCTCATCGAGGGTGGCGCGCCGCCGTGGCCGCGGCTGGAGACCGACGACGACCTGCTGTCGTTCGGCTCGGCGCGGCCGCTGGAGGATGCGTGGCGGATCGCGCAGCTCGACCTCACCCGCTGGGTGCAGCAGCTGTCGGGGCTCGACGAGATGGACGCCTACCAGCTGCTCTCGCAGACGGTCCGGGCACCGCTGGCCAACGTCGTCGACCCCAACTACACCGCCACGGTCAAGGTCGCCAAGCGGTTCGTACCGGGCCCTGCCCCGTTCGACGGGCTGCACGCCGACCTCCGACGCCGAGCACGGGAGCGCGCGTAGATGACCACCTCGATCCCGCTGGACGACGCCGGTGGCTGGGTGAGCTCGGCGTGACCGCGTACGACGGCGGCCCGGTCGACGGGTGAGGGTCACCGCAGCGACGCGAGCACCTGGCTGAGCTCCTCCAGACTGGCCAGGTCGTGGCCAGGGAGGAACGCATCGACGTACGGCAGGGCGGCAGCCATCCCCCGTTGGGTCGGCTCGTAGCGTTCATCGCCGGCGAGCGGGTTGACCCACACCAACCGGTGCACCTGGCGACGCAGCCGTGCCACGGCCTGCTCCAGGGTCGCGGCGTCGCCGCGTTCGAGGCCATCGGAACAGATCACCGCCACCGCACCGCGCAGCACCCCGCGGCGTGCCCATACGCGGACCAGCTCGTCCAGGCTGTCACCGATCCGGGTACCACCGTCCCAGTCGACGACCCGCTCCGCGGCCGCAGCGATCGCCTCGTCCGGGTCACGCGCGGCGAGGTGGTCCGACAGACGCGTCAGCCGGGTGCCGAAGGCGAACACCTCCACCCGCTGCGCCGCATCGCGATCTGCGGCGCGGCGCGCCGCCACCGCGAACCGCAACGACGCGCGAGCGTGGGCCGCCATCGACCCGGAGATGTCCAGCAGGATCACCAGCCGACGTGGCGTCGTGCGGCGTTGCTGCCAGGCCCGGTCGACCAGTTCACCGTCGGTGGTCAGGGCACGTTCCAGCGTGCGACCGAGGTCGAGCTCCCCACGACGACCGGCACGGGTCCGTCGCGACCGGCGCCGTGGGACCGCGATCGGGAGCCGCTGCAGCGTCGCGCCGATCGCGGCCAGCTCCTCCTCGCTGGCACGGTCGAAGCGCCGGTGCCGTAGCCGCTCCCGCTCGGCGGCGATCATGCCGGCGACGGCGGGCTCCTCGCCGTCGCCCGCAACTCCTCCCCCACGGTCGGATGCTGCGGTCATCTCCGCCGGCGGCTGCCTCGGCGGCAGCGCCGGCAAGCTCCCCTCCTCGAACGCTGCCGCCGCCATCGCGCGGAAGACCTGGTCGAAGACGCCCAGATCCGCCGGGTCGCTGATCAGCGTCGTCCGCCCTGCCCAGTACCGGTCGGCGAGCTGGTCGCCCAGCGTGGCGACGGCCCGCTGACAGGTGACCACCTGTCCCGTGCCGATCGCGACACCGCGACGCCGCAGCGCGGCCGCGAGGGCGACCACCCCCTCGGGACCGTCGGCCGGCCCGATCGCCGCCGCGCCGCGCGGGTCGTCGCCGATGGTCACGAGGCCAGGAGCTCGTCGACGGCGTCGCGGACCGCGAGCAGGTCGTCGTGGTCCTTGACGACCACGCCGAGGGTGTCGATGACGGTGTCACGGTCGAGCTCACCGTCGTCCGCGGCGGCGACGACCCGGGCCCAGTCGATCGTCTCCGCGACGCCAGGCGGCTTGTACAGCCCGAGGTCGCGCAGCTTGGCGACCACACCGGCGACCCGACGTGCGACGTCAGCGGGGACGTCGGGTGCACGCAGCCGCACGATCGCCGTCTCGCGCTCCACGTCCGGGTGGTCGATCCAGTGGTAGAGGCAACGACGCTTCAGGGCATCCGACAGCTCCCGGGTCCGGTTGGAGGTCAGCAGCACGGTCGGTGGCGTCTGCGCGACGATCGTGCCCAGCTCCGGGATCGACACCTGGAAGTCGCTCAGCACCTCGAGGAGGAACGCTTCGAACTCGTCGTCGGCACGGTCGATCTCGTCGACGAGCAGCACCGCCGATCCACCGGCCCGCAGCGCCTGCAGCATCGGTCGGGCGAGCAGGAACCGTTCGGAGTACAGCTCGGCCTCGTGGTCGGCGGGCCGTTCCCCCGAGGCCTCGAGCGCCCGCAGGTGCAGCAGCTGCCGGGGGTGGTCCCACGCGTACAGGGCCTGAGACCGGTCGAGCCCCTCGTGGCACTGCAGGCGGATCAGCTGCGCGCCTCGGACCTCCGCGAGCACCTTGGCCAGCTCGGTCTTGCCGACGCCGGCGTCGCCCTCGAGCAGGAGGGGACGGTCGAGCGTCGACGCCAGGTGGGCCGCGGTGGCCAGACCGCGGTCGGCGAGGTAGCTGTGCTCCTCCAGCGCGCGGATGAGGCTCGGCACGTCGCCGGGTCGGGTCGTCGTTGAGCTGTCGGTGCGATCCTGCTCCACGCGTACCTCCCACGACCTACCAGCGCCGGCGCACCGGCCGTACCCTTCGCAGCGCGACGGTAGCTCGCACGGAGGGATGCACATGACCGCACCGGACGGCGCCACCGAGCACGACCCGGCCTGCAGCACCGCGCACGGCGAACGTCCCGGCCCGGATACCTCCGATCGCGCGCTCGTCGTGGTCTACGCCACGCCGCTGGGCGCCTCCCTCGTCGCATGGGGCAGGGAGCTCGGCTTCGACACCACGCTGCTGGAACCGGACCCGGGGTCGGTGACCGGCTCCCGCCGCGACGGCGCCGACCGCGTCGTCCACGCCGCCGACGACGTCGAGGTGTCCGCGATCGTGGACGTGGTGGTCACCGACCACCACCGGGGCGATCTCGGACCGACCATGGCGCCGCTGGTGCGCGCCGGGCCCCGCTCCATCGGCATCATCGGCTCGCCGCGCCACACCGGCCCCCACGAGGCGGCGCTCGCCGACCAGGGCGTCCCGACGGAGCTGATCGCAACCGTGCGGCGGCCGATCGGCTTGGACATCGGGTCGAAGACGCCGGCGGAGATCGCCTGCTCGATCCTGGGAGGCCTGCTCGCGGAACGCAACGGCAAGGCCGGTGGCCTGCCCCAACCGGTCACCCCGACCGTCGATGCGTGACCGGCCAGGGCTCGCCGTCGGGCCGGTTCCACCGACCCGGGACGTCAGCTGGCAGCGTCGCGCAACAGCCCGTCGAGGGCGACGTCGATCATCTCGTCGAAGGTCGTCTGCCGATCCTCCGGGCTGGCGTGCTCGCCACGCAGCAGGTGATCGCTGACGGTCAGGATCGTCAGCGCCCTCGCGCCGTGCTCGGCTGCGACCCCGTACAGCCCGGCGGCCTCCATCTCCACGGCGAGAACGCCCATGGCGGTCATGGTCGGGGTCATCTCCGCCCGTGGGTCGTAGAACAGGTCACCGCTGTGGATGTTGCCGACGTGCGCGTGGATCTCGTGTGCCGCCGCCGCGTCCGCGGCGGCGCGCAGCAGGCCGAAGTCGGCGATCGCGGCGAAGTCCATGCCGCCGTACCGCGCGCGGTTCACGCCGGAGTCGGTGCAGGCACCGGCGCCGAGCACCACGTCGCGCATCCGGACGTCCTCCTGGACCGAGCCGCACGACCCGACCCGGACGAGCCGCTTCGCGCCGTAGTACGTCACCAGTTCCGTCGCGTAGATCGACGCCGACGGGATCCCCATCCCGGTGCCCAGCGCGGAGACCCGCATGCCCTGGTAGGTCCCGGTGAACCCGAAGGCGTTGCGGACGCTGTTGACCTGCTCGACATCGTCGAACCAGGTCTCCGCGATGTACTTCGCCCGGAGTGGATCACCGGGCAACAGGACGGTGTCGGCGAAGTCTCCGGGCTCAGCGCTGAGGTGAGGTGTCGACATCTGACGAGGCCCTTCGGTCCGGGACGGGTCGGCGAGATCACACGGTAGTCGGCAGGCACGTCCAAGGACGGGGACGGACCGTCCAGGCGCGTGCGGCCAGCGGTGCCGCCGACCGTTCGACCCGGCTGCGGCCCCGCGACGCGTCCTCGAGCGCGTCCATCGGCGGTGGTTACCCTCGTGACCATGGATGAGCGCAACGTTCTCGGTGGCGATCTCGAAGGGTGCAGCGTCGACCCGCTGACCGGGTGGTTCCGGGACGGGTCGTGCCGGACCGGCCCCGACGACCTGGGCAGCCACACCATCTGCGCGGTGATGACCGACGAGTTCCTCGCCCACCAACGGTCGATCGGCAACGATCTGACCGCACCACGGCCGCAGTTCCACTTCCCCGGGCTGTCGCCGGGCGACCGCTGGTGCGTGACGGCCCCGAACTGGCTGCGGGCACACCGCGACGGCGTCGCGGCACCGGTCGTGCTGGCCGCGACCAACGAAGCAGCGCTCGAGGTCGTGCCGCTGGAGGTCCTGCAGGCGTACGCCGTGGACGTCCCCGACGATCCCGGCGCGCTGGACCGCTGAACGGACCCACCCGATCCGTCGCGCCAGCCGCCGTCTACGTCAGCTGCGGCAACGCCCGGCTGAGCACGGGTGAAAGGTCCAGATCGTCGGGCAGCGTGCCGAACGCCAGGCCTCCAGCCTCCGGGTCCAGCCGCGACGCGACGAACGCGTCGCCGACCGCAGCGTCACCGACACGCAGCAGCAGGGAAGCCTGCATCAGGATGCCCAGCTGCTCGACCAGCACCCGCGCGCTGCCCTCGGTCGGTGCGGCCAGCCGCTTGCGGGCCCGCTCGCACGCGTCGTCGAACGTGCGGCTGACACCGCTGGCCGCCGTGATCTCCGCGAGCAGGGCGTCCACCGACTCCGGGTTGCGCTGCATCGCCCGCAGCACGTCCAGGCACTGCACGTTGCCCGAGCCCTCCCAGATACCGTTGAGTGGCGATTGGCGGAACAGCCGCGGCATCCCGGACTCCTCCACGTAGCCGTTGCCACCGAGGCACTCGAGCGCCTCCGCCGCGTGCGCCGGCGCCCGCTTGTTGACCCAGTACTTCGCGATCGGGGTGAGCACGCGGCGAAGCGCCGCTTCGTGGTCGTCGTCCGCCTGGTCGAACGTGCGGGCCAGCCGCAGGGTCAAGGCGATCGCCGCCTCGGTCTCGATCGCGAGGTCGGCCAGCACGTTGCGCATCAGCGGCTGGTCGGCCAGGCGACGTCCGAAGGCCTCCCGGTGCGCGACGTGCCAGGCGGCCTGCGTGGTGCCGTGCCGCAGCCACCCGGCCGCACCGGCGACGCAGTCCATCCGCGTGGCGGCGACCATCTCCATGATCGTGCGCACCCCGCGGTGCTCCTCACCGACGAGCCACCCGGTCGTACCGGCGAACTCCACCTCGCTGGAGGCGTTGGACCGGTCCCCGAGCTTGTCCTTGAGCCGCTGGATCGCGAACGGGTTGCGGGTGCCGTCGGGCAACCAGCGCGGGACGAGGAAGCACGACGGTGCTTGGTGCTCGTCGGTCTTGGCCAGCGTGAGGAACGCGTCACTCATCGCCGCGCTCACGAACCACTTGTGGCCCGTCAGCGTGTAGGCCGACCCCGGTCCCCCGCCGTCGACCGGCACGGCAGCGGTGGTGTTGGCTCGCACGTCGCTGCCGCCCTGCTTCTCGGTCATGGCCATCCCGAACAGGGCCCCGGCCTTGTCGTCCGCCGGCCGGAAACCGGGGTCGTAGACCCCGCTGGTGACCTTCGGCTCCCACGATGCGGCGAGGTCGGGCTGCCACCGCAGGCTGGGCACGACCGCGTAGGTCATCGTCATCGGACACAACGTGCCCGAGTCGACCTGCGGCCACAGCACGTACTTGGCGGCTCGGGCGACGTGGGCGCCGGGCTCCTCCTGCGCCCACGGCCGTGCCGCCAGGCCGTGCTGGACCCCGGCGGAGAGCAGCTCGTGGTACGCCGGGTGGTAGCGGATCTCGTCGATGCGGTGGCCGTACCGGTCGTGGGTCCGCAACTCGGGTGGGTGCTCGTTCGCGGCGCGGCCACGTTCGACCCAGTCGCTCGAGCCGACCAGCTGCCCGACGGCGTGGAGTTCATCATCGGCCCAGTCGGCGCCTTCGCGATGCACGCCCTCGCGCAGGGCCGCGTCCGCGGCGTAGGCGTCGTGGTCCTCGCGTGGCGGTGGTTGGTTGATGACGGTGTGGGTCTGGATGCTGCTCATGCGATCGCTCCAAGCTCGTCGGACGTCGAGGTGGTCGGCACGGCGCGCAGGCACGTCGCCACGAGCGCGTCGACACGGTCAGCGGTGGCGTCGAGCGGATCAGCGGCTCCGGCGTCCGCACCGGTAGCGGCGACGGGACCGACCAGCACCTCGCCGCAGGCACCGACGAGGGCGGCGGCGACCACCTCGACGTCATGCGGGGCGATGGAGCCGTCAGCGATGCCGTCGGTGAGCATGGCGGCGAACCGCTCGCGGTAGCCGCGGCGGTAGGCCAGACGCTCGGCCTCCACCGCGGTGCCGGCGGGTTCGGCCAGCAGCGCGTAGGCGAGCCGGTGGCCCTGCAGCGCCCGCTCGGCGAACACGCGCAACGCGGCGGCGAGCCGCTCGATCGGCGGATCGTCGCCGCCGGCCGCATCGGCGACGACCTGGAGCTCGCGGCCGGCCGCGCGACGGAAGGCCGCGGCGAGCAGCGCGTCCTTGTCGTCGAAGTGGCGGTAGACGGTGCCGGTCGCCACCTGCGCATCGCGAGCGACGCTGGTCACGGTGACGGCGGCCCACCCACCTTCGGCGACCCGCCCGACCGCGGCGGTGACGAGGGCGTCACGGGCCGCATCGAGCCGGGCCTGGATCCGTGGTGTCCGGCGGTAGGCCATGCAAGCAGTGAAGCACGGTTCATGGCTTGCGACAAGCCCCGCGCGCGTCTGCCTACCCGCCCGCGTCCTCGCCGAACACGTCGCCGTCGTGCTCGCCCAACCGTGGCGGCGCCTCAGCCGGCCGGCGCCCGGAACGTGACCACCGCACCGGCGCACCCGGGAGTTCGAGCCGGCCAGCCGTGGGGTGGTCGACCCGGTCGATGAGCCCGAGGTGCTCGAGCTGCTCCCAGGCGTAGACCTCGTCCATCGTGCGGATCCGGCCGGCCGGGATACCGGCCTCGGCGAACCGTGCCATCCACACCTCGACCTGCTCGCCGACCAGGGCGGCGTTGATCTCGGCCTCGAGCTCGTCCCAGTTGGTGACTCGGTCGCGGTTGCTCGCGTAGCGCGGATCGTCCACGGCCAGCCCGACCAGCGGCGCGAACCGCTGCCACAGCCCTTCCGAGCCAACCGTGACGTTGATCCACCCGTCCTCGCAGGTGAACGCGCCGTACGGGGCGATCGTCGGGTGGCGGTTGCCACCCGGGGCGGGCACGTCACCACCGATCGTCCAACGGGTCCCCTGGTAGGCGTGGACGGCCACCGCGGAGGCCAGGAGCGAGGTCGTCACCCGCTGGCCACGGCCGGTCCGCTCCCGCTCATGGAGCGCGGCGACCACGCCGTAGGCGCCGAACATGCCCGAGAGGATGTCGGTGATCGGGATCCCGAACTTGGTCGGCTCACCGTCGACCGGCCCGGTGATCCCCATCATCCCCGCCTCGCCCTGGATGATCTGGTCGAACCCGGATCGGTCCCCGTCCGGACCACCCTCACCGAAGCCGGTGATCGACAGGACGATCAGCCGCGGGTTGAGTTCCTCCAGGTCGTCGGTACCCAGCCCCAAACGCTCCATCACCCCGGGCCGGAAGTTCTCGACGAGCACGTCCGCATCGGCGAGCAGCCGTCGCAGGCGGGCGACCTCCTCCTCCTGCTTGAGATCGAGCACGACCGACCGCTTCGAACGGTTGATCGAGAGGAAGTAGGACGACTCCAGCGCGTCGTCCGGGCCGACGAAGGGCGGTCCCCAGCCGCGGCTGTCATCACCCGCTCCCGGCCGTTCGACCTTGACCACCTCGGCGCCGGCGTCCGCGAGCATCAGCGTGGCGTACGGACCCGACAGGGCGCGGGTCAGGTCGATGACCCGGACACCGGTGAGCGGGCCGGTCGAGGTGGTCTCGGACATGCTTCGGCTCCTCAGGGCTCAGCGCGAACCCGACAGCTTAGGCCGAGCGTGCGGGCACTCCGGGTCAGCCGCGCTCAGGCACCAACGGCACGAACCGCACCGGCACGATGCGACGGTCCTCGTGCAACTGGCCGTCCCGGGCGACGTACCGGATCAGCTCCTGGCCGCCGGAGCCACCGACCGGCGCGAGCAGCCGCCCTCCGTCGGCCAACTGGTCGACGAGCGGTTGCGGCACCTGGCTGGTCGCCGCCGCCACGATGATGGCCTCGAACGGCGCCGCGGGGGGCCAGCCCTGCGTCCCGTCGCCCACGTGGACGTGCACGTTGGTGCAGCCGACCTCGGCCAGGTTCTCCCGAGCCTGCTGCGCCAGCGACGCGTACCGCTCGACCGTGTGCACCTCCGCCGCCAGGTGCGAGAGCAACGCGGCTTCGTAGCCGGTCCCGGTCCCGACCTCCAGGACGCGCTCATGGCCGTCGAGGTGGAGCGACGCCAGCATGCTTGCGATCAACGACGGCTGCGAGGTGGTCTGCTGCTCCCCGATGGGGATCGGACGATCCTCGTCGACGTGCCGGCGCGCGGACCGGGACACGAACGCCGCACGCGGGACGGCCGCGACCGCTTCCAGCACGCGCGGGTCGGTCACGCCAGCCGCGCGAGCGGCGGCGACCAGGGCAGGTTCGGGCGAGCGTCGGCGCATACGGCCAGTATGCCCGGTCAGGTCAGCAGGGGGATCACCGCACCGCCGCTGATCGCCATGGCGAACACCGCCGCGACGAAGATGCCCAGCAGGCGCCGGTTGAAGATGCTCGAGAGGATCGTCAGCTCCGGGATGCTCGCACCCATGCCGGCGATCACCATGGCGAACATCGGACCCTCACCGACACCGGCGGCCAGCAGTCCCGCACCGATCGGGAACGCCGCCTCACCGCGCAGGTACAGCGGGAGGCCGAGCAGGGCGGCCAGGGGCAGCGTCAGCCACGAGGACGTCCCGAGCACGTCCGCGAACGCGTCCTGCGGCACCGCGCCGTAGATCAGCGCGCCGATACCCATGCCGACCACCAGGGGCACGATCATGGGCCGCAGCAGGGTGGTCATCTCCCCCCAGGCGGCACGCAGTTCGGTTCGGGTACCCCGCCAGCCCGGCTCGTCGTCGTCACCTGCCTCACCGCACGCCGACCCGCCCGTTCCACCGTGCGTTCCGACCGCCGACTCGCCCGTGCTGCCCGCGCCACCGTCGCAGGCGGACCCGGCCGCGCCATCGGCGCCAGCCCCGCCGGCGATCGGGCGGACCGCATCACCGACGGGCGTCTGTGAGACCGTCGCGGTGCTCGCGTCGGCCCGACCGTCGGCGCGGCCGGGGCGGTAGCCGGCGACCCTCAGGTGACGTTCCACCCCGGCGTACTCCGCGGCGGCTGCCAGGACGACCGTGGTCGCGACCGCTACCAGGGCGTAGACGATCACGACCTGCCAGCCGAACAGCAGGGCCACGATCCCCAGGATGTAGGGGTTGAGTAGCGGCGATGCCAGGGTGAACGCGGCGACCGCAGCGACCCGCACGTCGGCCTTCAGCAGCCCAAGCAGCAGCGGGATCGTCGAGCAGCCACAGAACGGGGTGACGGCGCCCAACGCGGTGCCCTTGGCCAGCGCGACCGACAGGCGGCGACCGCCGAGCCAGTGCTGCAGCAGGGCAGGACCGATCCACCGGCGCAGCAGCACGATGCCGACGGTGATCGGGATGAAGAGCAGCAGCAGCGTGACGAACAGGCTGCCGAAGAGCTGCACGGTCTCGAGCGCACGGTCCACGAGCAGCTCCCGATCATCCGACGCCAAGGCCTCGAATCGAGGTTCATCGA
>SKJX01000208.1 GCA_007121785.1 Nitriliruptoraceae bacterium
GACGGCGTCGCCGGGACCCACTTCGGGGTCTGGGCGCCGAACGCGCACGAGGTCAGCGTGGTCGGCAGCTTCAACGGCTGGGACCGCCGCAGCCCCGAGGGCCGGCTCACGCCCCGCGGTGAGTCCGGGATCTGGGAGGGCTTCGTTCCCGGCGCTGGGCACGGCGACCCCTACAAGTTCCACGTCGCCTCCGGCGCCCGCGACTACGCGGTCGACAAAGCCGATCCCTACGCCGTGCACGCGGCTGAGCCGCCCCGCACCGACTCGATCATCTGGGACGCCTCCTACACCTGGGGGGACGACACCTGGATGGCGACGCGCGGCGAGCGCCACCGGCTGGACGCGCCGATGAGCATCTATGAGGTCCACCTGGGCTCCTGGCGACGGGTGGTCGTTGACGACGGCACCTCGCGTCCGATGACCTACCGGGAGCTGGCCGGGCCGTTGATCGAGCACGTGACCGCGCTCGGGTTCAGCCACGTGGAGCTCATGCCGGTCATGGAGCACCCCTTCTACGGCTCGTGGGGCTACCAGTGCACCGGGTTCTTCGCACCGACGAGCCGGTACGGCACCCCGCAGGGGCTCAAGGAGCTGATCGACCGGCTGCACCAGGCCGGGATCGGCGTCATCCTGGACTGGGTCCCCAGCCACTTCCCCACCGACGAGTGGGCGCTCGGCGACTTCGACGGGACCCACCTGTACGAGCATGCCGACCCCCGGCAGGGTTTCCACCCCGACTGGTCAAGCTACATCTTCAACTACGGCCGCCCGGAGGTGCTGGCGTTCCTGCTCTCGTCCGCGCTGTACTGGCTCGAGGAGTACCACGTCGACGGGCTGCGGGTCGACGCGGTCGCCTCGATGCTCTACCTCGACTACTCGCGCGAGGACAGCGGGTGGGTCCCCAACCGCTGGGGCGGCAACGAGAACATCGAGGCCATCGAGTTCCTCCGCCGGCTGAACACCGAGGTGTTCGCCCACTTCCCGGACGTGCAGACCTTCGCCGAGGAGTCGACCTCCTGGCCGATGGTGTCACGGCCCACCTACGTGGGCGGGCTGGGCTTCGGGTTCAAATGGGACATGGGCTGGATGCACGACACGCTGCAGGTGTTCCAGCGTGACCCGGTCCACCGCAAGTACCACCACGACCAGTTGACGTTCCGGGCGGTGTACGCCTACTCGGAGAACTTCGCACTGCCTCTCTCCCACGACGAGGTGGTCCACGGCAAGGGCTCGATGCTGTCCAATATGCCGGGCGACGAGTGGCAGCGCTTCGCCAACCTGCGGGCGCTCTACGCCTACCAGTTCGTCACGCCGGGCAAGAAGCTGACCTTCATGGGCAACGAGTTCGGCCAGCCCCAGGAGTGGTCCCACGAGCGGTCACTCGACTGGCACCTGCTCGACGGGGACGGCCCGCACGGCCGGCTCCAGCGGTGCGTCGGCGACCTGGCCCGGCTCTACCACGCCGAGCCGGCGCTGCACGAGGGCGACTGCGAGCCGTTCGGGTTCGAATGGGTCGACTGCTCCGACTGGGAGGCGTCGGTCGTGGCGTTCCTGCGGCGGGCGCGCGACGGCCGGACGGCACTGGTCGTGGTCAACCTCACGCCGCTGCCCCGGGAGAACTACCGCCTTGGGGTGCCCCACAGCGGCCGGTGGCGGGAGGCGTTCAACTCCGACGCCACCGACTACGGCGGCGCCGGCATCGGCAACCTCGGTGGCGTCAGCGCACGACCGCTGCCCGTCCACGGCCAGGACCACTCGCTGGTGCTGACCCTGCCACCACTGGCGGTCGAGGTGTTCCTCCCCGACCGGTGAGGCGCGGGTCAGCCGTCGCGCGCAGCGCGGTGGCGTAGTCTGACGGGACGCCTGCTGCCAGCCGCCGCGGCCTGCTCGCGGCACGTCGTCCCGGTCGCGACCGGCTTGGAGCCCCTCTTGGACCGCTACATCTGCGTGCACGGCCACTTCTACCAGCCACCTCGGGAGAGCCCGTGGCTGGAGGCGGTCGAGCAGCAGGACGACGCCTACCCGTTCCACGACTGGAACGAGCGCATCACCGCCGAGTGCTACGCCCCGAACACCCGCGCCCGCATCCTCGACGACCAGGGCCGCATCGTCCGCCTGGTCAACAACTACGAGCGCATCAGCTTCAACCTGGGCCCCACCCTGCTGTCGTGGCTGGCGGACGAAGATCCCGACACCTACGCGGGGGTGCTCGCCGCCGACCGTGCCAGCGCGGTGCGCTTCGACGGCCATGGCTCCGCGATGGCGCAGGTCTATGGTCACGCGATCCTGCCGCTGGCGAACGAGCGCGACCGCCGGACACAGGTGCGGTGGGGCATCACCGACTTCCGCCACCGGTTCGGCCGCGACCCCCAGGGGATGTGGCTGGCCGAGGCGGCCGTGGACGAGGCGACGCTCGAAACGCTCGCCGACGAGGGGATCCGCTTCACGGTCCTCTCGCCCTACCAGGCGGCGCGGACCCGGCCCGCCGACGCCGAGACCTGGACGGACGTCCGTGGCGGCCACGTCGACCCGACCCGCCCCTACCGCGTGACGCTGCCCTCCGGACGACACCTGGCGGTGTTCTTCTACGACGGACCGCTCTCGCAGGCGGTCGCCTTCGAGGGCCTGCTCGACTCGTCCGAGCGTTTCGAGCGCCGCCTGCTCGACGGCTTCGGTGACCGCGCCGGACCGCAGCTGGTCCACATCGCCACCGACGGCGAGTCCTACGGCCATCACCACCGCCACGGCGAGATGGCCCTGGCCGCGACGCTCGACCGGCTCGAGCAGCGCGGGGACGTGACGCTGACCAACTACAGCCAGTACCTGGCGCTGTTCCCGCCGACCCATGAGGCGGAGGTGGTGGCGAACAGCTCCTGGAGTTGCGCGCACGGGGTCGAGCGCTGGCGGAACGACTGCGGCTGCGGCGGCGAAGCCGGGGCCCACCAGCAGTGGCGGGCGCCGCTGCGCGCCGCGCTCGACGGCCTGTCCCATGAGGCCGCCGTCCGCTTCGAGGCCGAGGCCGAGCCCCTGCTGCGCGACCCGTGGGGCGCCCGTGACCGGTACCTCGAGGTCGTGCTCAACCGTGACGGACGACTGGAGGGTTTCCTCGCCCGCGAGCGCACCCGGGCTCTCGGCGACTCCGAGACCACCCGGGTCCTGCAACTGCTGGAGCTCCAGCGCTACGCGCTGCTGATGTACACCAGCTGCGGGTGGTTCTTCGACGACCTCGCCCGTCCCGAGCCCGTCCAGGTGCTGCGCTACGCCGCCCGGGTGCTTCAGCTCATCACCGACCTCACCGGCGACGACCTCGAGCCGGCGTTCCTGTCGACGCTCGAGCCGGCGACCGCCAACGACCCCGCCGACGGCAACGGCCGTGACATCTACGAGCGGCTCGTGCGTCCGGCGGTGGCGACCCTCGAGCATGTCGCCGCACACGCCGCAATCGCCGGCCTGGTGCGTCGCGGCGACGACCGCGAACGCATCGGCGCCTACGAGGTCCGACGGGACGACCACGAGCTGTTGGTAGCCGGGCGGACCCGGCTGGCGTACGGCCGCCTCCGGGTGCGCTCGGTCGTCACCCGGTCGGAGGCGGCGCTGGAGTTCGGTGTGCTCCACCTCGGCGACCACAACGTCACCTGCGGGCTCCGGCCCCGGGGCGACGACGCCGACTACGAACAGATGTGCACCGACCTGGACGGCAAGTTCGAGACCGCTGACGTCCCCGGGGTGATCCGCGCCCTCGACCGTCACCTCGGTCAACCGCAGTACTCGCTCCACACCCTGTTCCGAGACGAGCGTCGCGACATCGTCGAGACGGTGCTCAAAGCCACGCTCGAGGAGGTCGAGGCCTCCTACCGGGCGATCTACCGGGGGCGTGCCCCGCTCATGCGGTTCCTGGCCGACGCCGGGATCACGCTACCGACGGCGCTGTCCAGCGCCGCCGACGTCGTCGTCAACGCCGAGCTCACCGCCGAGCTGGCCAGCTCCTCGGTCGACGCGGCCCACGTCCACTCCCTGCTGGAGGAGGCCGACCGCTTCGACGTCACGCTCGACGTCGCCGGCCTCGGCCACACGTTCGCGGCGACCGTCGATCGGCTCGCTCACCGCGTCCACGACCACCTGACCGGGACCGACGCGCCCTTCGATGCCTTCGACCGGACCCACGACGAGACGCTCGCCCGCATCCGGACGCTGCTCGCGCTGGTCCCGCACCTGCCGTTCGAGGTCGACCTCGCACCCGCTCAGAACGTCCTGTGGCAGGCGTTGTGCGACCATCGTGGCACGTTGCAAGAGCGCGCCGACGCGGGTGACGCCACCGCACGACGCTGGCTCACCGCGCTTGGCCAGCTCGCCGAGTCGGTCGGGATCGTCCCGCCGGCGCCGGGCCGTCGCCCATGAGCGGTACCGGCCACCTCCCGTCGCGAACGGAGCCGTCGATGACCCGCTCCCCCGCCCGCCTGGGCGCCACCGTCCTGGGCGAGACGGGCACCGCCTTCGAGGTCTGGGCCCCCGACGCCGCTCGCGTCGAGGTCGTGCTCGCCGGCACCGATGCGCCCGATGCGGAGACGACGGGGGCGCGCACCGCCGCGCTCGATGCGGACCCCGACGGCTACCACCGGGGCGTCGCCGCCGAGGTCGCCGCCGGTCACACCTACCGCTACCGCCTCCATCGCGACGACGGCACGAGCATCGACCGGCCCGACCCGGCCTCGCGCCACCAGCCGTACGGCGTCCACGGCCCCTCAGCCGTCGACGACCCGACGACGCATCCCTGGTCGGACCACGGTTTCGTGCCCCGACCGCTGCACGAACAGGTCCTCTACGAGCTCCACGTCGGCACCTTCTCGCCGGAAGGGACCTTCGACGCGGTCGCCGACCGCCTCGACCACCTCGTCGACCTGGGCGTGACCACCATCGAACTGCTCCCGGTCGGGCAGTTCCCCGGTGCCCGCAACTGGGGCTACGACGGGGTGTTGCCCTACGCCGTCCAGGACACCTACGGCGGACCGGACGGGCTCCGTCGGCTCGTCGACGCCGCCCACCGTGCCGGGATCGGCGTGGTGCTCGACGTCGTCTACAACCACCTGGGACCGGAGGGCAACCACGTCGCGGACTTCGGCCCGTACTTCTCCGACCGGTACGGCACCCCCTGGGGCCCCGGTCTCAACACCGACGACGAACAGGCCGACCCGGTCCGACGCTACGTCGTCGAGCACGCGGTGGCCTTCGCCCGCGATTTCCACCTCGACGGCTACCGCCTGGACGCGGTCCACGGCATCGTCGACACCTCGGCGGTGCACCTGTTCGAGGAGCTGGCCACCGCCGTCCATCGCGACGCCGAGCGGCGCGGCCGGCCGGTGCAGCTGATCGCCGAGAGCGACCTGTGCGACCCACGGCTGCTGCGTTCGCCGGACGCCGGCGGCTACGGCCTCGACGCGCAGTGGGCCGACGACTTCCACCATGCCGTCCACGTCGGGCTGACCGGCGAGCGCGACGGCTACTACGTCGACTACCACGGCCTGCACGACCTGGCCACGATGCTCCGCGACCGGTTCGTCTTCGCTGGCCGGTACTCGACCTACCGCGGGCGCACGGTGGGCCGTCCGGCCCGGGACGTCCCCTACGACCGCTTCGTGGTGTGCGTCCAGAACCACGACCAGGTCGGCAACCGGATGCTCGGCGAACGGCTCCACGAGCTCACCGACCTCGAGGGCTGCAAGCTCGCCGCCGCGACGTTGCTGACCGCCCCGTTCGTGCCGATGCTGTTCATGGGCGAGGAGTACGCCGACCCGGCACCGTTCCGCTACTTCGTGTCCCACACCGAGCCCGAACTGCTCGAGGCCGTGCGCACCGGCCGCCGCGAGGAGTTCGCCGCGTTCGCCTGGCAGGGCGAGGCGCCTGACCCCCAGGACGAACGCACCTTCGCCGACTCGGTGATCGACGTCTCGCTGGCCCGCGGCGACGATCAGCACGGGGCGCTGTTCGCCTGCTACCGCGAGCTGATCCGGCTGCGGCGCGCCCTGCCGCTGCTGCACCGGCCCGACGCCCCCGATCCCGACACCGTCACCGTCCCCGGCCGTGAGGCGATCGCGCTGCGGCGCGACGACGGCACCACCGCGGTCGTGGTCGCGGTCAACGCCGACGAGGTCCCCGTCGAGGTGGCGGTCGCCACCGACCGACGCGGCTGGGCGCGGCGCCTGTCGACCGCGGAGCAGCGGTTCGCCGGGCCGGGTCCCGCCGGCGAGCCGCAGGAGCGCCCGGGCGAGGTGCGGGTCCTGGTCGCCCCACGCTCGGTCGACGTCCTCGTCCACCACGCCCCGGCTGCAGATGACGCCCTGCCCCCGAAGGATCCCTCGTGACCCAGCTCTGGCCCGGCCGAGCCTTCCCGCTCGGGGCCACCTTCGACGGCTACGGCACCAACTTCTCGGTGTTCTCCGAGGTGGCCGAGCGGGTGGAACTGTCGCTGTTCGGTGCCCGCGGCCGCGAGGAGCGCATCCCGCTGCCGGAGGTCACCGGCTCGATCTGGCACGGCTACGCCCCGGACGTCGGCCCCGGGACCCGGTACGGCTTCCGCGTGCACGGCCCCTACCGGCCCCGCGACGGGCTGCGGTGCAACCACCACAAGCTGTTGCTCGACCCGTACGCCAAGGCGGTCGTCGGCGACCTGACCTGGGATGAGGCGATCTTCGGCTACCGGTTCGGCGACCCCGACGGCGGGATGAACACCCGCAGTAGCGCACGGTTCGTGCCCCGCTCGGTGGTGACCCAGCCGTTCTTCGAGTGGGGCAACGACCGCCCCCCGAAGATCCCGTGGAACGAGACCGTCATCTACGAGGCCCACGTCAAGGGCCTGACGATGCAGCATCCGGACGTGCCGGAGCACGAGCGCGGCACCTACTCCGGGCTCGCGCACCCGTCCGTGATCGAGCACCTATCCAGGCTCGGCGTGACCGCCATCGAACTGATGCCGGTCCACCGGTTCGTCTCCGAGCACCACCTCGTCGAGCAGGGGCTGTCCAACTACTGGGGCTACAACTCGATCGCCTACCTGGCCCCCCACGATGCCTACGCCTCGGCCGTCGGGGAGCGGGTCGTGCCGGAGTTCAAGCGGATGGTCCGCACCCTGCACGAGGCGGGGATCGAGGTGATCCTCGACGTCGTCTACAACCACACCGCGGAGGGCAACCACCTCGGTCCGACCCTGAACCTCAAGGGGTTCGACAACCCCGCCTACTACCGCCTCATCGACGACGACCCGCGCTACTACATGGACTACACCGGCACGGGCAACTCCATGAACATGCGCCACCCACACGTGCTGCAGCTGATCATGGACTCGCTGCGGTACTGGGTCACCGAGATGCACGTGGACGGCTTCCGGTTCGACCTCGCGGCGGCGTTGGCGCGCGAACTGCACGACGTCGACCGCTTGTCGACCTTCTTCGAGGTCATCCAGCAGGACCCGATCATCAGCCAGGCCAAGCTGATCGCCGAGCCCTGGGATATCGGCGAGGGCGGCTACCAGGTCGGCAACTTCCCTCCGCTGTGGTCGGAGTGGAACGGCCGCTACCGCGACACCGTGCGCGACTACTGGCGGGGCGCCCCGGCGACGCTGCCGGAGTTCGCGTCACGGTTCACCGGGTCGTCCGACCTGTACCAGTCCGACCGTCGCCGTCCGTCGGCGTCGATCAACTTCGTCACCGCGCACGACGGCTTCACCCTCCGCGACCTCGTCTCCTACGAGGACAAGCACAACGAGGCCAACGGCGAGGACAACCACGACGGGACCGACGACAACCGCTCCTGGAACTGCGGCGTCGAGGGCGAGACCGACGACCCCGAGGTGCTGGCGCTGCGGGCCCGACAGCAGCGGAACCTGCTGGTGACGCTCATGCTCAGCCAAGGCGTGCCCATGCTGCTCGCCGGCGATGAGTTCGGCCGCACCCAGGGCGGCAACAACAACGCCTACTGCCAGGACAACGAGATCTCCTGGATCGACTGGGAGCACGTCGACGACGACCTGCACGACTTCACCCGGGACCTGATCGCCCTGCGGCGCGACCATCCGGTGTTCCGTCGTCGCCGGTTCTTCGAGGGTCGCGCACCCCGTGGCGAGGGCTTCGTCGACATCGCCTGGCTGACCCCCGAGGGCGAGCTGATGTCCGACGAGCATTGGGACTCGGCCTTCGCCAAGTCCCTGCAGGTCTTCCTCAACGGCGACGGGTTGGCCAGCCGTGACGACCGTGGCGAGTTCGTCAGCGACGCCTCGTTCCTGCTGCTGTTCAACGCCCACCACGACCCGTTGACGTTCCGCTGCCCCGAGGACGGCAGAGCCCGCCCCTGGATCGTCGTGCTGGACACCACCGAGCCGACCGTGCGCCGCGAGCCACACCGCGAAGAGCTTGTGGTCGGCGGCGAGCGCGAGGTCGCCGCGC
>SKJX01000106.1 GCA_007121785.1 Nitriliruptoraceae bacterium
CCCCTGAGTGTCGAGTCGACCCGACCCGGGTCGACGTGTGGTCGAACCATGGGGTCGGTCTCGCCACTCGCTCCCCTCGGGCCCGGCGGATCGTTCCCGATCCGCCCTGGCGACCGCCTGTGCGACAGCCCGAGGTTCCTCGCGTCCCCTGCATGTGGGGGTCACCCGGAAGCCGGGCGACCAACGCTCCATCGGCGTCTGCTCAGAGCATGCATCCCGTCGGCGACCGGCGGCAAGGCTGGATCCAGCCATGGAACGCTGCGTTGCAGCTCGGGCACCCCTGGCCGCCTGGAGCGCCGGATCGACAACGGAGAGTCACCGACCCGCGAGCGCTCACCGCACACCGCCCGGCTGCCCCCCACGAGAGATCACGGAGCGTCGACCTTGAGGCCGGGACTCCGGTCCTATGGCTACGTCGCGCGAGCATGGCCGATGCCTGGCGCGGAACTCGCACTCACCCACCGCACATGGCTAGCCGGGGCCACCCACGCGCCGCCGAGCATCGGTGTGCCGGGCGAAGGCAGCTGACCACGGCGCCGGGAGATGCAGCACGGAGGCCCCCGCCGGCCCCCGCCCCCGGACGTCCGGTCGGGTTCGCCCTCACCGCACCCGCGTCACCTCGGGTTCGCGCACAGGGGGTTTCGAGACCCGGACCACCAGGTCGGCGAGCAGTCCGATCGAGATCACCTGGAACGCGGCGAACAACAGCAGCAGGGTGTTGGTCGCGATCCTGAGGTCCTTGGTCACGACGTCGTAGCCGAGCTTGCCCAGCCCGAGCAGCAGCAGGGCGACCCCGATGGGCATGAACACCCTGAGCGGCTCGTAGCTGAGCATCATGCGCACCACCTGGAGCAGGTAGCGGCGCGTGTCGCGGTACCAGTGGAACTTGGACTCGCCCTTGCGGGGGGCGTAGGGGATGTCGACGTAGCCGACGCTCAGCCCATCAGAGAGGAACGACATGGTCATCGTCGTGACGCAGGAGAAGCCGTTCGGGAGTTGGTGGAGGTAGCGGACCCCCTCCGACCGCCGGAAGGCACGGAACCCGGAGTTCAGGTCCGGGATCTCCTCCTGGGTCAGGTACTGCGCCAACCGTCGGATGACCCACTTCGCCGGCACCCGCGCGAAACGATGGGTGCCCTCCTCGGTCGTGCGAGCGCCGACGACCTGATCGAAGCCCTCCAGGGCGTCGACCAGTGCGGGGATCTGGTCGTTGGGGTAGGTCATGTCGACGTCGGTCCACACCACCACCTCGCCCTGGGCCGCGCGGGTGCCGGTGCGACGCGCCCCTCCCGAGCCGAGGTTGCGTCGGTGCCGGATCACCCGCAGGCGCGGGTCGGCGGCGGCCAACGCCTCGAGCCGATCGCCGGTGCCGTCCGATGACGCGTCGTCGACCGCCACGATCTCCCAGCTGTAGCGGGAGGCGTCCATCGCCGCGGTGATGCGCGCCACCTCGTCGTCGAGGTGGCCCACCTCGTTGTAGGTGGGCAGGACGATGCTGACGTCGGGGGTCCCTGCCACGAGCTTCAGACCTTCAGGTGGCCACGACCGATGCCGTGGTAGTGCAGACCCGCCTCGGCGGCGGCGTCCGGGTCGATGCAGTTGCGTCCGTCGACCAGGATCGGGTAATCGAGGGCCTTCGCGATCGCACTCGGGTCCAGGGACGCGAACTCCTCCCACTCCGTCGCGATCACGGCGGCGTGCGCCCCCCGGCAGGCCTCCAGGGCGTCATCGATCCGCTCCAGTTCCGGGAACTCCTCGGCGACGGCGGGCAACGCCACCGGGTCGCTGATCCGCACGTGGGCGCCCTCGTCGAGGAGCGCCCGGGCCAGGTGCAGGCCCGGAGCCTCTCGCAGGTCGTCGGTCCCGGGCTTGAAGGCGGCGCCCAGGATCGTGATGGTCTTGCCCTGCAGGTGCCAGAGCTCCGAGCGCAGCACATCCAGGACCACCCCCCGCTGGGCCTCGTTGATGCGCCGGACCTCCTCCAGCAAGGCGAAGTCGTAGCCGACCTGGCCAGCGAGGTGGATGAAGGCATCCACGTCCTTGGGGAAGCAGGACCCGCCGTACCCGATACCCGCGCGCAGGAAGGAGTGCCCGATGCGGGCGTCGTGACCCATGCCCTCGGCGACCAGCTCGACGTCCGCGCCCACTCGGTCGCAGATGTTGGCGACCGCGTTGATGAAGGAGAGCCGGGTGGCCAGGAAGGCGTTGGAGGCATGCTTGATCAGCTCCGCCGTGGGCACGTCCGTCTCGACCACGGGACAGCCGACCTGCGCGACCATCGGGGCGTAGACCTCACGCAGCCGGTCCCGGGCGAACTCCGAGCTCGTGCCGTAGACGATCCGGTCAGGGCGAGCGGTGTCCTCAACCGCGACGCCCTCGCGGAGGAACTCCGGGTTCGACGCGACGTGGATCAACAGGTGGTCGCGCCCCAGCGCGTTGCGCTCCCGCTCGATCACCTGGCTCAGCCGCGCACCGGTGTTGGCCGGGACCGTGGACTTCTCGACCAGCACCAGCTCCCGGTCGGCGAAGCGGGCGACCTGCTGACCGACGGCCTCGACGTAGCGCAGGTCGGGCCCGCCACCAGGCAGCGGTGGTGTGCCGACGCACACGAAGACGACGTCACCGTGCTGGACCGCCTCCTCCATGTCGGCGGTGAAGGTCAGGGCCCCGCTGTCGGTGACCCGCTCGAGCAGCTCGGGCAGGCCCGGCTCGTGGAACGGCACACCGCCGGCCTCGAGGGTCGCGAGCTTGGCGGTGTCTGAGTCCAGACCGACGACGCGGTGGCCGAGGTCGGCGAAGACCGCGGCGGTGACGAGGCCGACGTGGCCGACACCGACGATGCTGATGTCCACAGGTGATGCTCCAGGTGATCGAGGTGACGGTCACCGCCGCGCGACGGCGGTGCGCAGCACGAGGGACGGTGTCGGCAGCTGCCGTCCGCCGCACGACACGATCTGCGTGCCCAAGGTGGCGAGGAGCCTACCGGTGCGCTCCCACCGGCTGGTCCCAGCGGCCCGCACGGCAGCCGCTGCGCCGGTCACCTGGCACCGGGTGACGTGTGAGCTGAGCCGACGCCGGCGGCGTATCTCACTGAGAGCGCACATCTGGACGCTCCTGGTTAAGTCATGGGCACCTCGGTCCGATAGCAGGGGCGTCTGCTCTGCCCACCTCACCGTTCCCCGGGACCAAGATGCTCCTCAGTCCTCGCTGCGGTGCTCGTCTGACGACACTGCTGCTCGTCGTCATCCTGAGCCTTCCGCTGCTGCACACGGCCGGTGCCCAGGCCACCCCGAACACCGCCGAGTTGGAACGGGACTTCCATGCGCTCATCAACGTCGAACGGGCGAAGGAGGGTGTGGGAGCGCTGACGGTCCGCTCCGACCTCGTCCAGGTCGCCCGTGGCCACACCGACACGATGGCGGCGCAGTGGCGGCTGTTCCACAACCCCGAGTTCTCCAGTCAGATCACCGGCTGGCAACGGGTGTCGGAGAACGTCGGCTACGGCCCGAGCGTCGGTGCGATCCATCGGGCGCTCATGAACTCCGAGGGGCACCGTCGCAACATCCTGGACGACCGGGTCACCGAGGTCGGCATCGGGGTCGCGGTCAAGGACGGACGGGTCTGGGTCACCCAGAACTTCCGGCGGCCGAGCACCAACCTGACCTACAGCGCGCCATCGACGCTGCGCTACGGCGATGTGGCGAGCACCAGCGTGCACGCGTCGTCGATCGAACGCGTCTCCGTCCAGGGGATCGTGAACTCCTGCGGGACAGCCCGCTACTGCCCGGACGGTGCGGTCAGCCGCGGCGAGTTCGCCGAGATGCTGGTCCGCGCCCTCGAGCTGCCGGCGCCAGCGACCAACACGAGCCGGTTCACCGACGTTGCCGGCGACACCGCCGCGGCGGTCGAAGCCCTGGCCGTGGCCGGTCTCACGGTGGGGTGCGGCACCGATCGCTTCTGTCCGAAGCGCAGCCTGACGCGGGAGCAGCAGGCGACCTTCTTCGCCAACGCGCTCGGCCTCGCTCCCCGACCCACCTCGTTCACCGACGTGGGCTGGATCCACAGCGGCTCGGTCGGCGCCCTGCAGCACGCCGGCATCGTCAACGGCTGCACGCCTGCCACCTTCTGCCCGACGGCCCACGTCACCCGCGCACAGACCGCGTCGATGATCGCCAACCATCTGAGCTGACCGGGCAACCGCACGGTCCCGGAGCGTGAGTGTGGGAGGCGGCACGCGGCCGTCAGTCGAGCAACGGCGCCCCGAAGGTGGCGGACTCGAGCACGCCCATGAAGTCGTCGAGGTAGGCGAGGAACACCTCGGTCACATCCTCGTCGGCCGGCGTCGGCACGGGCTGTGCGAGGAGCACGATCGCTCGGGAGGGGATCAGCACGACCATCTCCCGCGTGCGCACGCCCTCGGTCTCGTAGCGGTAGATGAGCTGCGTCGCCGGGACGTCACCCTGCAGCGTCAACGACGTGTCCGCCTCGATCTCCGCATCCAGTCGACCCAGCAGGTCGCGCCAGTCGGCCGGCAGCGTGTCGGGCTCGTAGGTGAAGAACATCGCCACCACGTCACCCTCGGGCCAGTCCGCGGGCGTTCCGACCACGTCACCGATCCCGATGTCCTGGTTGGAGATGCTGAGCCGGTCCGGCTCGTCCTCGAACAGGTACCACCCGTCGGGCAGCTCCATCTCCACGTTGCGCCACGACACGGCATCCGGCTGGCTCGACGCCGAGCACGACGCCAGCCCGAGCGCCAGCACGCCGAGCAGCACCAGCGACACCGAGGCGGAGCGGGTCGTCACACGCATGGCGGCTCGATCACCTCGTCGACGTGGGCGGACCTGGAGGTTCGGAGCTCACGCCCCTGCGTCGCGCTCGTCGCGCTCGTCGCGCTCGTCGCGCTTGTCGTCCGCGTCGCCCTCGACGTCGTGAGGGTGGCTCTCGACGTCGCGAGGGTCGCTGGCCGACGCGACGTCGCCCTCCTCCTCGGTGCGGCCGCGGAGGTCGAGGTCATCGGACAGGATCGCGAGCTGGGCCGTCGTTCGTAACAGGTCCTGATCCGCGGGGTCGAAGGGGTCGAGGACCGGGTCGTTGGAGAGCTGCACGGGCGCGAGCCGGTCGGTGGGATCGTCCTGCTCGACCTCGTCGTCAACGGTTGCCGTGGTCCCGGTCGGCTCGTCGCTCGCGGGCTCCGGCTCCTCGGCCTCCTCGACCGCGCCGTCGTGCTCGCCCTCGTCGTCCGGCGCGCCGCCAGACTCTTCACCGACCGCACCGTCGACCTCGTGCTCGTCCCCCTGCGCGCCCTCGTCGTCGTCCTCGTCCGCGCCATCGTGCTCGTCCCCGACCGTCAGCTCGACGAGTTCCTCGACCAGTGGTTCACCGGGTTGCGGGAGCTCGTCCTCGAGGTCGTGCACCTCCACGTCCTCGTCGAAGCCGGGCTCGTAGGGCGCCTCCTCCGCCGCCGCGATCGACTCCGCCGTCGCGGCGGCCGCCGCTTCGAGCAGTTCGAGGTCACGTTGGTCGGCCCTGGTGTCGGGCGCTGCCTCGCCCTCATCCTCAGGGCCGCCATCGCCAGCGGGCGCAGCGGCAGCAGCGTCCGCGTCATCCTCGGGTGCTGGCCCCACGGCTGCGAGCCCGGCCGCCACACCCGCACCCGCCACGCCTGCGGCCAGCGGACCGCCCAAGGGGGGACCTGCCTCGTCCTGGTCCTCGAGGGCTGCGTCGGCCGCGTCGGCCGGCTCCTCGTGGGCGTCCTCGTCCGGGGGAGCGTCGTCCGGCCCCTCGTCGACCTCCTCGTCGACGTCCCTGCCGACGTCCCTGCCGACGTCCTCGTCCGGGGAACTGGCGACCTCGTCGCTCGGGGGCTCCTCCTCCAGCTCCAGCACCTCGGCCGCTTCGGCCGGCTCGGCCTCCGCCATCGGTACGTCCGTGGCGTCCTCGGCCGGCGGCGCTGGCTCCTCGTCCGGTGCCGCTGCCGACGCCGGCTCGTCATCCGGGACGGGCACAGGCTCGCCGTCGGAGCCGGGTGCCACCACCGGGGAGGTCCCGACGGTCGACGAGATGGTCCGGCGACGCTCGGCCTCCGCCTCCGGGTCCACCTCGACGGGAGGAGCCAGACGCATCGCCGTGGAGGTGTCGAGCAGCACCACCTGGGCGTGGGTCCCCGCCGCCTCGAGCGCGTCGAGGCTGGCGATCAGGTCCACCCGGGAGGTGCGGTCGCGCTCGACGATGATCAGGACGTGATCGAGCGCGGTGGCGGCCGTGACCACGGACCGGCTGGCTGCGGTCGGCAGCGACACCAGCATGATGTCGAGGTCGCGCGGCAGCCGCCCGGGGAGTTCCGTCAGCGCGGCCAGGGCGTCGGCGTGGTCCCGGCCCGCCGACAGCTGGGCGAGCTTGACGCCCGGCTCGAAGGTGACCGCATCAGCGAGCCGCGTCCCGTCGCGCACCACCTCGACGAGCCCGGGGTGCTCGGAGCGCCCCGACGCGAGGTCGACCCGGAGGACCCCCACGCCGTCGGACACCAGTGAGCGGGCGATCGCGTCGGTCCAGGCACTGGAGCGCCGCGCATCCCGGCTGGCGGTGGCGAAGGCGAGCAGCAGGGGCACCCCCGGCTCCCGCACCTCCAGCACCGCGGCGGCCAGAGGGCCGGCGGCGGCGACGCTCGGGTCCCTCGGCAGGACCGCGACCAGCTCACCTCCGGCCGCGGCCACGTGGCGCGGACCCCGCACCACCAGGTCGGTCGCGTCGGTGGCGACGGCCGCCGCTAGTCCGAGGAGGAGCCCGGCGACCCCGATCGCAGCGCCGACGACCGGGGTCGGAGGCACCAGCTCCGGCAGCACGAGCGCGGCGATCGCCCCGAGCACGATCACGGCAGCGGTCACCGCCGCCAGCAGGACGCGTTTGCGCGACACGATGTCGAGACCCTCGACCAGCCACAGCGGCGGGTGGGAGGGTCGGTGGGCTCGGTCGCGGGAACGGGTCGCCATCGGAGCCGGACTCTACCTGCGGGGCGGGCAGCCACCGTGGAGGTCCACCCACCCTCTACCGATGTCCGGGTGGTGGCACGACCCGTGCCCGGGTCGCCGCCGCAGCGGCCTGCGCCCCGGGCACACCCAGCGACGCCCGCGCCAGGTGGACCGCCCACAGCAGCGCCGATGGCGCGAGGGCCGCCGCCCGCTCCAGCAGCTCGGGCTCGGCTCGGACCACGCCGGCGAACAGGCAGCCCTTGGCGGTGTGGAACCGCGACCCGGCCCGGTAGGGCGTCGGCAGGTCCAGCTCCCCGTCGGCGCGCAGCCGCGGCAACAGGTGCGTCGGCGGCGCCAGGTCGGTCAGCAGCGCGACCTCGACCTCGACCCAGCCGGCCCGTAGCAGCTGGCGATCGCGGCGCGGCGAGTCCGGCTGCCGGGCGAGGAGCGTCTGCGCTCTCGCCAGCCGCTGCCGGGCGTCCTCGGCGTCGGCGTAGCCGACCGCGTCCGCTGCCAGCGACACCCACAGCATCGCCGCGTCGAGCGGGTCGATGGCCGCGGGGAGTGCCGCGAGCTCGAGCTGCTCCGCGGCCGCGTGCCCCCCGAGCTCGCGGAGCAGCCGACCCCGCTCCCCGGCGATCCACGGACCGAGCGCCCGCTCCCCCACCCGGTCGAACCACCTCCAGGCGAGGTCGCCTCGGCCGAGGCGGCCCCAGACCACCCCGTACCACGCGCTCGTGACCGCCTGCGCCGGGGCATCACGGCGCAGGCCGGACCCGGAGGGCAGCTGGATGTCCGGTGGGAGGAGCGCCGCCATCTCGCCCGCCGACGGTAGCGGAGCGTCGTCCGGCTCGCGGGCACCCGGCCGTGCCGGCACCGCCGTCGGCCCGTCGGGTTCGGGCGGCCCCGGCGGCGCAGGTGAGGCAGGTGGGGTGGGCACCTGCGTGAGCCTACGGCCCCGGACTGCCACACTTGCGCCCGTGTCTCCCACCTCGCCGCCCCCAACCCCCGACCCCGACGACCACCGCGAGCTGCGGTGGCGGCGGGCCCATCTGGCGACCTCGCACCTCCTGACCTGGGACCACCCGGCCGTGGACGCGCCCGGGGTCCGCCACCACCTCCACGTCGCGCTCGACGGCGGGCTCCGGCTCGTCGGGGATCGCGTCGTCGGCGGGGACGTCGAGGTGGCGCTCCGGCGGGCCCCGGAGGGCCTGCCGTCCGCCCTGGTCGAGCGGGACGGGCTCCGGCACCTGGCCGGGCGCCCCGCCTTCCACCTCGACGTCGAGGTGGCCGACGAGTGGCTCGCAGGCCAA
>SKJX01000053.1 GCA_007121785.1 Nitriliruptoraceae bacterium
CCGTCGGAGGTCCGACCCACCCCGTGACCTACCCGCAGCAGCGCATCCGCAACTTCTGCATCGTGGCCCACGTCGATCACGGCAAGTCGACGCTGGCCGACCGGATGCTGCAGCTGACCGAACTGGTCGACCCGCGCAAGATGCGCGAGCAGTACCTCGACAAGATGGACATCGAGCGCGAACGCGGCATCACGATCAAGGCGCAGACGGCCCGGCTGCCGTACAAACCGCTGGGCGACGTCGACGACGAGTACCTGCTCAACCTCATCGACACGCCCGGCCACGTCGATTTCTCCTACGAGGTGTCGCGGGCGCTCAACGCGTGCGAGGGCGCCGTCCTGCTGGTCGACGCGGCGCAGGGGATGGAAGCCCAGACGATCGCCAACCTCTACCTGGCGCTCGAAGCCGACCTGGAGATCATCCCCGTCCTGAACAAGATCGACCTGCCGGCTGCCCGCCCCGACGAGATCGCGCGCGAGATCGCGGCGATCATCGGTGGCGAGCCGGAGGACGTGCTGCGCATCTCGGCCAAGACCGGCGACGGGGTCGCGGCGGTGCTCGACTCGATCGTCGACCGGGTGCCGCCGCCCAGCGGCGACGCGGACGGTCCGACGCGCGCGCTGGTGTTCGACTCGATCTACGACACCTACCGGGGCACGCTGGTCTACTTCCGGGTCGTCGACGGCCGCCTGAAGCCGGGGCAGAAGATCCGGCTGATGAACACCGGGTTCGAAGGCGAGATCGACCTGCTGGCGGTGCACGCCCCGGAAGAGACGTCGATCGACGGGCTCGGGGTCGGCGAGGTCGGGGTGCTGTCCGCGGCGATCAAGGACGTCGGTGAGGCCAAGGTCGGTGACACGATCACCCTCGCGGGCAAGTACGCCAAGGATGTCGACCCGCTGCCCGGCTACCGCGAACCGCTGCCGATGGTGTTCTCCGGGCTGTACCCGGTCGACTCCGACGACTTCCCGATCCTGCGCGACGCGTTGGACAAGCTGCGGCTCAACGACTCGTCGTTCAGCTACGAACCGGAGACCTCCGCGGCGCTCGGTTTCGGGTTCCGCTGCGGGTTCCTGGGCCTGTTGCACCTGGAGATCATCACCGAACGGCTCGACCGCGAGTTCGGCATCCCGCTGGTGACCACCGCGCCGAGCGTGCGCTACCGCGTCACCCTCGAAGGGGTCACCGACGAGACCACCGGGGAGCCCAAGGTCATCGAGGTGTCCAACCCGCAGGATCTGCCCGAACCCAACCGGATCGAGGAGATCGCCGAGCCCACCGTCAAGGCGATGGTGCTCACCCCCAGCGACTACGTCGGCCCCGTCATGCAGCTGTGCGAGAAGCGGCGCGGGAAGATGCTCGCGATGGACTACCTCACCGAGGCGCGGGTCGAACTGCGCTACGAGCTGCCGCTGGCCAACATCATCACCGACTTCTTCGACCAGTTGAAGTCGATGACCCGCGGGTACGCGTCGCTGGACTACGAGCGCGGCGAGTACGCGCCGGCCGACCTGGTGCGCGTCGACCTGCTGCTCAACGGCGAACCGGTGGACGCCTTCAGCTCGATCGTCCACCGCGACGAGGCCTACCCGTTCGGCAAGCAGATGACCGAGAAGCTGGTCGAGCTGATCCCGCGGCAGATGTTCGACGTGCCGGTGCAGGCCGCGATCGGGGCGAAGATCATCGCCCGCGAGACGATCAAGGCGCGCCGCAAGGACGTGCTGGCCAAGTGCTACGGCGGCGACGTCTCGCGCAAGCGCAAGCTGCTGGAGAAGCAGAAGGAAGGCAAGAAGAAGATGAAGAACGTGGGGTCGGTGGAGGTCCCCCAGGAAGCCTTCGTCTCCGCGCTGCGCTCCTCCAGCCCGAAGGGGGACTGACCGCTGCTCGCCGCCGGTTGCCTGGTCCGCTCGGCTCAGCTGCCGGGCGGACCAGGCAACCGTCCGGGCCGTCCGGACGGGGGCCGAGCTCGAACTGAAACGTGACCATGGGGGCTACCTCTCCAGGAGCCCCGCATGCCGCTCGCACTCACCGGACTGTTCACCGACCCGGACGTCACCTTCCTGTTCAACGACTGGACGCCGGTGATCCGGGTCGTCTTCATGGCCTTCGCCGGCTACCTCACCCTCTTGATCCTGCTTCGAGCCTCCGGGCAGCGCACCCTGTCGCAGATGACCTCCTTCGACCTGGTCATCACGGTCACGATCGGTTCCGCGTTCGGCCGCGTGATCACCGCCCGCGAGGTCGCCCTCGTCGAGGTGCTGGCCGCCTTCGGTTCGCTCGTGCTGCTGCAGGTGCTCGTCGCCAGTCTTTGGGGCCGCTTCCCTCGGCTCCGCGGCGCTGTCACGCCGACCCCGGCCGTGCTGGTCCATGAGGGCCGGATCATCCACCGCGAACTGCGGCGGACCCACCTGCGCGACGCCGACCTGCTGGCCGCCGCCCGCAAGCAGGGCCTGGGCTCCCTCGAGGAGGTGCACACGATCATCCTGGAGGGCAACGGGCAGCTCGCGGTCATCACCGCCGGCGGGGTCGGGGACGGCTCCGCGATCACCGACGACCTCGTCCGTCGCGCCGACGGGTCCTGACCGCGGGCGCGTCGCGACACAGGTCGCCCACCCGTGGTGCACGGGAACCGTTACCGTGCTCATCGACGGGGTCCGCGGCCGGTCTCAGGTTCGTTCCGGCTGGCACCGACCCAACACCTCCGGCGAGCCGCGACGTCGAGGTACTCCACCGGCGGCCACCATGGCGACGCGACACGGGAAGGGGAGGCCAGTGAGCGACGAGCGACCGAACGAGCCACCGATGGAGCCCGCCAGGCTCGACGACGCCCTCACCGCTGACGAGCAGGCGGTCGTCGATCACACCACGGCGGTCCCGGACGACTCCGACGCTGACCTGTGGGCGTTCCAGTTCGACTCGTCGCTACGCGCCCAGGAGGGGCTGCTCGCTGCCATGCGGATGAAGGCGCGAGGCCAGCTGCAGCTCGAGGACGCCGCCATCGTCGCCAAGGTGCGCGGCAAGGTCCGCATCACCCAGACCAAGGACGTCTCCACCTCGCAGGGCGCGATGGGCGGGGCCTGGATCGGGATCCTGGCCGGCCTGCTCGCGGGTCCGGGCGGTCCGCTGATCGGTGGCGCGCTGGGGGCGGCTGCCGGCGGCCTGTTCGCCAAGCTGCGCGACATCGGCATCGGCGACGACCAGATGAAGCGGATGGGCGAGGAGCTCGAGGAGGGCGAGGCCGCGCTGTTCCTGCTGGTGGAGGACTGCCACCGCATGCGGGCGCTCCACGAGGTGTCGCGCTTCCCCGGGACGCTGCTGGCCTCCACCGCGGACGCCGACCTGCAGGAAGCCGTCCGCGAGCGGTTGGCCGTCGACCCCTGGGGCTGACGCCGACACCATCGGCGGCGGGCAGGACCGGGGTACGGTCGTGGCCATGCCCCCCTCCGTGCGCACCGATGACGCCTGGCTGACCGATCCCGTGGAGAGCGGGCCGGCGGCCGGGTTCGGCGTCTACCTGCACGTCCCGTTCTGCCACCACCGCTGCGGGTACTGCGACTTCGCCACCGCCGCGGTCGGTGACCAGGCACCGGACGACGCCGACGCGCTGTTCGAGCGCTACACCGCCGCGTTGATCGCGGACCTCCGCCGGCAGGCCGCCGCCGGGCCCCGCGCGCACGCGCCTGCGGGGGCGGACATCGCGCCGAGCTGGCCACGGGTCACCTCGGTGTTCCTGGGGGGTGGCACCCCGACGTTGCTGCCGCCGCCGCGGTTGGCGCGGATCCTGCGGGCGGTGCGCGACGAGCTCGACGTCCTCGACGACGTGGAGATCACCGTCGAGTGCAACCCGGAGACCGCCAGCGAGGAGCTGTTCGCCACGCTCGCCGCTGAGGGTGTGACGCGCCTGTCGATGGGCGTGCAGTCGTTCGCGCCGCACGTGCTGGCGACGCTGGAGCGTGGCCACACCGCCGACACGCCGCTGGGTGCCGCCGAACTGGCCCGCGCAGCCGGCATCCCGGCGATCAGCCTCGATCTGATCTACGGCACCCCCGGCGAGTCCGAGGCCGACTGGCGCGACACCCTCGAACGCGCCATCGCGGCCGGCGTCGAGCACCTGTCCGCCTACGCGCTCACGATCCACGCCAACACCCCGTTCGGGCGTCGCGTCGGACAGGGATCGCTGCCGTCACCCGACGACGACGTCCAGGCCGACCGGTTCGACCTCGCGCGGGAACTGTTGCGAGGTGCCGGGTTCGAGCATTACGAGGTCTCCAACTTCGCGCTCGGCTCAGCCCACCGCAGCCGCCACAACCTGCTGTACTGGCGCCACGGGGACTACCTGGGCGTCGGGGTCGGTGCGCACGCCCACCTGGCGGGACGCCGCTGGTGGTCGACGCGGTCCACCGAGCGCTACCTGGAGGCGGTCGAAGCCGCCGAGGTGGAGCGTCCCACCACCCCCGCCGACGGTCCGACACCCATCAGCGGCAGCGAGGTGCTGGACGACACGGAGCGGGCGGAGGAACGCCTGCTGCTGGGGCTCCGCGTCCGCGAAGGGCTGCATCCGGCGGACGTCCCGCCGCTGGAGCCGCTGGCGTTGGAGGAGGTCATGGACCTCGGGTTGGTCGAGACCTCGTGTGGACGGTTGCGATGCACCGACCGCGGATGGTTCCTGTTGGACTCGGCGGTCGACCGGTTGCTGGTGTAAGCAGCCATCATGACGCCGTGGACGAGCCCGTAGGGCCCGGATGCGTGAGGAGATGACGTGAGCGGAAGCTTCGACGAGCGGGCGGCGACCTGGGACGACGACCCCGGCAAGCTCGAACGTGCGCGGGAGATCGCGGACGCGGTCCGGGCCAGCGTGCCGCTCGAGCCCTCGATGCGGGTGCTCGAGTACGGCGCGGGGACCGGGCTGCTCACGCAGCACCTCGTCGACCAGGTCGGACCCGTGACGCTCACGGATCCATCGCAGGGCATGCGCGAGGTCCTGGCGGCCAAGTGCGCCGACGGCGTCTTCCCGGACGCGCGCGTCGTGGACCTCGACCTCGCACGCGATCCGGTCCCGACCGAACGCTTCGACCTGGTGCTGTCGATGATGGTGCTGCACCACATCGTCGATCTGCCCCCGGTGCTGGTGGGGTTCGCGCAGTTGCTGGAGCCCGGGGGCTGGCTGGCGATCGCCGACCTGGAACGCGAGGACGGGTCGTTCCACGACGAGGGCTTCGAGGGCCACCACGGCATCGACCGCGACGACCTCGCCGGCTGGCTGGCAGACGCCGGGTTCGTTTCGGTCGGGTTCCGCGACGCCGGAGCGACGATCAAGCACGACCGGCCCTACCCGCTGTTCCTGGCGACCGCGCAGCGAGGGAGCGATTCGTGATGGACCTGGCGGCCGCGCAGCGGGGGAGTGGTCCCTGATCGGCCGTGCGGAACCCCAGGTGGCTCGCTGACGTCCCACCTGCGGACGCGGATCCGACGACGGGAGATCGGTGATGGACGCCCGAGCAGCGCATGGTGTGCTCATCGGCGTGGCGCTGGCCATCAGCGCGTGCGGCACGCCGACCGACGACATCGCAGGTGACGGCGGCGCGGACCGCTCCGTCGAGGTGCTGGCGAAGGCCGAGGGCTGGCGCGCGGGGCTCGCGGACGCGGCCGGACAGCCCCACATGCTGCTCGAGGTCGCCGCCGACGCGGAGCTCGCCCAGCGGGCGTGGGACGACAACGTGCCGGACTCGCTGGTGGAGGCCGACGGCGAGCCGGACCAGCCCGGCATCTACGCCGACCTGGATGACGTCGACCTCGACCAGAAGGTCGTGGTGGTGCTCTCCTCGGGGGAGTCGAGCACGTGTCCGGTCTGGGTCGAGGACCTCTCGACCGTCGACGACCACCTCGAGGTGATGCTGGTCTCGGTGGCGCCTGCGGACCAGGACTGCACCGACGACTACCAGCCGTACCGGCTGGTGCTCGCCGTCGATCGTGACCGGCTGCCGGTCGACGCCCTGCCGATCGAGCGGATCGATGTGCCGTCGGAGAACCTCCTGGACGTGCAGGGTCGCGCGGTGGTCTACCCGGTCGGGTGATCGCGCGGCTGCGGACGGAAGCTGTCCGCGATCGCTGGGATACTCCCAACATGGATCCCACGGTGCGTCTCCTGCGGCTCATGGCCCTGCTCCAGCAGCGGTCCGACTGGACGAGCCAGGACCTGGCCGAGGAACTGGCCGTCACCACCCGCACCGTCCGCCGCGACATCACCCGGTTGCGTGAACTCGGCTACGTCGTCGACGCCTCGCCCGGCCGCGACGGTGGGTACCGCCTGCACGCCGGATCGGTGCTGCCGCCGCTGGTGCTCACCGACGACGAGGCGGTGATGCTCGCCGTCGGCCTACGTGCCGCAGCGCTCAGTGGGCTGTCGGAGTCCTCGAGCACCGCCGTGTCCGCCGTCGCCAAGCTGGAGGGGTTGCTGCCAGCTCGGCTGCAGGCAAGGGTGGAGGCGCTGGCCGAGGACGTCGTCAGCCTCACCGGACCCGCCGCCGGCGAGACCGACCCCTCGACCCTGTCGGTGCTCGCGCTGGCCTGCCGCCGTCGGGAGTACGTCGCGTTGGACTACACGGATGCTCGTGGTCGCCGCACCCGCCGCGATGTCGCTCCTTTGCGGGTCGTGCACGCCGAGCGGCGCTGGTACCTCGTCGGCCACGACGTCCGGCGGGACGCGTGGCGGACCTTCCGCATCGACCGGGTCACCGCCGCCGAGCCGATCGGCGGCCGGGTCGTGTTCCACGATCCACCGGATCCGGCGGCGTTGGTGTCGGAGTCGGTGACATCGGCGCCGTACCCGTGGTCGGCCACGGTCCGGCTGGGTCTGCCCTACGTGAGCGCGGTCCGCCAGGTCCCGCCGACGGTCGGGTACGTGACCGCGGACTCCGACACCACCTCGCTGCTGCGCATCGGCGCCTGGGACCTGGATTGGCTCGCCCGCTACCTGGTCGGTCTGGCCTGCGACATCGAGGTGGTCGACCCGCCGCAGCTCGTCGATGCCCTGCGGGCCCTGGGAGAACAGCTGCGCACGACCGGCCCGACGCTGACGAGACCACACGCGGACGAGGAGCCGGCGGCGGGGTGGCCTGCGGAGCCGGGGGACGGGATGTCCACGGACGGGATGCCCGGGGACGGGGCGAGCTGACCTCGTCGGCCGTCCCGGACCGCGGACAGCTTCTGTCCGCGGTCGTGCGTAGGGTCCGTCGCCACCGTCGAGGAAGGAGTTGAGGATGGATCCGATCGGGTTCCAGGTGACGATCGACGCCGCCGACCCCCATCGCCAGGCGGCCTTCTGGGCCGAGGCGTTGGGCTACGTGATCGAGGACCACGGGGAGATGATCCGCGAGCTGCTCGGCCAGGGGGTGGCGACTGACCAGGACGTCGTCGAGGTCGACGGGCAGCTGTTCTGGGCGACCGGTGCCGCGATCCGCCACCCCGACGACGTGGGCAGCGACCCGCTGGGTGATCCGGCACCCCGACGCGTGCTGTTCCTGCACGTCGAGGATCCGAAGACGACCAAGAACCGGGTGCACCTCGACCTCAACGTCGGCAGCGACCGCATCGACGACGAGGTGGCACGCCTGGTCTCGCTCGGTGCGACCGAGCGGTACAAGGTCGATGAGCCGGGGGCCTTCCACACCACGCTGACCGACCCGGAAGGCAACGAGTTCTGCGTGCAGTGACCGGCCCGCCTGGGCGGGTCAGGGGCAGGTGTGGTCGATGTGGAGGTCGGTGGTGGCGAGGGTGTCGTCGTGGCGGGAGAGTTCGAGCTGGTAGTCGCCGGGTTGGGTGTCGTCGGGCAGGGTGGCGGGGACCTCGAGGACGCCGTCGGCGTCGGCGGTGCCGCTGGTGCCGGGTTCGGCACGCTCGGAGTGGCGGGGCTCGATCATGACGGTGTACTCGCGGTCGGGGTCCAGTCCGGTCGCGGTGGCGGTGAACCCCTCGCCGATGGTGGCGCAGTCGGGTTCGACCGACAGTGCCGGCTCGCCGGTGTCGGGGTCGTCATGGAGCAGGTCGATCACGACGCGTTGGGGGTCGTCGAACCGTTCGATGCGGTAGGGCGGTTGCCCGTCGGTGCCGAGGAACCAGGTGTGCTGGCCCTCGAAGACGGTGTCCTCGACGATCTCGAACAGCGCTTGGGCGCCGTCGGGGCCTTCGAAGCGGTCGGGGCCGTCGTAGGCGTCGATGTCGTCGTCGAGTTCGGGGGGCAGGGTCACGTTGCGCAG
>SKJX01000239.1 GCA_007121785.1 Nitriliruptoraceae bacterium
ACGGGGATGCCGGCCCAGTGCTCGATCGCGAGCTTGCCGACCATGCCGGCGTGCAGCGACGTGCCGCACGCCAGGATGAACACCTTGTCGATGCGGGCCAGCTCCCGCTCGTCGATGTGCAGTTCGTCGAGGTGGAGCCGCGGGGTCGCACCGGGCTCCGACGCGGTGTGCCGGTCGAGCAGCGTGTCGTGGACCGCCTTCGGCTGCTCGAAGATCTCCTTGAGCATGAAGCTGTCGTAGCCCTGCTTCTCCGCCGCCTCGAGGTCCCAGTGGACCGTGTACTCGTGCGGCTTCGCCGGGTTGCCGTCGGTGTCGGTGATCTCCAGCCCGTCCGGCCGGATCGCCGCGACCTGTCCGTCGAGCAGCGCCGCCACGTCGCGGGTGTGCGCGATCAACGCCGCGACGTCGGAGGCGCAGTAGCCGACCCCGTCCGCGTGCGCGACGATCAACGGGGCTTCCCGCTTCGCCACGACGATCGTGTCGGGGTCGTCAGCCGCGACGAAGCACAGGGCGAACGCGCCACGCAGGCGCCGCACCGTCCGTCGCACCGCCTCGGCGAGGTCCGGCGTGTCCAACGCGTCGAGCTCGCGGGCGACGTGGTAGGCGACCACCTCGGTGTCGGTGTCGGACGCGAACCGGACGTCGCCGAGCTCGGCCTTGAGGATCTGGTAGTTCTCGATGATGCCGTTGTGGACCACCGCGACCCGGCCCGTGGGGTCGAGGTGCGGGTGGGCGTTGCGGTCGGTCGGGGCGCCGTGGGTCGCCCAGCGGGTGTGGCCGATCCCGCAGGAGCTGGCCATCGGCTGGTCCTCGAGTGCGTGCACGAACTCCTCGAGCTTGCCGGCCCGCTTGACCGCACGTAGCTGCCGGCCGTCGGGGATCACCGCCCCGGCGGAGTCGTAGCCGCGGTACTCCAGGCGCTTGAGTCCCGCGACGATCCCTTCGACGGCGTCGTCGCGACCCGTGATCCCGATGATGCCGCACACGATGGGGCTCCTCTGCTCGCTGCAGCCGGGCACCCGACCACGCCCCGAGGCTAGCCGCGGGTGGCCCGACCCCGTCGGGTGGTCGCCGCCGACCAATGGTCACCTGCCGAGCCGTGCACGTCGCACGTCCCCCCGAGCGGGGGGGTGAGCACGCCCCGTCCGCCGGGCAACCTCGGCGGCGCCGGCGCCGAACCGCTGCCAAGGTCCCATCGGGGCCGCGACGAACACGCGCTGGACTGCCATCGACCGTCGACCCAGACCGTCGACCGAGTCCGTCGACCCAGACCGTCGACCGAGACCTCAGGAGCACGGCACGATGGGGACCGCCAGCCACGGCCGCCGTCGATGGCTCACCGTCACCGGCATCGCTGCCGCTGTGCTCACGGCGACGCTGTTCTCCTCCGGCGTACGGGTCGTCGACGACACCGGGTCGGTGGTCGCCTCCGGTGACCCGGTCGCGGTCGAGCGCGACGACCACCGGATCTGGTCGGTCGCGCGGTTCCAGCCGGGCACCACGGCGCAGATCCGCTTCGACCTGGCCCACCGCGGCCCCCTACCGGTCCGGGTCACCGACCTGGCCGCCTCACGCTCGCGTGACGACGTCGAGTGTGGCTGGCGCATCGACCACAGCCGCGTCGTCGACGCCCGCGGGCCGGCGGTCGCCGACGGCACCTCCGTGACCGACGGGGTGCGGCTCGGCGCCGGCGACCAGCTCTCCGTGGTGGTCACCGGCACGTTCGTCGGCGATCCCGACTGCCTGCGCCGCGCGGCGGCCCGCCCGACGCTGCTGGTGGACGTCGAGGTGGCGGGCACGACCCGTCGTCAGCGGATCGAACCCCCGCAGGTGCTCGGCTGGTCCACGGATCCGGTGCGGACGGCCTCGCGCTGGGCCACCGTCCCGGTCGCCCCACGGGTCGGTACCGCCGCGTGAGGTGCGGATCAACGGCGGATCAGCGGCGGCCGAAGGTCTCCAGGATCGCCCACAGGTTCTCGGCGAGCCGCTGCTGGCCGACCCCGTACCAGGCGCCACCGAGGATCACGTGGTCGACGTGCTGTTCGATCCGCTCGAGCTTGTCGACCACCTCGTCGGGGGTGCCGGCGACCGCGTAGCGCTCGACCGCCTCGTCAGGGACGGCGTCCACCATGGCGTCGAGGTCCCGGTCGGTCCGCTTGAACACGTCCCGCAGGGTGGCGGTGAGCTCGCCGTCACCGTAGGAGTCGAACACCGGCTGGTAGTTGGGGGTCGTGCCGTAGAAGGCGATCTGCTGCTTCGCCTCACGGATCGCGAGCTCGCGGTCGTCGGCGACGCACAGGATCACGCCCTGGGAGACGGTGAAGTCCCCTCGGTCACGACCCGCCTTGGCCAGCGCCTGCTCGATCCCCGGCAGCACCGACCCGGTCAGGTAGCGGTCGGAGGTGAAGGGGTGGCCCAGGATCCCGTCCGCGTGCGTCGCCGCCGCCTGGGTCATCAGCGGGCCGACCGCCGCGACCTGCACCCGCGGGAGCATCCGATCATGCGCCTTCCCGCGGCCCGTGAGCCCCGGCCGCAGCACCCGGTAGATCTCACCGTCGAAGGTGACGTCCTCGCCGCGTTCCATACGCCAGACGGTCTGCATCGCCTGGACGTACTCGGCCATGCGCTTGGCGGGCCGATCGAACTCGGACGAGAACCGCTCCTCGATGATGCGCTTGACCTGGCTGCCGAGCCCGAGGACGAACCGGTCGCCCGACAGTTCGTTGAGGTCCCACGCCTGCATCGCGGTGACCGTGGGTGAACGCGGGAACGCCAAGGTGATGTTGGTGCCGACGTCGATGCGCTCGGTCGCCTGGGCGATCACCGACGCCTGCACGATGGACTCGTGCGAGGTCTCCGCGACCCACGCCGCGTCGAAGCCCTTGGCCTCGACCTGCTGTGCCAACGCCCCGAGGAACGCGTACGGACCACCGACGACCACTCCACGTGTTGCCAAGCTCGCTGCTCCCAGACCGTGTCACCGCGGACGGCACCTTACCGCGACGTTCCACCCGCCCGGCATCGCCGGACGGCCGAGGTCGTCCCGTGACCCGTGGTCGGGGCCATCAGACGGCCCGGCGCAAGCCGCCATCGGCGAGCCACGCATCCACGTCGGTGCGGGACCACCGGGGAACGCCGTCACCGGGCCGCGGGCGTGGTCCCTCGCCGGTGACCCACCACCGGAAGATCCGTTCGGCCGGCACCCGGAGGTACTCGGCCAACTGTGCGACCGTCAGCTCGTCCTCGCCCGACGCCATCCAGCCCTCCGTGACCGCCGCTGGTCCAGCATCGACCATCCGCGGCCGGACCTGTTGGATCTACGGCCAGATGTGCACCACACGGACGCTGAGCTCGCGTCCGATCACACCGTGAGGTGGTCGCGCACCGCATCGGCGATGCGGTCGACCGAGCGCTGAGCGTCGTCCTCGCTCTCCGCTTCCGCCATCACGCGGATCAACCGTTCGGTGCCGGACGGCCGCAGCAGCACCCGTCCGGCGTCGCCGAGCCGGGCCTCCTCCTCGCGCACGACCGCCCACACGTCGTCGGCGTCGGGTAGGCGCTCCCGGGCGACGTCGCGGACGTTGACCAGCACCTGCGGCAGCCGGGTCATCACGGTCCCCAGCTCCTTGAGCGAGGCCCCGGTCGAGCGGACCACCGACAGCAGGCGCACGGCGGTGACCACCCCGTCCCCGGTCGTGGCGTGGTCGAGATCGATGATGTGGCCCGACTGCTCCCCGCCGAGGTTCAACGCCCGCTCGCGCATGGCCTCGAGCACGTAGCGGTCCCCGACCTTGGTCTCGACCACCTCGACCCCCAGCTGCTGCATGCACCGCTTGAACCCGAGGTTGGTCATCACGGTCGTGGCGACGGTGTCGTTGCTGAGGGTCCCGCGGTGGTGCATCTGCCGCGCCAGGATGGCGAGGATGACGTCGCCGTCGATCTCCTGACCGTCGTGCGCAGCGGCGATGAGCCGGTCCGCGTCCCCGTCGTGGCTGATGCCGGCATCGGCGTTGTGCTCGAGCACGGCGTCCCGGACCGCCTGCGGGTAGGTCGACCCACACTGATCGTTGATGTTCGCGCCGTCGGGGGTGCAGTGGATCGTGATGACCTCGGCACCGAGCTGGCGGTAGACCTGCGGAGCGACGTTGGCGGCCGCGCCGTTCGCGCCGTCGACGACGACCCTCAGCCCGGTCAGGTCGACGTCGGCGATGCCGGCCACGTGCTCGATGTAGCGCGCCACCGCGGCCGGGTCGGTCAGGCGCCGGCCGATGCGGGTGCCCTCCGGCCGGCGGCCCGACCCGGTGTCGATGATCTCCTCGAGTCGGCGTTCCTCGTCGTCGGTGAGCTTGTAGCCGTCCGGGCCGAAGAACTTGATCCCGTTGTCGCCGACGGGGTTGTGCGATGCGGAGATCATCGCCCCGGCCGCCGCCGACGAGTGCATCGTGAGGTAGGCGACCGCCGGGGTGGGCAGCACCCCAACGCAGACGGCGTCGCCCCCGGCACCGGTGATGCCGGCCACGAGCGCGGCTTCCAGCATCTCGCCGGACCACCTCGGATCGCGGCCGATCACGATCGACGGCCGCTTCTCACCCTCGTGGTGGAGCAGGGTGACCAGCCCACGGCCGAGCGCAACCGCCAACTCCGGGGTCAGGTCGACGTTGGCCTTGCCGCGAACCCCATCGGTCCCGAAGATGCTGCCCATGCGGAACTCCTCGCCGGTCGTCGGATCGCGGCCCCGTCGACCGGTGTCACGACCGGTCCCGGCACCACGACGCGGCCCGAGCTTAGGACGCCCGCCGACCGGCCCGCCCGGGGGTCACCTGACCGAACGACGAACGCCCCGCGAACGACGAACGCCGCCCCGTCTGGGGCGGCGTCGCATCGTGGCGCAGGTCGCGGCGGTTCAGCGCTTGCTGAACTGCGGCGCGCGACGGGCCTTCTTGAGACCGTACTTCTTGCGCTCCACCTTGCGGGCGTCGCGGGTGAGCATCCCGGCGCTCTTGAGCGGACCGCGGTTGTTCTCGTCCTCCTCGGCGAGGGCGCGGGCGATCGCCAGGCGCAGCGCGCCGGACTGACCACTGGTGCCGCCACCCTGCGCACGCGCGTCGATGTCCCACTGGCCGTCCTGCTCGAGGACGCCGAACGGCGCCAGCGCGTGCGCCTGCAGCTTCTCGGTCGGCAGGTACTCCGCGAGCGGACGCCCGTTGACGGTGTGCTGCCCGGAGCCGCGGCTGATCCTCACCCGCGCGATCGAGGACTTGCGACGACCGGTGTAGATGGAAGTGTCCGACATGGCGGTGATCCTCAGACGTGATCGGGCAGCGGCTTGGGCTGCTGCGCGGCGTGGGGGTGCTCGGGGCCGGCGTAGACCTTCAGCTTGGAGATCATCGAGCGTCCCAGCTTGGTCTTCGGCAGCATGCCCCTGACAGCTCGCTCGACGATCTCGGTCGGCTGGCGCTCCATCATCCGTGCGAAGGGCACCGACCGCAGCCCGCCGGGGAACCCGGAGTGGTCGTAGTAGGCCTTGTCGACGTCCTTGGCACCGGTGACCTGGATCTTGTCGGCGTTGATCACGATGACGTGATCACCGACGTCGAGGTTCGGCGTGTAGATCGGCTTGTGCTTGCCGCGGAGGACGGTCGCGATGCGGGTCGCGAGACGGCCGAGGGTCTGGCCCTCGGCGTCTACGACGAACCACTCGCGGGTGATGTCGTTCGCGCTGGGCGTGTACGTGCGCATCGCTGTCGGTCCTTGAGGTGGCCTCGTCGTGAGTTGGCCGTCGTCTTCGTCGCGGACGACCGTGGATCGCGGTCGACGCGGGGTGGCCGACTTCCACGAGGTCGAAGGAGGGCGGTGGGCCGCCGAGGTGGTCCGGGGAGCGCGTCGCCGCATGCGAGCGCCGGAAGCGGGAACGCAAACCACGGCACATCAACACGCGGCCCAACGAGGGCCGCGGACGGGCAGAAGCGTACCGCCCCGCCGGTCGACCGGTCAACCGAGCGGCGGCTCGGGCGGCGATGCCGGCCACCGGCGACCGTAGGAGACCCGTTCGAGGGTCAGCCCGTGCGGCGGGGCGACCGCCGCCGCCACGCTGCGGTCCCGGGCCTCGAGCACCTGACCCACCCACCTGCTCGGCCGCCGGCCGCGTCCCACCTCGACGAGGCAGCCGGTGATCGAGCGCACCTGCTGGTGGCAGAACGCCGTCCCGTCGATCCGGATGTCGACGCGGCCGCGAGACGGCCGCGAGACCGCGACCCGCTCGATCCGGCGCACCGTGTGCTGGCCGGGCCCCTTGCGGCAGAACGAAGCGAAATCGAACTCCCCGACCAGGGCCTGACCGGCCTGCTGCATCGCGTCGACGTCCAGGGGCTCACCGACGTGCCAGCGGTCGTGCCGGACGATCGGGTCGGCGGCGAGGGCGTCGACCAGTCGGTAGCGATAGGTGCGGGCCACGGCGCTGAAGCGGGCATCGAACGCCTGGCTGACCGACGACACCTGCCAGATGGTGATGGCTGGCCCGACCAGTTGGTCCAGCCGGTGCCGCAGCACCCCGAGATCGGCCAGCGTCCGCTCGGCCCGATCGGCGCGGGCGTCGGGATCGACCGGCCCGTCGGTGACGTCGAGGTCGACGTGCACGACCTGCGCCCGTGCGTGCACACCCCGATCGGTACGGCCGGCGCCGGTCGAGGCGACGTCCTGGCCCACCAACCGCTGCAGGGCACCCTCGAGGGTGCCCTGCACGGTGGTCTGGTCAGGTTGGCGCGCGAACCCGGCGAACGGTGCCCCGTCGTAGGCGAGGTCGATCCGCAGCCGGACACGGGTCACCCGTCCTTGCCCTCGGCATCCTCGTCGTCGGCGTCGTCCTCGCCGACGGCCTCCGCGATCGCGGCCGCGACCTGCTCGTCGTCCTCGACGTCGAAGGCGGGCTCGGTCTCGGGCTCCTCGGCGTCGACGTCCTCGTCGTCCTGGTCGTCGAGCACGGCCGTGCCGGCAGCTGCCGCGGCGGTCTCGGACGCACCGGTGCGCTTGGACCGCCGACCGAACAGGCCACGGCTGCGACCCGCCTTGGCTTCCTCGATGGCTTCCTCACCGTCGGACTCGCCGCGCTCGACCAGCTCGATGATCGCCATGCGGGCGTTGTCGCCCTTGCGCGGCTCGAGCTTGAGGATGCGGGTGTAGCCCCCCGGACGCTCGGCGAACCGGGGCGCGATGTCCTCGAAGAGGAACGCGACGACGTCGCGGTCGTGGAGCTTGCTGAGCACCTCGCGCCGCGAGGCGAGATCGCCCCGCTTGGCCTTGGTGATCAGCTTCTCCGCGTAGGGCCGCAGCGCCTTGGCCTTGGCCTCCGTCGTGGTGATGCGGCCGTGGCGGAACAGGTCACGGGCCTGGTTGGCCACCAGGTGCTTCTGGTGGCCGGGGCCACCTGCGAGCCGGGGGCCGCGCTTGGGGGTCGGCATGTCATACGTCCTTTGTCGTGCCAGCGGGCGACCGGTGCGCGTGGGCGCTGCCACCGGCCAAGGGCTCACTCCTTGAGGGAGACGCCCAGCTCGGCGAGCTTCTCGGCCACCTCGTCGACCGACTTCGAACCGAAGTTGCGGATCTCCAGCAACTCCTGCGGGGTCTTGTCCATCAGCTCCCCGACCGTCGCGACACCCTCGCGCTTGAGGCAGTTGTAGGAGCGCACGGACAGGTCGAGGTCCTCGATCGGGGTCTGCTTCGTGGGGTCCTCGCCGAGGTTGGCGAGCGCCTCCTCCGGCGAGACCACGATGCCGCCGGGTCCGGAGGCCTCGTAGTCGGCGAACTGCTCGAACAACGACCGCAAGGTCTCCCCGGCCGACGACAGCGCCTGGCTGGGGGTGAGCGACCCGTCGGTACCGATGTCGAGCACCAGCTCGTCGAAGTTGGTCATCTGCTCGACGCGGGTCGGTTCCACGCGGTAGGAGACCCGACGGATCGGGCTGAAGACCGAGTCGACGGCGATCACCCCGATCGGATCGCCGGAGCGCTTGTTCTCGTCCGCGGTGCGGTAGCCGCGACCACGCTCGACCGTGAGGTACATCTCGAGGTGGCCGTTGGCGTTGAGCGTGGCGATGTGCAGGTCCTCGTTGATGACCTCGACCTGCGACGGGGCGAAGATGTTCTCCGCGGTCAGCACACCGGGGCCGTCACCACCGAGGAAGATCTCGACCGGCTCGTCCGAGTCGGACCGCACGACCAGATCCTTGATGTTGAGGATGATGTCGGTGACGT
>SKJX01000213.1 GCA_007121785.1 Nitriliruptoraceae bacterium
CTGCTGGACGCCTGCCGGGCGAACGACCAGCCGCAGCCGACCCTGTGCTACATCGAGACGCTCACCCCCGTCAACGCCTGCCGGGTCTGCGTCGTCGAGGTGGCGGGCTCCCGGCCACTGGTGCCCTCGTGCTCCCGGCAGGCCGAGGACGGGATGGTGGTCGCGACCGACTCCGAGCGCGTCCGCCACTCGCGTCGGATGGTCCTGGAGTTCCTGGGCTCGTCGGTGGACCTGTCCCTGGCGGACGGCGAGGTGGCCGAGTGGCTCGCGCAGTACGGCGCGGACCCCTCCCGCTACGGCCCGCCCACACCGCCCGAGGATGGACGTGACCACCGCCACGCCGGGCACCATCACGCGCCCGGGCCGGACGTCGGTGCGGAGACGGTCGAGCAGCCGGTCAAGGTCGACAACGACCTCTACGTGCGCGACTACTCCAAGTGCATCCTCTGTTACAAGTGCGTCGAGGCGTGCGGCGAGGACGCGCAGAACACGTTCGCGATCAGCGTCGCCGGCCGTGGGTTCGATGCCCGCATCTCGACCGAGTTCGACGCGCCCCTGACCGATTCCGCGTGCGTGTACTGCGGCAACTGCATCGAGGTGTGCCCGACCGACGCGCTGATGTTCCGCTCGGAGTACGAGCTGCGGCAGGCCGAGGTGTGGGACGAAGAGCAGCAGGACGTCACCACGACCGTCTGCTCGTTCTGCGGCGTCGGGTGCAACCTGGAACTGCACACCCAGAACGAGCGGATCGTCAAGGTCACCTCACCGAAGGACCACTCGGTCACCCACGGCAACCTGTGCGTCAAGGGCCGGTTCGGCTACGACTACGTGCAGGAGCTCGGCGACGATCTGGCCACCACCCCGATCGACGAGGTGCTGCGGGCGGCCCGGAGCCGGGGGTCCGGGGACGGCGGGGCGTAGGGCGTCAGCGGCGACCCGCTGGCGGCAGCAGCGCCGGTGGGACCGGCGTCAGGCCGCGTCCGGGTCGGGCTCGGTGTACTTCTCCAGGATCGCCTCCATCGCGAGCGAGATCGAGCTGCGCGTGTGGTCCTCCCAGGGGACGTCGTCGCGGACCGATCCTGGCCAGATGCGGTGCTGGAACGACATCCCGTACGTCAGCCCGCTGAAGATCGCGAACAGATCGAGCAGCTCGACCCCGTGACGCAGCCGCAGGCCGTAGCCATCGAGGACGCGCTGGTACACCTCCAACAGCTCGTTCTCGCCGTACGCGGAGTCCTCAAGGGTGGCCCGGAGCAACGACCGGATCACCTCGCTCCCGGCGAACTGGACGGCGCCGAGCTTGACGAAGGTCGCCTCCGACGACCGCATCCGCTCGAACTCGAGGTCGCCGAGATCGGACACCACCTGCGACAGCGGGGAAGGTTCGGCGTCAGGCGACACCGAGCGGTCGTCGAGCTCCTCCACGAGCTCGCCGTCGTCGGTGACCCGATCGACGCTCAGCAGCCGCTCGGCCAGCGCGGCACGGAACGCGTCCTCGCCGTCGAACACGGTGTAGGCGACCGTCTTGGCGATGTCGCGGTAGGCGTCCGCGTCATGGGCGAGGATCTGCTCGCGGTGCTCGCGGATCCAGCGGGTCCTCGCCGGGCCGTCGGGTAGCACCTCGCCGTGATCGTGGAGGTAGACCTGGAGCCGCTTGACCGTCGCCACCACCTCGTCGAACTCGACGTGGGCGAGCCATCGGCTGAGGTGGTCGGGGTCGTCGCGGGCGGTGAGGTCATCGACGACCAGCATGCCCGCGGTGAGCATCAGCTCCCGGGTCTGGGCACGCTGCCGTCGGGGGAGGGGACGAGGGTCGTGATCGGCCATGGTCGCTCATCGGTCCGTGTGCGGCGGGGTCCGGCAACCGGAGGAGCGTACGCGAGCGTTCTGGACGGATGACCGGACCCTCAGCTGGACGCATCCTTGCCCGGAATCGCCAGCCGTTCGGGCCAGGTGTAGACGTTGCCGTTCCCGCCGCGCAGGAACCCGATGAGGGTGATACCCAGCCGCTGCGCGGTGCGGACCGCCAGGTCGGTCGGTGCACCCACCGCGGCGAGGATCGGCAGCCCGGCGGCCGCGGTCTTGGCCACCAGCTCGAAGCTGATCCGGCCGGAGAGGACGCCGACCAGCCGGGCGAGCGGGACGTCGCCGGCTCGGACGTGATGGCCGATCGCGGCGTCGAGGGCGTTGTGCCGGCCGACGTCCTCACGCAGCGTCACGAGCGTGCCGTCGGGAGCGAACAGCCCGGTCGCGTGCACCCCGCCGGTCGCGGCGAACAGCGGCTGGGCGTCGCGGAGCCGGTCGGGGAACCCGGCCAGCCGATCCCACGGCAGCGGTACCTCTGTCGGCTCGTCCGGGCTGAGCGGGGTCACGCGTGCGGCGAGCTCATCGATCGATGCGCGCCCGCACACCCCGCAGGACGCGGTTGCGGTCGCGTGGCGTTCCACCCGCGAGCCCAGGTCGAGCGGGTGGGCCAGGTGCACGGTCAGTTGGTCGTCGGGGTAGGCCATCGCTACCGGATCGCCGCGGGAGAACCCGGCGATGCCGCCGAGCTCCAGCAGCCCTTCGCTCCACAGCCACCCCGCGGCGAGGTCCTCGTCGTTGCCCCGGGTGCGCAGCGTGGTCACGACCGTCTGCGGTCGCTGCCCGGGCCCGCCCGCACGCAGCTCCAGCGGATCCTCGGCGATGAGGTGGTCGTCGAGCGCCTGCGAGGTCGGCGTGGCGCCGGAGCGGACCCGGTGGACCTGGACGGCCCGGACCGAACCACCACGATCCGCGGCCGGGGTGCCCGGCTCGAGCGCCGCGAGGTCCTGCGGGGTGTCCACGTCCCAGGTGCTGGGTCCGTCGACGTGGCCGGCTTCCTGGCCGTCGAGGTGGAGCGGGTCGAGCGCAGCGAGGACGGCGGTCGCGCGGCGCTCCCCGGCGTCCAGGAGTTCGCGGATCCGGACGAGCGCCGACGTCCGGTACACCGCCAGCAGCGGCTGCGGCCCGTGGTCGGTGTGGACCGCCGCGACGGCGCGGTCCGGGTGGCGCTCGAGCAGCTCGGCCAGCCGTCGCAGGACCGTCGGATCGAGGTAGGGATGGTCGGTGGCGACCGCGAGCACCGCGTCGTGCCGTGCCCCGGCGAGCGCTGCTTCGAGCCCGGCGACCGGTCCCTGCCCGGGACGATGGTCGAGCGTGATCCGCAGCTCGCCGTGCGCCACCGCGTCGTCGAGCAGCCCCTCGACGACCGCGGCGTCCGCCGGGTCGGCCAGGACCACCTGGACGTCGTCGCTGACCGCAGCGACCGCGGTCACGGCCCGGCGCAGCAGAGGCACGCCCTCGACCTGGACGCGGCGTTTGTCGTACCCCATGCGGCGGGAGCGGCCGCCGGCGAGCACGGCCGCTGACACCGGATCCTTGCCGCTTGCGACCAGCTCGACGTGCTCCCGCTCGGGGCGGTCACCGTAACCGTTCGGCCGTTGGTGGCGGGGACGGAAGCCCTGCGGTCCGGTCCCTGAAGACGCCTCGAGCGGCGACGATGCCCCGGGAACGTCGCCGTACCCTGCAGAGACCCGACGTTGTGAGGCCCGATGCCGTCCCGGCCCCCTGGATCGACGCCGCGTCGCTGGTCGTCGGTCCGGACGTTCGTGGTGCTGGCCTGCGTGCCGTTGCTCCTGGTCGCCTGCGATCCCGCGGACGACGTACCCGACACCGACGTGAGCGACGACGTCGCACCCGGCGAGGACCCCGAGGTGGAGGCCGACGAAGCGCCGGACGACCCGGAAGCCGACGAAGACCCGTCGGTGGTCGCCGATGTGGAGGCGGCGCTGCCCGACGGATGGACGGCGGTGCTCATCGAGGACGAGCCGACCGGCGCCTACGTCCTGGGTGCGCCCGAGGAAGCGGCCGTCTGGTGGGTCGGCGAGGACCTCGACCCGCTGTTCGCCGTCGCGGACGGCACCGACTGGTGGGCGTTCTGGCAGCCGCGGTTGGTGCCGCTCGAGCCGGACATCTCCAACATCCGGGCGATGGCCGTCGCCCCCGGTGATGCGGTCGGTCTGGACGAGGACGAGGTGATCTCGCTCCAGGTCAACCTGACCCCGTTCGACCTCGACGTCGACCCCGACGATGCCGAGGCGATCGCGGAGATCTACGCCGGCATCTTCGAGTCGCAGGGCTCGGACGTCACGGACGTGGACGTCGTCGATCATCCTGGCCCGGAGGTCGATGCGGTGGCTGAGCTGGCCTTTACGCTCGATCCGGAACTGATCGACCGTGACGTGCGTCAACGGTTCGTCCCGGTCCCCGAGGTCGGGGCGCTGTGGAGCCTCCAGTGCGACGTGCCCAGGGGAGCGGACCTCCACGAGGTCTGCGACATCGCGCTCGATGCGTTCCGGCCACCAGCCGCCGGGTGACGGCCCGGCCGCACGCCCACACCGTCCGGATCGTGCCCGCCGGTCGGCCCGTACCCTCCCGCGCATGACTTCATCGCATCCGGACATCCGCGCCTACCTCGAGATCCGCACGGCGTCGCCGTCCAGTTGGTCCCCCGGCGGGGACAAGCTGGTGCTCTCCTCCGACCTGCCCGGCACCGCACAGGTGCACCGGCTCGACCTGGACGGGGCGCAGCTCCCCGTGCCCGCGGAGGCGCTGGCGCCGCTGACCGACTTCGAGGAGCCGGTCGGCGCCGGCTACCTCCCTGCCGTCGTCGGCGAGACGGCCCGCGACGGTGACCGGTTGCTGCTGGCCACCGACGTCGGCGGCAACGAGCGCTACCAGCTGTTCACCGCCCCGGACGATCCGTCGACCCCCCTCGGGGGTCCGGACGATCTGGACGCCCTGGTGGTGGACGAGGAGCACATCCACCGGCCGGGTGGGGTCTCACGGGACGGCCGGTGGCTGGCGTACGCCACCAACCGGCGGGACGGCGTCGCCTTCGACACCTGGATCCGTGACCTGGCCACCGGCGAGGAACGCTGCGTCATGGCGACCGGCGGCTGGACCCAGCCGGACGGCTTCTCCCCGGACGCGCGCTACCTGGCCGTGACGGAGATGACCACCAACGCCGGCGACAACCGGGTCCACCTCGTCGACCTGGAGCAGCTCGGCGACGAACCGCTCGAGGCCGACGACGCGGGCGTCGTCGAGCTCGCCCCCCACGAGGGCAGCGCGAACGTCGGCTCCCCGTCGTGGCTACCCGACGGGTCGGCGTTCTTCTTCGCCACCGACGTCGGGCGGGAGTTCACCGGCATCGCGCGGGGCACGCCCGATGGTTGCTGGGAGTACGTGGTCGAACCCGGCTGGTCGGCCGGTTGCAGCGTGGACTGGACCGGGCGGCACCTGCTGGTCGCCTGGAACGACGACGGCCGCACCCGCGCGGAGCTCCGTGACCCGGCCACCCTGGAGATCACCGCACGCGTGCCGTTGCCGGGCGACGGCGTGGCGGACGGCCTGCGGTTCTCCAAGGACGGCCGGTGGCTGGCGTTCGGCTACACCTCGCCGGTGGAGCCCGGTGATGCCTGGCGGTACGACACCGACACCGGGACGCTCGATCGGCTGACGGTCAGCCCGGGCGAGGTCGACCCGGCGGCGTTCGTCGACGCGGAACTGGTCCGGTTCCCCTCGTTCGACGGTCTGGAGATCCCCGCGTTCGTGTTCACCCCGGAGGACCGCGAGGGGCCGTTCCCGGTGGTCGTGGTCATCCACGGGGGCCCCGAGAGCCAGTACCGCCCGTCGTTCGCCCCGATCACGCAGTACCTCGTCGCGCGGGGGTTCGCGGTGGTCGCCCCCAACGTGCGCGGCTCGACCGGCTACGGGCGCCGCTACCAGCACCTCGACGACGTCGAACTGCGGCTGGACTCGGTCCGCGATCTCGCGGCGCTGCACGGCTGGCTGGGGTCCCGCGACGACCTCGACGCGGACCGGGCGGCGCTCTACGGCGGTTCGTACGGGGGCTACATGGTCCTGGCCGGGCTGGCGTTCCAACCGGAACTGTGGGCGGCCGGTGTCGACATCGTCGGGATGTCCGACCTGGTGACCTTCCTGCAGAACACCTCCGAGTGGCGGCGGGCGTTCCGCGAGCGCGAGTACGGCTCGCTGGAGCACGACCGTGAGGTGCTGGAGGAGGCGTCGCCGATCAACCGGGTCGAGGAGATCCGTGCGCCGCTGTTCATCGTGCATGGCGCCAACGACCCGCGTGTGCCGCTGTCCGAGGCCGAGCAGATCCACGAGGTGCTCGAACGCCAGGGCGTGCGCAACGAGTTGCTCGTCTACCAGGACGAGGGGCACGGGCTGGCCAAGCTCGCCAACCGGATCGATGCCTACCCGCGCATCACCGCCTTCCTCGAGGAGGTGCTCGCCCCCGCCGACCGCGCCGACGCCGCCACCGCGCCGTCGAGCGCTGACCGCGACGGCGGGTGACCGCACCTCGGTCACGGTCCGCGGACGCGCCCCGCCACGAACCTGTGTGACGAGGAGGACGGCCCATGCGCGTGCTCGTGACCGGCTCGACCGGCTACATCGGTGGCCGCCTGGTCCCCCACCTGCTCGCGGCCGGCCATCAGGTCCGGTGCGCGGCCCGGACCCCCGCCAAGCTCGACGACCGGCCCTGGCGCGCCGAGGTGGAGGTCGCCCGGGCGGACGTGTTCGACGCGCCGTCGTTGCGGGCGGCCTGCGAGGGCATCGACGCCGTGTACTACCTCGTCCACTCGATGGATGCCGAAGGCAGCTTCCAGTCGCGGGACGCCCACGCCGCGGCCAACCTGCGCGACGCGGCCGAGGAGGCCGGCGTCGAGCGCATCATCTACCTCGGCGGGCTCGGCCACGACGACGGAGGGCTGTCCGACCACCTGCGATCGCGGCACGAGGTCGGGCAGGTGCTGGCAGACGGTTCGATCCCGGTCACCGAACTACGTGCCGCGATGATCCTGGGCTCCGGCAGCGCATCGTTCGAGATGCTGCGCCACCTCGTCGAGGTGCTCCCGATGATGGTGACCCCCAAATGGGTCACCACCCGGTGCCAGCCGATCGCGGTCCGCGACGTCCTCGGCTACCTCGTCGACGTGCTCGACGAGCCGCGTACCGCAGGCCAGGTGCTCGAGGTCGGCGGTCCCGACGTGCTGACCTACGAGGAGCTGATGCACGTCTACGCGGAGGTCGCGGGGCTCCGACGCCGGCGGATCGTGCGGGTGCCGTTGCTCACCCCGCGGCTGTCGTCGCTGTGGATCGGCCTGGTCACGCCGCTGCCGACCGGGCTGGCGCGTCCGCTGATCGACAGCCTGGAGAACGAGGTCGTCGTCCGCGACGACACCGTCGCCCGGTTGCTCCCGCGCGAGACGGTCCCCTTCCGCGAGGCCGTCGAACTCGCCCTGTCGCGCATCCAGGATCTGGAGGTGGCGACCACCTGGGCCAGCGCCGGCGGTCAAGCGCTGCAGGCGCCGCCGTCCATGCACCGTCCCCGCGAAGACGAGGAGACGCCCGAGGACCCGCGTCCGGAGGATCCGCCGTGGTCGGGCGGCACCGTCTTCGCCGACGAGCGCCGGGTCCACGCGGACGCATCGCCCGACGCGGTGTTCGCCGCCGTCTGCAGCATCGGCGGCGACCAGGGCTACCGCTCCGTGCACTGGCTGTGGGCGCTGCGCGGTGCGCTGGACAAGCTGGTCGGCGGCATCGGGCTGCGTCGCGGTCGCCGGCACCCTCACGAGCTGGCGGTCGGCGAGGTGGTGGACTTCTGGCGGGTCGAGGCGCTCGAGCGTCCCACGTTGCTGCGGCTGCGGGCGGAGATGAAGGTCCCCGGCGAGGCCTGGCTGGAGTTCCGGGTCGAGCCGGACGGGACCGGCAGCTGGCTCACACAGCGGGCGCGGTTCCATCCGCGGGGGCTGTGGGGCCGGCTGTACTGGCTCGCGCTGGTGCCGTTCCACGGGCTGATCTTCCCGCGGATGGCCCGGCAGTTCGCTGCGGAGGCCGAGCGGTCCGTGCGGGCTCCCGGCAGCGGCTGATCCGGGGGTTCGTCCGTCACGGTGGCCGGATCACCACCGTGAGCGTGCCCTGCGCCGCGGCGGCGCTGACCGCGGGCCCGGTGTCCGGCGCGACGGCCAGCCACACGTCCACGTCATCAGCCCCGAGCACGACCGCGTCCGGCGCCAGCGTGTGCGCGGACCCGTGGTGGTCGGCCCCGATGACGTCGAGCCGCGACCCGGCCCGCACGTCCGGCAGCAGCTCGCGCGGGACGGTGACCGCGACGCGGTCCGGCGCGA
>SKJX01000101.1 GCA_007121785.1 Nitriliruptoraceae bacterium
ACTTCTCCGGGATCTGGTAGGCCTTGATCCGGTAGACCCGGCCGCGGTTGGTGAAGAACAGCAGGTGGTCGTGGGTGGAGCAGGTCAGGAGGCGCGACACGATGTCGTCCTCCTTCATGTCGGTGCCTCGCACGCCGCGGCCACCACGCTTCTGGGTCCGGAACGAATCGACCGGGGTGCGCTTGACGTAGCCGGCCCGCGTCAGCGTGATGACGACGTCATCGACCGGGATCAGATCCTCGACGCTCATCGCGCCGTCGTCGGCGACCAGCCGGCTGCGTCGCTCGTCGGTGAAGCGATCGCGAACGTGGTTGAGCTCCTCCTTGATGATCTGCCGGACCCGTCCGGGATCGGCCAGGATCGAGCGCAGCTCGGCGATCAGCTCCTGCAGTTCGTCGTACTCCTCCTGGATGCGCTGCCGCTCGAGCTGTGCGAGACGACGCAGCTGCATGTCGAGGATCGCCTGCGCCTGGATCTCCGACAGCTCGAAGCCGGACATCAGCCCCGACTTGGCGGTGTCCGCGGACTCGCTGGAGCGGATCAGCGCGATGATCTCGTCGATCGCGTCCAGCGCGATCAGCAGTCCCTCGAGGACGTGGGCACGCTCCTCGGCCTTGCGCAGGCGGTAGCGGGTGCGCCGGGTGATCACGTCGACCTGGTGGTCGACGTAGTGGCTCAACGCCTGGTCGAGCGTCAGCGTCCGCGGGACGCCGTCGACCAGCGCGAGGAGGTTCACCCCGAAGCTGTCCTGCAGCGACGTGTGCTTGTAGAGCTGGTTGAGCACCACCTGGGCGTTGGCGTCGCGCTTGAGGTCGATGACCACCCGCATGCCCTCGCGGGAGGACTCATCCCGCAGATCGGCGATGCCGGCGATGACCTTGTTGTTGACCAGTTCGGCGATCTTCTGGAGCAGGCTCGCCTTGTTGACGAGGTAGGGGATCTCCGTGACCACGATGCGCTCGCGGTCCCGTCCCCGCTCGGGCTCCTCGATGGTGCAGACGGCACGGACCTTGATGGAGCCGCGGCCGGTGGTGTAGGCGTCGTACGCGCCCTGGTTGCCGAGGATCAGCCCGCCGGTCGGGAAGTCCGGTCCTGGCACGTACTGCATCAGGTCGACGGCCGTCAACGACGGGTCGTCGATCAACGCGATCGTGGCGTCGATCAGTTCGCCGAGGTTGTGCGGCGGGATGTTGGTGGCCATCCCGACCGCGATGCCCGTCGACCCGTTGGCCAGCAGGTTCGGGAACCGGGCGGGCAGCACGACGGGTTCGTCCTCGTACCCGTCGTAGTTCGGGATGAAGTCGACCGTCTCCTCATCGATGTCACGCAGCAGCTCCATCGCCAGCCGTGACAGCCGCGATTCGGTGTAGCGCATCGCCGCCGGCGGGTCCCCGTCGACCGAGCCGAAGTTGCCGTGACCGTCGATCAGTTCGTAGCGGGTCGAGAAGTCCTGACCCATGCGCACCAACGAGTCGTAGATGGCCGAGTCGCCGTGCGGGTGGTACTTCTTCATCACGTCGCCGACCGCCGACGCGCACTTGCGGTACGGCCGGTCGGGACGTAAGCCCGTCTCGTCCATCGAGTACAGGATGCGCCGGTGCACCGGCTTGAGGCCGTCACGGACGTCCGGGAGCGCCCGCCCGACGATCACGCTCATGGCGTAGTCGAGGTAGGACGTGCGCATCTCGTCCTCGATCACCACCGGCTCGACCCGTGCAGCCAGGACGCCGCCGGTCGCGTCGAGCGGGGTGCCGTCCTCCGCCCGGGGGACGGGGTCACCCGGCATCGGCTCGCGACTGCCGGGGGTCGGTCCGGCGCCAGGGGTCGCCGCGCCGTCGGAGCCGACGGGCCCACCGATCGCGCCATCGCCACCGGAGGTCGCGTCACCGCCCCCACCGTCAGCCGGTGGTGTCGGGTCGTCGCTCGGGGGAGTGGGGTCGTCGGGCACGGGATCCTCCGGGGCGGGTCCAGGTCCGGGTCGGCGCGCTCACGCGCCGGTCGGGGTCTACGTCGATGGGTCGTCGTCGCCAGGCCGTGGCCGGTCATCATCCGAGACATCCGGCCGGTCATCATCCGAGAGATCCGGCCGGGCGTCGTCGGCGAGGTGGGCGTTGGGGTCGGTGGGGTGGAAGGTCTCCGCGCGTCGGCCCGCGGCGGCCAAGAGCCCTCCGGACAGCACCCCGGCGATCACGCCGACCGTCACGGCCCCGCCGGCGGGGAAACCGAGGAAGGTGCCGAGCGCAGCGATCCCGCCGCCGACGATCACGGTGGCGAGCAGTGCTGCTCGCAGGGTGCGATCCATCGTCAGGACTCCAGGTCGTCGAGTCGCCGACGCCGTCGAACGAGCAGCGCGATGAGGATCAGACCGGGCAGCCCGGCGGCGAGGACCAGCAGGAGCAGCTCCCCGATCGCACCGGGCGCGCTCGCCAGTTCCGGGGCGACGAGCACCGTCAACGTCACCAGCACGAGCAGACCGGCGAGCACCCACAGCAGCGCCCGCGCGACCGAACCGTCGACGGCATCGCTCACGTCAGACGTCCAACGTCGCGTACTTGGCGTTGGCCTGGATGAAGTCGCGCCGCGCGACGACGTCGTCGCCCATCAGGATCGAGAACATCTCGTCCGCCGCCGACGCGTCATCCATCGTCACCAGCTTCAAGGTCCGGTTCTCCGGATCCATCGTGGTCTGCCACAGCTGGTCGGGATCCATCTCGCCGAGCCCCTTGAACCGCTGGACCTCGATCTTGCGGTCCGGCCCGACCTCCTCGCGGATCCGTTCCACGAGCCCGTCGCGCTCGGCGTCGGAGAAGGCGTAGGTCAGCTCCTTCTTCCGCGTCGGGTGGAAGACCAGGTACAGCGGCGGCTGCGCGAGGTAGACGTAGCCGGCTTCGATCAGCGGCTTCATGTGCCGGAACAGGAACGTCAGCAACAACGTGCGGATGTGGGCACCGTCGACGTCCGCATCGGCCATCAACACCAGCTTGTGGTAGCGGGCCTTGGCCACGTCGAAGTCGTCGGCGAACCCGGTCCCCATCGCGGTGATCAGCGCCTGCACCTCGTTGTTGGAGAGGATCTTCGGTAGACGGGCCTTCTCCACGTTGATGATCTTGCCGCGGATCGGGAGGATCGCCTGGGTCCGTCGGTCGCGCGCCATCTTGGCGGACCCACCCGCCGAGTCGCCCTCCACGATGTACAGCTCGGACTCCCACGGGTCGCGGGTCTGGCAGTCGGCGAGCTTGCCGGGCAGCGAGGTGGTCTCCAACAGGGACTTGCGTCGGGTCAGATCGCGGGCCTTGCGGGCCGCGATCCGTGCCTGCGCTTCGCCCTCCGCTTTCTGCACGATCAGCTTGCCGTCGTTGGGGTGCTCCTCGAGCCACTCCGCCACCCGGGAGTAGGTCGTGGTCTGCACGAACGACTTGACCTCCGTGTTGCCCAGCTTGGTCTTGGTCTGGCCCTCGAACTGCGGGTCACCGACCTTGACCGAGACGATGGCGACCAGCCCGCTGCGCAGGTCGTCGCCGGTGAGCGTGTCGACCTCCTTGGAGCGCAGCAGCCCCTTGTCCTTCGCCCACCGGTTGATCACCGAGGTGATCGCGGTGCGGAACCCCTCCTCGTGCGTGCCGCCTTCGTGGGTGTTGATCGTGTTGGCGAAGGTCAGGATCGAGTCGTTGAAGTCGTTGATCCACTGCAACGCGATCTCGACCGACTGCGCGCCGTTGGGACCGATCTCCTCCGCTTCCAGATGGATGGGTTCGTGCAGTCCGTCCTTGGCTTTGGTGGTACGGATGTGATCGACGAAGTCGCGCAACCCGCCGGGTGCGTGGAAGACCTCGACCACCGGCTCGGTGGGTTCGTCCGAGTCCGGATCCGGACGCTCGTCGGTGACGACGATCTTCAACCCGGCGGTGAGGAAGGCCGTGTCGCGCAACCGGCGACAGATCGTGTCGCGGATGAAGTCGACGCCTTCGACGAAGACGTCCTCATCCGGCCAGAACGTGATGCACGTGCCGGTGATCGGACGGTCCGGGTCGTGCTCCTGCAGGTGCGGGTCGGCCTCACCGACGGGTTCGACCGGGCCGTCGGGCCTGCCCCGGCGGAAGGTCTGGCGGTAGAGCGTCCCGTCGCGTCGGACCTCCGCGATCAGCAGCTTGGACAGCGCGTTGACCACGGAGATACCGACCCCGTGCAGCCCGCCGGAGACGGCGTAGGCCTGCTGGTCGAACTTGCCACCCGCGTGCAGCACCGTGAGGACGACCTCCAGGGCGGAACGCCCCTCCTTCTCGTGCATGTCGACCGGGATCCCGGAGCCGTCATCGGCGACGCGCAGACCACCGTCGGCCAGCAGCGTCACCTCGATACGTGAGCACCGGCCAGCGAGCGCTTCGTCGACCGAGTTGTCGACGACCTCCCAGACCAGGTGATGCAGCCCGCGGGGGCCGGTCGAACCGATGTACATCCCGGGGCGACGGCGAACGGCTTCGAGACCCTCGAGGACCGTGATGTTGTTCGCGTCGTAGGTCTCGACCGGTTCCGGGACACCTCCGTCGGACGTGGCGTCGTGGGCAGCAGCCAAGCGTGCACCTTTCCGGGGGATGGTCCGCGAACCGTCGGTGGACCGTCGCTCGGGCCGCGGGTCGGGGCAGCCACGTTCGCCCGCCTCGGGCCCACCGGCGCCCGATCGGCACCGGGATGGATCCGACGGGTGGGTCCTCGACCGGTGTGACGTGCGTGCGGTACGACGTTCTCGAACCGCAGTCTACCAGACCGGACCTCGCCGCTCGCCGCACTGAGACCGCCTGTGGACGCACGAACCCCTTCGTCACTACCCCTCCAGCCGAACGCGGTCCCAGCGGCGTGGAGCGCGTACTGGCGCGGGAACGCGTGAACGGCCGGCAGGCGGTCTCACGCGCCTTCGAGTTCGTCGACGGTCCGCGGCCAGTCGTCGCGCAGCAACCTCGAGAGGCTGCGGTCCGCGAGCACCTTGCCCTCGGTCTGGCACCGCGGGCAGTAGTTGGTCTCGTTGCTCGCGTAGCGGATCCGCTGGACCGACGTCCCGCACGTCGGGCACGCCCGCTCGTAGCGGCCGTGCACCGCGAACCCCTCCCGGAAGGCGGTCACCCGCTCCGGGAACCCCGCAGCCACCTCGTCGACGAGGTGGTCTCTCCAGCCCGTGAGCACCTGGACGGTGGCCTGATGCAGGCGGCCGATCGCGTCGTCGTCCAGCTGGTGGGTCCGACGGACCGGGGAGAGCCCGGCGGTGTGCAGGATCTCGTCGCTGAAGGCGTTGCCGATGCCAGCGAACCGGCGGGGGTCGGTCAGCGCCCGCTTGAGGGTGCGGTTCTCCTGGGTGAGCTGCGCCGCGAACGTCTCCCGGTCGACCTCGAGCGGCTCGACGCCACCACGGTCATGCTCGGCCAGGGCGTCCCGACCGGCGACCAGATGGAGGCTGGCGCGGCGTTTGGAGCCGGCCTCGGTCAGCACCAGCGACCCACCCGGGGTCCGAGGATCCCCGGGCGCGGACACGTCGAACGCGGCCAGACCGACCTTGGCCGGCACCTTCGCCCCGTGGTCCCGCCAGCGCAACCGGCCGGCGATCATCAGGTGCAACACGAGGAAGCGGTCGTGCTCGAACCCGAACACCAACCGCTTGCCGAGACGCGACACCTCGACGATCCGGGAACCTTCGATCCGCTCGATCGGGGGGTCGTAGGTGCGCAGCAACGACACGCCGGTGATGCGGACACGGTCGAGGCAGGCGTCGATCACCCGCGGCCGCAGGGCGGCGAGGTAGGCCTCCAGGTCGGGCAGCTCCGGCACCCGGCCATCCTCGCGGGACCGGGGGTCGGCGCGCAACGTCGGGCGCGGGCCTGCGACGTCGCGGTTCAGCCGGCGGCGGCTTCGGCGAGTGCGGTCATCTGGTCGGCACCGATCATTCCGGTGATCCGACCGACGGCCTGGCCGTCCGCGTCGATCGCGACCCAGAACGGCGTCGCCGTCAGCCCAAATGCGCCGGCCACCGACGACGCGTCGTCATCGACGAGGATCGGCTCGTCGAACCCAGCCTCGGCGTACCAATCCTGCGGCGGCCAGTTGGGTCGGCTCCGGTCGTGGTTCGTGGCGACCGAGACCAGCTCCACGCCCTCGGGCAGGCCCCCAGCCTCCACCCAGTCGACGACCTGCGGCAGTTCCTCGTCGCAGGCCGGGCACCAGGAGGCCATGAACGCGACCACCTGTGGCTGCCCGGGTTCACCGATCGTGACCTCGGTGCCGTCGAAGTCCGCGCCCTGCACGACCGGTGCCGGCTCGCCGACCACCGGATCGTCGCCGGGGTCCTCCGGGGCCGGCGGGAAGCCCTCGCCCTCGATCGTCGGATCGCCAGCGACCTCTTCGACGGTGGGGATGTCCTGCCGGTCCGCTGACTCGCCGGCGGAGAGGACTCCGACCCCGACGGCCAGCAGCAGGACGACGGCCCCGCCGGCGGCCAGCAGCAACCGCTGCCGACGTTGCTGAGCCTGGCGCTGCTCTTCCCGAGCCTGCCGGTCGGCCTTGGCGCGTGCCTTGCGGGTGGGGGTGTTGGACATCGTCGTCCTCCTAGCGGGTGCGGCGGGAGCAGGGGTCCTGGACGGGCTCGGCGGTCACGGGACGTCGAGCAGGTCAGCGGTCACGGGCGGCCAAGGTCAGCCCGGCGATGGCGACGAACCCGATCAGCGCCATGGTCGGCAGGGTGAGGAACCCGAACTCCCGGACCCAGATGATCGAGCACGGCGCGGCGGGGTCGCAGGCGCCGCCGAGAGCGGGATTGCGCTCGATCGCGATGTGCCAGATCGCGATCGCGCTGCCGATCGCTGACAGCGGCACGGCGACGCGCCAGACCTGCCGGTCACCGCGAGCGGCCGCGACGCCGAGGATCAGCACCAGCGGGTACATCGCGATCCGCTGGTACCAGCACAGGGTGCACGGTAGGTACCCGGCGACCTCCGAGAGCAGCAGGGACCCCCCGGTCGCCACGGCGGCGATCGCGGTCGCGGTCGGCAACGCCGCATCGGGCAGCCATGGCGGAACCCGCCGCGTGAGCAACGCCGCGAACGTGGCCGTAGCGATCACCAGCGCGACGAGCGCGAGCACGCCGAACGAGCGTTGGGCGATGGCGATCACGGCGGACCTCGTTGCGGACGGTCGTGGGCGGACAGGGCTGACCTCAGCGGGTGCCGATGGTCCAGCCGCCAGCTGGCGCCGACGGTGCCGGCGACGCGACCACGCGGACAGGGTCCAGCGGACCGGCCGGAGGGGTCCAAAGGCACGCATCGTCCGACGTCGGACCTGCCGACACCGAGGTGGTCGTCCCCCGACCGTCCACGGTTCCCGCACACCGGGTCGTCGTTCGCAGGGTTCAGCCGTCCGCGCCGTCGGACAGGTCCCCGACCGTCACGCGCACCTCGCGCACCGCACCGGCCCCGAGGATCTGCACCGCGTTGGCCTTCAGCTGCGGGGTGAGGTAGCGCAGCTGCGTCGCCCAGGTCGGTGTGGCCGCCCGGATCACCAGCGTGCCGCCAGCCAACCGCAGCGGTTCGCACTGCTGTGCGAGCTCGGGGCCGACGATGTCCTCCCACCTGGCCGCCAAACGCGACGCTCCCAGGCGCTCCCCCCAGCCTTGCCGCTCGATCAACTCGTTGAGCGTGTCACCGAGCGGCGTGGGTGGTCCGACCTTTCGGAGCCCGTCGGTGTCCTCGTCGGGCACGACCCAGTCGTCCTCGGCGGGCGGTGACGGATCGAACGCGTCACGGTCCTGCTTCGCGCGTCGACGGGCCTGCTGGGCGCGGCGTCGGGCGTAGACCTGCTCGTCGACGTCGATCCGGCCGGCACGTCGCACCGAGGCCGCCTCACCCGTCGCCTTCCTCGGTGCGCGAGGTTGGCGGGAGCGGCGGTCGTCACCACTCATGCGGCGCCCGCTGCGGACGCGTCCCCGGACGACGGTCGCGGCGTCAGTTGCGTGATCCCGTCGACGTTGACCACCTCGACGCGTGCACCCTCGAGCGGTACGTCGGCGTCCACGGCAGCCGTCACGATCACCTGGTCGAACGCCTCGCACGCGGTGGCCAGTTGCTGGCGACGCGTCTCGTCCAACTCGGCGAAGACGTCGTCGAGCAACACCACGGGACGGTCACCGACCTCCGCGAGGACCGTCGAGGTGGCGAGCTTGCACGCCAGGGCCAGCGACCACGCCTCCCCGTGCGATGCGTAGCCCTTGGCCGGCAGTTCGCCGATCGTCAGCTCCAGATCGTCGCGGTGCGGGCCCACCAGGGTCTGCCCCCGGTCGAGCTCCTCCTGCGCCACCTCGTCGAGCGCGGCACGGAACGCGGTGCTGATCGGGCCGGGGTCGGGGACGGCCGCGCCATCATCGCTCGAGGCGCCGAGCTCGTCGCCGGCGCTGGATCGGTACCGCAGGGTCACCCGTTCCGGGCGGTCAGCGAGCTGGCGGTAGCCGGTGTCCACGGGGCCTTGCAACGCACGGACCGCGGCCACACGAGCGGCGAGCAGCTGGGTGCCATGGGCGACGAGCTGCTCGGTCCAGACGTCGATCGTGGAGGTCGCTGCGCTCCGGGCCTCACCGCGCAGCGACCGGGCCTGCTTGAGCAGCTGGTTGCGCTGGCGCAGCGCCCGCTCGTACTCGCCCCGGGCGGCGGCGAAGGCCGGCCGGCGCTGGGCGAGCAGATCGTCGAGGAACCGACGCCGTTCCGCCGGGTCTCCCCGCACGATCGCGAGGTCCTCCGGGGCGAACAGCACCGCGCGCAGCACCCCGATCGCTTCCGAGGCTCTGCGTACGTCCTGCCCATCGACCCGGGTGCGGGTCCGTCGTCCGGTGCCGACCTCGAGCTCCACGCTGCGACGTCGTCCCTCGTCCGTGACGAGGTGGCAGCGGATCACCCCGACCTCCGCGCCGGCCCGGACCAGGGGCCCGTCGGAGGGCACCCGGTGCGACCGGCCGCTCGCGGCCCGGTGGATCGCCTCCAGCAGGTTGGTCTTGCCCTGAGCGTTGGGGCCGATCAGCACCGTGGGGCCGTCCCCGAACGTGCAGGAGACGCGGTCGTAGGACCGCACATCGGTGAGGTCCAGACGCTCCAGGAACACGGGTGCCTCCGGCGCGGGTCACGAGGCAGGGGTCAACTGACCCGCATCGGCATCAGCAGGTAGGTGAGATCGTCGACGTCGCCGTCCTCGCGATGCGGCTTGAGCACGGCCGGTTTGAGCCCATCGCGGAGCTCCACCCGGACCTGTTCGGTACCGGTGGCCTCCAGCCCAGCGAGCAGGTACGCCGGGTTGAACGCGATCGACAGCCCCTCACCGTCGACCTCCGCCGGCAACGCCTCCGCGGCGTCTCCCATCTCCTGGTTGGTGGCCTGGAGATCCAGCGACCCATCCTCGAAGGTCAGTTCCAGCGGGGTGTTCGCCTGGCCCATCGCCACGATCGCGACCCGTTGCAGTGCCTCCGCCAGCGCGGCCCGATCGATGACCACCGACGTCTCATGCGCGTCGGGCAACAGGGCGCGGTAGTTGGGGAAGGACCCTTCGATCAGCTTGGTAGTCAACCGCCGGTCGCCGAAGAGGAACGAGACCTGGCCCTCCTCGAGGATCAGGGTCACCGCTCCGCCGGCTTCGCTGGCCCCCTTGGCGGCCTCCAGCAACGAGCGTGCCGGGACCAGGGCGGTTCCCTCCACCGCTTCCTCGAACGCGACCGACCTCACCGCGAGCCGGTAGCTGTCGGTCGCCGCCGCGGTCAACCTCCCATCGGACGCATCGAGCTGGACACCGGTGAGCACCGGTCGTCCCTCGTCGTTGGACGCGGCGCGAGCGACCTGGTTGACCAGGCGCGAGAACGCATCAGCCTTGATCTGCCCCTGCGGCGCGTCATCAGCGGGTGCGGACAGGCTCGGGAAGTCCTCCGCCTGCATGCCGCGGACCTTGAACGTGGCCCGCCCGCAGGTGATCTCCACGCGGTCGCCGTCCCCGTCGATCTGGACCGGTGCCTCGGGGAATCGGGCCACCAGCTGGGACAACAACCGACCGGGGAGCAGGACGGTGCCCGGCCGGTCGATCTGCACGGGGATCGAGACCTCCGCGGCGACCTCCAGATCGGTCGCACGACAGGTCAACTTGCCGTCAGCCGCTTCGAGCAGGACCCCGGACAACGCTGGCAGGGTCACACGCGCACCGACCGTCCGGGTCGTCCAGGACACGGCGTCAGCGAACTCGGCGCGTTCAGCACGCAGCTTCACGGTGCTCCTCCTGGCCGGGTTGGTCCACAGCCGTGGTGAGAACGTGGTCTTCTAGACATTGAAACCGTCACCGTAGTCGGGGTTGTGCATCCTGTGGATGACCACCATCGTCGCAGGTCAGTGCCGGTGCCGCCCTGCTGGTGAGGTTGTGGGCGCTGGTGGAGGTTGTCCACCGACCACTGAACCACACCGATGTGCTTCCACCGGATGGCCGCGCCGTGCACCGGTCCTCCACCGGTGGTCCCCAACCTCGGAGCCGTCGCGGTGGTCGGCGACGCGGTCGGTCCGGTCGGAGTCCGGTGGGGCACGGGCCGAAGGCAGGCGGTGACCCTGCACGGGCGGGACCGTGCAGCGTCGACCCGGGGCTGCGTCCTCAGGCCGTCCACGGGGACGTCGCCGGGGGCCGCAGGAGGTCCACCGATCACCCACAAGGTTGTCCACAAGCCGGTGTGGATGATGTGGACAGCTGACGGTGGGGACGGATCGACCGAGCCGTCCTGGGGTGGGTTCACCCGGTCCTCGCGCGCTTCTTGATGCGGTTGGTGAGCTCCTGGACCTGGTCGTAGATGACCCGGCGCTCCTGCATCAACGCGGCGATCTTGGACTTGGCGTGCATGACGGTGGTGTGGTCACGACCACCGAATGCCTTCCCGATCCGTGGCAGGGACATCTCGGTCAGCTCACGGGCGAGGTACATCGCGATCTGTCGGGCGGTGACCAGCGGCCGGTTGCGGGCGCTGGAACACAACTCGTCGACCGACATGGAGAAGTAGTCGGCGACCTCCTCCATGATCAGCTGGATCGAGACCTCCTGGTCCCGGCCGTCGGGGAAGAGGTCCTTGAGGACGGCTTCGGCCATCTCCGTGTCGGCTGGTGCCTGCTGGAGGCTGGAGAAGGCGGCGACCCGGATGAGCGCACCCTCGAGCTCACGGATGTTGGATTCCACGCGGGAGGCGATCAGTTCGAGGACGTCCGGCGCGGTCCCGAGCCGATCGGTCTCCGCCTTCTTGCGCAGGATCGCGATGCGGGTCTCGAGGTCGGGCGGTTGCACGTCGGTCATGAGCCCCCACTCGAAGCGGCTGCGCAGCCGGTCCTCGAGCTGGGCGATCTGCTTGGGGGGTCGGTCGCTGGAGATGACGATCTGCTTCTCCGCGTTGTGCAACGCGTTGAAGGTGTGGAAGAACTCCTCCTGCGTCCGCTCCTTCTGCTGGAGGAACTGGATGTCGTCCATCAGCAGCACGTCGGCCTGCCGGTAGGTGCGCTGGAAGGTGGTGATCCGGTCGTCACGGATGGCGTTGATGAACTCGTTGGTGAACTGCTCCGTGGTGACGTAGCGCACCCCCAATCGGGGGTAGAGGTTGCGGACGTAGTGTCCGATGGCGTGGAGCAGGTGGGTCTTGCCCAACCCGGCCCCGCCGTAGATGAAGAGCGGGTTGTACGACTTGGCGGGCGCCTCAGCGACCGCGGTCGCGGCGGCATGCGCGAACCGGTTCGATGAACCGATGACGAAGTCATCGAACGAGTACTTCGGGTTGAGTTGGGTGTCCGGTTCGACCTCGTCGGGTTCGGGCCGTCGACGCGGCGGCAGTTCCACGGTCGGGCCCTCGGGCCGGCCGGGGGCGTGCAGCGGGTTGAGGTCGCCTCCACCGTGCGACGCCCCGTGCGACGGATCGGGTGCCTCATCGTGGTCGCCGAGGCGGTGCTGGTGGGTGCGTGCGGACGGACCGCTGATGTGGCGATCCTCCATGGAGGGCTCGTCCATCGCATGGCCCCCGCTGACGACCGAAGGTTGGGATGCGGACGTCGCCAGCCCTCGACCGATGACGGCTGCGGCCGCGTCATCCGAGGTGAACGTCGCGGGCACGGCTGCACCGACGGACGCGGCCGCAGCAGGCGGACTGGCGGCCGGTTCGGCGGAGACGTCGGCGGGAGGATCCCCGTCACCACCTCCGGCCACCGGCGTGGGACCGGCCGGCAGGTGGGTCCGAGGGGCGGTCGACCCCGCGACGTGCCCCGGCGAGGTGGAGGGTGCGGACCATGGCGATCCGCTGCTGGTGCCGCCGTCGTCCGGGCGGTGGAGGTCGACCGGTTCCGGGCGGGGGGTGACCGTGAGCACCACGGTCAGTGCTCGGCCCGCCGCATCCGACAGGGCGGAACGCAACGCCTCACCACAGTTGCGTTCCAGCCACTCGCGGGCGAACGCGTTGGGACTGGCGAGGACGATGGTGTCCTCGCTGAACCCGACCGGCTGGGTCGCCTCGAGCCACTGACGTTGCGCTGGCGACGCCACATCCGGGAGCACGCGCTCCAAGCTCTGCTGCCACAACGTCTCGAGATCGAGCGTCGATGGGTGTGACACGCTGGCTCCTCACCGTGGTGCGGCGCAACCGGGCGACGGGGGTCGTCGTCGGGGGCGGACGGTAACGGGCCACGCAGGTACCGGACGTCGTCATCCACAGGATTTTCCACAACTGTGGACGTCGACGCCACGGCGGGCGGTCCGCAGGCCGAGCCGCGGCGGGGAAGACCTGCCGAGGCGCACGGGAACCAGGTTCTCGTGCCCCGCACGATCGTCGACCACAGCTCACGTGGCCGGGCTCCCAGCGGGGACACCGTGGTCCACGTGAACCGGATCTCCGCTCATCCGGCAGGCGATCGCGAACCGTACACCGGCCCGCCGCGCTCCCGCAACAGTTCGGTTGAGGCGGACGGTTGACCGCGTCGGATCGTCGACGCGCTGGAACCTCATCCGTGCGTGCGGCGTCGGGCTGTGGCACGGTCCATCCCATCCGAACCGATCCACCGAGCGTGCGAGGTCGACCCGGTCGGGATGCGCGCCGCGGGGCACCGGTTGCTCGGCCCGCGCGCATCGGGGTAGCCTCGCGTGGACCGCCCGCACCGGCGGGCGCCGTTCGACCTGGCCGCGGTCGCTCCAGATCGTCAGGTCCCGGCACCTCGCCGCGGACCACGGAGCCTCCACGGTCCGAAGACGACGTCCGCGAAGCCGCGTGCACCCCATCGCCCCGGGAGGGCCCTGCCGTGAAGCGCACCTTCCAGCCCAACAACCGCCGCCGTTCGCGCAAGCACGGGTTCCGTGCGCGCATGCAGACCCGTGCCGGTCGACGCGTCGTCAACCAGCGTCGTCGTCGCGGTCGTTCCAAGCTCTCGGCCTGACCGCGTGAGCCCGGCGCCCCACGATCGGCTCCGGGACGGGCGCGACGTCAGCGCGGTGCTCCGGGGTCGCCGGCAGCGTGCCGGCGATCTCGTCGTGCTCCACGTACGTGACCGGGCCAAGGGTCGTGGTCGGCCGCGCGTCGCGGTCATCGCGTCGCGTCGTGTCGGCGGTGCCGTCCAGCGCAACCGGGCGAAGCGTCTGCTCCGCGAGGCCGCTCGGCGACTTCCCCTGACCGACGGCGTGGACGTGGTGTTGCTGGCCCGCGCCGGATGTGCGGACAGCGACCTGCACGAGGTCCTGCCGGAGGTCCAACGCCTGGCTCGACGGTTGGGAGTCCTCGCGGTGCCGGGCGGCGAGGAGACGGAGTCGCAGCTGCCAGGCATGCGGGCGGGAGCCGAGCCAGCCATCGATCCGGTGGCGCCGACGAAGGGGAGGTTGGTCGCATGACCGGATCCGATGGATCGGTGCGTCGCCGGTCGCCCCTGGCGTGGGTGCTGCTGGTACCGCTCACCATCTACCGTTGGACGGCGCCGTTCCGCGTCGCCCGCTGCCGCTACTACCCGTCGTGCTCCACCTACGCCGTCGAGGCCATCCGGGAACACGGTGCGCTGCGCGGTCTGGGTCTGGGGACCCGACGCCTACTGCGCTGTCATCCCTGGAACGTCGGCGGGCTGGACCCGGTTCCGCCCCGTCGCGCCCCATCGGACGAACCGCTCCCATCGGACGAGCCGACGCCGACGTCAGCGGTGACGTCCGATGCTTCGTCGAGGAAGTAGCTGCCCGTGTTCCGTTCCATCGCCGACGCCGTCCTCGGGTTCTTCGAGGGCGTCATCACCTTCCTGCACGACCTGGTGTACCCGGTCTTCGGTGTGCACAGTTGGGGCTGGGCCATCATCGCCCTCACCCTCATCGTTCGGGTGTTCCTGCTGCCGCTCGCGATCAAGCAGACCCGCTCGATGCGGGCGATGCAGGCGATCCAGCCGCAGGTCAAGGAGCTCCAGAAGAAGTACAAGGTCGACCGGGACCTGATGCGCAAGGACCCGGAGACCTACCGGGCGCGCAAGCAGAAGCTCCAGCAGGAGCAGATGGCGCTGTTCCAGAAGGAAGGCGTCAACCCGGCGGCCAGCTGCCTGCCGTTGCTGGCTCAGGCACCGGTGTTCATCGCGCTGTTCTGGACGATCCGGGGCATGGAGGAGGAGCTCTCCGACGCCCCGTTCTACTTCTTCACGGCCTTCGTGCCCGACGACGCGTCGGTCCAGGGGATCGCCGCCTTCGTCAGCGACACCGGCTGGCCCGGCTGGCTGCTGATCGTGCTGATGTCCGGGTCGCTGTTCATCTCGCAGAAGCAGATGATGGCACGCAACAGCGCTGTCGGGCAGGACAACCCGATGGCCCAGCAGCAGAAGATCCTCCTGTACGTGATGCCGATCTTCCTGGCGGTCATCTCGTTCCAGTTCCCGCTGGGGCTCCTGCTGTACTGGACGACCACGAACGTGTGGCAGATCGCACAGCAGGCCATCATCCTGCGTGAGGTCAAGAGCGAGGCGGAGAGCGGCGAGCTCGCCGATCGCCCGGGAGGCGAGGCGGCGAAGAAGACCAGGAAGCGCGGCAAGCGCGGCAAGCGCGGCGGGGCGGTCGACGAGGAGCCAGGCGCGGGCTCGGACGAGGCCAAGCCAGGCCGGCTGTCACCCGGTGCGTCGTCCGGTCAACGCGCCAAGGGTGAGCGGCCGTCCGACCCAGAACCGCCGCCGGCCGATGCCCCCGCCTCCGAGCGCAACGGTGACGAACCGGACGTCCCGGAGACGCCGTCCGATGCGGCCCCCGAACGGGAACCGACGGCCGAGCCGGAACCGACAGCAGACCCGGAACCGACCCCGGAGTCGGACCCGACCGAGACCCGTCGACCGCGACGCGATCACCTCCCGCGTCGTGGCGGCGCACGCGACTGAGCTGAAAGGACGACGCCGATGAGTCGAACCGTCAACGCACGAGGTGATGACCTCGCTACGGCGCTCACGGGCGCGGTCGCCGACCTGCTCGGTTCCGATCCGGAGAAGGTGGAACTGCGCCTGGATGCACCCGGGGTCGGGGATCTGCGCGGTCGGTTCGCGTTCGAGATCGAGGTCGGTGCAGACGAGCGCGCAGCGGACCCAGCCGAGCCGGCACCGTCGGAGGACCAGGCGACGGATCCCCGGGAGCAGCCTGGTGACCGCGACGACGATGGTGAAGGCGATGAGGTGGAGCTCACGGCGGAGGATCTCGACGCGGAAGCCGATGCTGCGGCGGACTTCCTCGAAGGTCTCCTCGACGCGATGGATCTCCCCGGTGATCTGCGCATCAAGGTGCACGGTGATCACGCGGAGCTCGAGATCCTCGAGGTCGGCAGCGGCGCGCTGATCGGTCGCCGTGGCCAGACCCTCGAAGCCGTCCAGGAGTTGGTGCGGTGCTCGCTCCAGCGGCAGTTCCAGCGCCGTGCCCGGGTCAAGGTGGATGTTGAGGGCTACCGGTCGCGCCGGTTGGAGAAGCTCCTGGAGAAGGCGGAGGAAGCGATCGATCACGTGCTCGACGGTGGGGAGCCGGAGCGGCTCGAGCCGATGGACGTGTTCGAGCGCAAGGCCGTGCATCATCTCGTCAGCGAGGTCGAGGGCGTCACCAGCCGCAGCCAAGGCCGCGAGCCGGCCCGGCGCGTCATCATCGAGCCGGCCTGATCGGAACGCACCAGATGGGAACACAGGTCCGCCCGGGCGTCTCGCCCGGGCGGACCTGTGTTCCACGGGGAACGCTTGATGGCCTCGGACGGGCGCCCACGCGAGACGGGTGAGCGGCGGTGACCAGCGACGATACGTTGCATCGCTCGATGGCGCACGGAACGCTCCCGGCGACCGGACTCCGGGGAGTCCGCGCTCTCCGATGAGGAGAGGGCATCCGACGGCATCGCTGCAGGGTACGGAGCCTTCCGATCGCGGCACACCGCCGATCGCCTGCCTGCTCCGGCCGTGAGCCTGGACCAGGTCATGGTTGGCCGCGACCCCGGACCTGGTGATGGTCGGCCGTGACGCGGGGCCGGGTTCCGGACGGTGGCGACAGCGGCACGTGGCTCCGGGCTCCACCGCCCGGTCAGTTCCTGGTCAAAGGGCCTGTTGGTGTCGTGAGCTCGGTCGGAGCTGGCGCCAGGTACGCGCGGCTCGAGCATGGAGGGTTGCGAGGTGGGGACTGATGGCAGCGGTTGGGGCTCTGGGTCTCGCTCATGGACGGCGCTGTCCGCGCGCCGTCCGGAGAGCGGCCACAGGGGACAGGAGGTGGGCGTCACGCCGAGCGGAGGGGCGGTGCCGTTCTCAGCACGTGGGTGCATGGGCTGGGACGCTGTGGCTCCGGGCACGTCGATCACGCCGTCTGCCTACCGGCATGTTGGGGCATCATCCGCGTTCATCGGCGGGACCGTGGACCGCGACGCGGAGGAGGTGGTCGGCGACCGCCTGCGGTGCGAGCTGTGACCGTCTCCCTCCAGGCATCCAGCAGGTGGGTCGGTGGGCTCGCGATCGTCCACGGGATCGTCGATCGAGCGCGTGCTGGGGCGGTTGCGACGGCACGAACTGCCCGTGCGAGGCGGCAGCGCGGTCCGGCCGGGGGTCGGGAACCGGCTGTGAGGGTCGTGGGGGCCCCACCTCGGCGTCAGCCCGGGTTCCACGTGGAACGGGACGAACTGTTGGACCCCCCGCGGGTGAGCCGCCCGACGGGTCGGCAGCGGCGATCGGCTGTTCCACGTGAAACGCGGCGACCGGTCATGGTCGGCCGCCAAGGCGTTGCCGGCTCGACGGCCGGACGAAGCCGGTGCACCTTGTCGGGATTCGGACGGGTGGGGGCTCGACCCGAACTGCGGCCACCTGCGGCCCCGACCGGTCGTCACACCGTTCCACGTGGAACGAGTGGCACTACCCCGGCTGGCATGTGGCCAGGATCGCCGCGTGATGGGCCGTGGGACCGTGGTCTGCACGTCCGGCAGACGGGCGCCGTGGGAGAGGGGCACGAACGTGCGCTGGTTCGGAGTCGGCGCCGACCGCACCGACCAGGTCGCAGATGCTTACGCGACCAGGAGGGCCTCGGCCCCCCCGACCACACGCAGGTCTTCCACGCGTACGATCACCGCCACGGCGTCGATCCACCACCGCCACGGCGTCGATCCACCCGTTCGCCGATGGCGAGGCAGGTCACCCCCGGCCGTGGTGCGGGGGCCCGGTGCGGGCGATCGCTGCCAGGATGCCCTCCCCGCCCGGGCGGGACGCCCGGCACCGGGGGGTCTGGCGTCGCGTCGCTACCGCGATGAGCGGTCGGGCGGCTCCCCGTCGTGCCCGCGGCGGTGGGTGGCCCGGCTCGCGTACCGAACGTGGCGCCTCGCGGCGTTGGACCTCGGTCACCTGCCGTCCAGGCATGCTCCCTCGGGGCCCCCTTGCGGGGCATCCACCTGGATCCTGCGCTCTGATCGAGCCACCTCCTGGGCCGGGCACGTCGCCTGCGTGGTACCGCTCGGTCGTGGTGGGGCGAGGGCGACGGATCGCGCGCCAGCATGGCGCACGTCAGCGCGGATGGGTGCCGATGGGGCGGCGACGAGGCGTGTCGGCTGCCCGGTCGACGCAGACCGCGCACAGGGCTGGTCCGCTCGGTTGCTGCGGGCGGCCGCGGTTGTCCGTTGCTGCAGGGGGGCAGGGCCGTGTCGGTCATCCTGGCGAGCGTGTCCGTGCCCCCGACCGCAGGTGGACGTGGCCTGGCCGTCCCCCGGTCGTCGTCGAAGACCGTCGTGCCATGCGGTCCCCCGCCTGGATCCTCCCAGGAGCCACGTTCCACGGGGAACAACGTCGATGGGGCGTCCCCTACCCGGTGGGAGCCGGCGTCGGACGGTCGACGGCCATCGCTAGGCTCGTGTCATGGACCTCGATGAGCAGCAACGGGACCAGCTGACCGCCTTCACGGAGGCGGTCGCGACGTCCCCCCACAACCTGGTCTCGAAGCGCGCGCGATCCGAGCTCCTGAGCCGGCACGTGCCCGAAGCCATCGCGCTGGCGGGGACGCTACCTCCTGGGCCCCTCCGGGTGCTCGACGTCGGCACAGGAGGCGGGTTCCCCGGCATGGTCATCGCCATCGTCCGTCCGGACCTCGCGGTCGAGCTGTTGGATAGCACGCGGAAGAAGACCCGGTTCCTCGAGGAGACCGCCGAGGCGTTGGACGTCGACGTCCAGGTCCACACCGGGCGTGCTGAAGCGCTGGGGACCGGTGACCTCGCCGGCTCGTTCGATGTGGTCACGGTCCGAGCCGTCGCTCCACTCGCACAGCTGGTGCCGTGGTGCGCCCCCTTCTTGGCCCCCGGTGGTCGCCTCCACGCGATCAAGGGTGATCGCTGGCCGGAAGAGCTGGAGCGGGCCGAAGCAGCCATCGCGCGAGCGGGGCTCACGGTCGCGGCGACCCCCGCCGACGACGGTGGAAGCGACGAGGCGACCGGCTTGCGGGTTGTTATGCTGCAGCGGCTCGCCTGACCGCATGCCGGGTCGCGACGCAGACCGAGCGAGGTACCCGCGGTTGTCACGTGAGGCAACGGGAGGCTGTGCATGGCCCTGGAGAACCCGGTCGAGACGGCGGGTGCGCCGCTCGGCAACGTGATCTGTGTCGCGAACCAGAAGGGTGGGGTCGGCAAGACCACCACGACCGTCTCGGTGGCGGCGTCGCTGGCCAAGCTCGGCGTCCGGGTCCTGGTGGTGGACCTCGATCCGCAGGGCAACGCGTCCACCGGGCTCGGCTGTCGGCTCGATGAGGGTGACGCGTCCACCTACGGCGTGCTCGTCGACGGTCAGGACGCGGTGGAGGCGATCCGCGAGACCGACGTCCCCGGCCTGGCGCTGCTCCCGGCGTCCCTCGACCTCGCCGGCGCCGAGGTCGAACTCGTCCCCGCCTTCTCCCGGGAGCTGCGGCTCCGCCGCGCGCTCGAACAGACCCGTACCTCATACGATCTCGTGCTCATCGATTGCCCTCCGTCCCTGGGACTGCTGACGATCAACGCGCTGGTCGCCTCGCACCAGGTCATGGTGCCGATCCAGTGCGAGTACTACGCGCTCGAAGGTCTCAGCCAGCTGCTCCGGACCGTCGAGCTGGTCAGCGACAACCTCAACACCGACCTGGAGCTGGGAGGTGTGGTCCTGACCATGTACGACGGTCGGACCAACCTGGCACAGCAGGTCGTGGACGAGGTTCGGGCGTACTTCGGTGACCGCGCGTTCGAGACGGTGATCCCCCGCACCGTCCGTCTGTCAGAAGCTCCCAGCTTCGGCCAACCGATCACCACGTTCGATCCAGCCAGTCGGGGCGCACGGGCCTACGACCGCCTGGCCGCGGAGATGGTGGAACGGCTCGACCTCGCCCCCGCGGACATCGACCCGTCACCGCTCGACCGTCTCCTCGCCGACGACGACCTCGAGCGGGACGGGACCCCGGCAGCCATCCGCGGCTCCGGGCCTGACGAGGAGGTGCAACCGTGAGCCGACGCTCCGGACTCGGCCGCGGGCTCGCGGCGTTGATCCCCCCATCAGCCGGGGAGGACGCCCCGTCGTCCGATGAGCACGACCCCTCGCATCCCGCCGACGAGGTGGCGCGTCAGGACCCCGCCGGTGATGGTTGGAAACCCGGTGGAGCTGTTTCGGGACCCGACGGCGGCGATCCGGCGGAGCCCGGACCGACCGCGGACGAGCTCCCGGTCGCGGCGCAACCGTCCAGCCCACCACCACCGCCGGTCGCCGACCCGGGCAGGGTCGACGCGCCGTCCCCAGCCGCGCTCCCACCGGACGCGGCCGTCCCCGCGGAGACCGCGACCCTGCTGGAGGTCTCGCCGGAACGGATCAGTCCGAACGCCAGGCAACCCCGCGAGGTCTTCGACCACGAGGAGCTCGATGGGCTCGCCGTCTCCCTCGCTGACGTCGGCGTGCTGCAACCGCTGGTGGTGCGGCCTGCCGACAACGGGTCCTACGAACTCATCGCCGGCGAACGTCGGTGGCGTGCCGCGAAGATGGCACAGCTGGCGACCGTGCCCGTCGTGGTGCGGCACACCGACGACACCGACCTGCTCAAGGAAGCCCTGGTCGAGAACATCCACCGGGTCCAGCTCAACCCGCTGGAGGAAGCCGCCGCGTACGAGCAGCTGCTCGAGGAGTTCGGCGTCACGCAGGAGGAGTTGGCGACCCGGCTCGGTCGGTCCCGTCCGTCCATCAGCAACACGCTCCGGCTGCTGCACCTGCCACCCCCCGTCCAACGTCGCGTCGCGGCCGGGGTGCTCAGCGCCGGTCACGCCAAGGCGTTGCTGGCGCTGGACGACGTCGAACAGCAGACCAAGGTCGCCGATCGGATCGTGAACGAGGGCCTGTCGGTGCGCGACACCGAGGAGCTCGTCCGACTCCGTTTGCTCGACGATCCGGGCGGCGGCAGCAGCTCGCCGCGACGGCGGACCGCCACCGCGCCCGGGCTGATCGAACTCCAGGACGACCTGTCCGACGCACTTGAAGCTCGAGTCAAGATCAGTATGGGAGCCCGGAAGGGCAAGCTCACGATCGAGTTCACCTCGGTCGACGACCTCGAACGCATCGTCGGTGTGGTCGCAGCCGGGCTGGGGCGTCAGGGCACCGCCGTGGAGGACACCGCAGCCGTCGCAGCCGCGGAGGTCATCGACGACGAGGACTAGGGAGCGCCTCAGCGGGGACCGTCGGTCACCGGGACGCGCCGCGGGCGGGATGTCACTGGCTGGGCGCGTCCGTGTCGCATCACCACCCGCCGGTCTCCTCGCGCTCCTCGGAGGTGGGCTCCGAAGCCGGACGGACCACCTCGACGTCGTCGCCGCTGGCGATCAACGCCAACTGGGCGAGTTCGACGAACAGGCCGGATGCGGCCACGCCCGGTAGGAGCGTGAGGGTCACGTCGGTGACGGCCGGGTCCTCGATGCCGCCCGGATAGCGCGCGGCGAGCAGTGCGTTGCCGTTGTCGGTCCGCGACTCCTGCCCGTCCTCGTTGTGACGGACCTGGACGTCGAACCCGCGCGAGCGCAGCTCCCGGGTCACCGGTGCGATCGCGAACGGGACGACCTCGATCGGGAGCGGGAAGGAGTCACCGAGCCGCTCCACCAGCTTCTCGCGATCCGCGATCAGGACGAAGCGGCGTGCCATGGACGCCACGACCTTCTCACGGAGCAGGGCACCACCACCTCCCTTGGTGGCGGAGAGCTGCGGGTCGATCTCGTCCGCACCGTCGATCGCCAGGTCGAGCTCGTCGACCTCATCGGGGGTGATCAGCGGCAACCCGAGCTCACGGCACCGGGCTGCGGTGGCCTCCGAGGTGGGGACCCCGGCGACGTCCAACCGCCGCTCTGCCAGGGCGACGAGGAGGTGCTCCACCGTCGAACCGGTCCCGAGGCCCAGCCGCATCCCTGGTTCGACCAGCTCCGCTGCGGCGCGTCCGGCTGCCCGCTTTCCCTGTTCGCTCACGTTGCACCTCGCGGTGGATCCTCGTTGGACGTCGCCGACCCCTCGTCGTGCCACGCGGCCAGGAGGACCGGGAGTTCGCCGAGACCTTCCAGGGTGAGGTCCGGAACGACCTCGTCGGGGAGGTCCTGGAGCTGTCCCCACGGCCCTCGACGCAACCAGCAGGTGCGCAGGCCCATGGCCAGCGCGGGGGCGATATCGTTGTCGACACGGTCACCCACGTAGAGGACCTCGGACGGCTCCGCGACCTGGGCGAGATCCAGGATGGCCTCGAAGAAACCGGCATCCGGCTTCTCGACGCCCAACTCCTCCGATGTCGTCATCACCTCGCACGGCAGGTCCAGAGCGGCCAACTGTGCGCTGCGTCGCTGCGGCTGGTTGCCGGCGATCACGATCCGGACGCCGGCTTCACGCAGATCGTCGAGACAGGCGCGCACATCCGGGTAGAGGTCGGTCTCCTGGAAGCCGCCGTAGCGTTCCTCGTGCTCGTCCTCGAGCGCGTGCCAGTCGACGTTGGGCGCGACGTGCGGGAACACCGCCTGGTGGTCCTGGCCCTGGACGATCGCCGCCCCGAGGACCGCACCGAACGTCATGGGCGAGATCCCCAGCAGGCCCGCCCACACGCTCCAGACGCGCGACTCGTCGATCAGGACCTCGCCGACGTCGAACGCCACCACGGTGGGAGCTGGCCCGTCCAGGGCGTCGGCGGTCGTCTCCGTGTGGAACGGGGCGTGCCGCTCGCCGTCCTCGGACGGCGAGTCAGACCCGGTCATCACAGGTACCTCCTGAAGGTGCGGTGTCGCGAGAGGTGGACGTCGCGATCAGCCCGTCGCGTCGCGCAACGCCAGCGACACCAGCCGTTCACACAGCTCCCCGAAGGTCAGATCCGCCGCGTCGGCGGCCAACGGCGTCAGCGAGGTGTCGGTCAGGCCCGGGCAGGTGTCGAGCTCCAGCAGCCATGGACGACCGTCACGATCGACGATGAGGTCGGCGCGGGAGACGTGGCGTGCACCGATGGCGTCGACCGCGGTCAGCGCGGTGCGGTCGCACGCCTCCTGCGCGGCCGCATCGAGCCGCGCCGGCGCGTGGAACTCCGTCGCGCCGGCGGTGTAGCGGGCGTTGAAGTCGTACGCCCCCTCCTTGGGGTGGATCTCCACGGCTGGGAGCGGCTGGCCGTCCAGCACGGTCACCGCCACCTCCGTCCCGTGGATGAAACGCTCGATCAGCACCGCCTCGGCGTAGCTGAACGCCCCCACGATGGCCTCTGGCAGCCGTGCCGCGTCGTCGACGATCGACAGACCCAACGCCGAGCCGCCGGTCGCTGGCTTGACCACCAGGGGCTGGCCCAGCGCGTCCGCGATGTGCTCGACCGCGGCGGAGGCGCCCATCTCCCGGAACGCCTGCTGGCTCAAGGTCACGCGGTCGGGCACGTCCAGCCCGGCGCGGGCGTACAGCCCCTGCGCGATCGGCTTGTTCCACGCCAACGACGACGCGAGCACGTCCGGTCCGGTGTAGGGCAGCCCGATCAGGTCGAGGAGCGACTGCACGGTCCCGTCCTCGCCGGCGGCGCCGTGTAAGGCGAGGAATGCGAGGTCGAACCCGTCGGTCTGGAGGGTGTGGACCAGCCGGACATCGACGTCCAGCCGGGTCACCTGCAGACCGCGTTCGTGCAGCGCGTCGGCGACGCGGCGACCCGATCGCAGGCTGACGTCGCGCTCCAGCGAGATCCCGCCGGACAGCACGGCGACGGAGGTCGGCTCGGGCATCGGGGACTCCTGGTCGTCGAGGTGGTGGCGGGCCGGATGGGTACAGGTGATGCGTCGCGTGGCGGCGTGTGGGCGGATCAGCCGCCCCGGTTGCCGGACGAGCCCTCGTGCCGCGGCCGCGTGCGCGGGGTGCTGCCGCCGAACACCGCCTGCACCAGTTCGAGTTCCTCGTGGAGCAGTTCACCGAGCCGGATCACGCCCTCGCCGATGCGAGCGATCTCGGGGTAGCTGAAGCACAGGCGTACCTGGCTGCCGCCGGTGCCGTCGGCGTAGAACCCGCGACCCGGGACGTAGGCGACGCGGTGGTTGACCGCTTTGGCGAGCAGATCGGAGGTGTCGATGCCGGGCGGCACCGTCAGCCACACGTAGAAGGCACCGGCCGGCACGGTCCAGGTCACGCCATCGGGCATCTGCTCGTCGAGCGCACCCAGCATCACGTCCGCCTTCTCGCGGTAGACCTCCGTGAACCGCTTGATCT
>SKJX01000083.1 GCA_007121785.1 Nitriliruptoraceae bacterium
GATCCCCCCAACCGCCGCGGAGCTCGAGGTGATCAGTCGCCGCTCGGTGGACCCGCCAACCCGCAAGAGTGCGTTGGCGACCGATTCCATCACGCCGACGCGATCGAGCGCGGAGCCGAGGATCATGACGGCGATGATCGAGATCACCGCGTTGGAGGAGAACCCGGCGAAGACGTCCTCGGCTGGCACCAGGCCGCTCAAGCCCACGACCACCATCACCAGGATCGCGGCGACGTCGATGCGCACCACCTCGGTGATGAACAGCGTCACGGTGACGGCCAGGATCGCCAGCACCACGATCATCTCGGGGGTCGGAGCCTCCATGCCATCCTCTCCGAGGGGCTTCGATGAGTGGCGCCCCGGCCAGGGGGATGACCGGGGCGCCAGGTGGGGTGGGTGTCGCGACCGACCGGGTCAGCGGTGACCGGTCGAGGACGTCGCTCAGCTGGTGGTGAGCTCGAACCCGAGCGCGTCGAGTTGGTGGTCGAAGTCGTCGATCAGCACGGGGGTCCGACCGCCTCGGGCGACCAGCGACGCGGCGATCGCAGCGCGGTAGCCGGAGGCGCAGTGGACCCACAGCTCCCCGTCGGTCGGCAGCTCGTGCATGCGGTGCTCGAGCTCGTGGATCGGGACGTGGATCGAGCCGGCGATCCCACCGGTGGCGCGCTCGTCGTGGCGCCGGACGTCCAGGACGTGGACCGGGCTGCTGCCGTTGGTGTCGGCCATGCGCTTGGCGAGCTGCTCGAAGTCCGCGATCTGGTAGCTACCGCGGTCCAGGCCGACCCCGTAGCTGTCGACCCCGTCGAGCGCCTGCGCGGCTGGCCGGTCGATGCCGACGCGGACCATCTGCCGCTGCGCCTCGGAGACCTCCTCCTGGGTGTCGCCGATCAGGGTGACCGGGGTGCCCCACGGGATGATCCACGCCAGGTAGGTGATGAAGGTGGTACCGACCTCGACGTTGATCGTGCCCGTGACGTGGTCCTGAGCGAACGCGGTACGCGAGCGCAGGTCGACGACCCACTCCCCGGCGTGGATGCGCTGGGCGACCTCGGTCGGGTCCGCCTCGACGGCGGGCGAGAGGTCCACGGGACCGGGACCGACCTTGTTCCGCGGCGCCATGTGGGCGTAGTACCGCGGGTAGGCGTCCAGGCCGCTCAACAACGTCTGCACGAACTCGTCGGTGTCGGTGATGGTCAGCGCCAGGTTCGCGCGGCGCTGTTCCCCGATCGTGGAGATCTCCACGCCGTACTTCGGGTCGACGTTGCTGGTGGTCTCGTCCGCGGCGGCCGACGAGCAGAAGCTGCCGAACCCGTGGGTGGGAAGCACCGTGGTGTCGTCGTCGAGCTCCTCGGCCAACCGCTTGGCGGTGGCATGCTGCTGGCGGGTGAGCTGCTCGGCGACCTTGGGGGAGATCAGGTCGGTGCGTCCGACCGAGCCGTACAGCATCGAGCCGCCGGTGAACACCGCCTGGCGCGTCCCGTCGCTGACGACGTAGGACACGTGGGTGGGCGTGTGGCCTGGGGTGTGCATGACCCGGATCGTCAGGCCGGCGACCGTGAGCTCGTCACCGTCCTCGACGCCGTGGAAGTCGAAGAAGGTGTCCTCCTGCGCTGACATGACGTAGGTCGCACCGGTCTGGCGGGCGAGTTCGACCCCGCCGGTGACGTAGTCGTTGTGGTTGTGGGTCTCGAGCACGTAGTGGACCTCGAGCGCGTGCTCCTCAAGGATCGCCTGGACGCGGTCGATGTCACGCTGCGGGTCGATGACGACGGCGTTCGAGCCGTCGGCGACCACGTAGCTGCGGTCGCCGAGCGAGGGTGTCTCGATCGTGTGGATCTGCATGGAGGTCGGCCTCCCCTTCGGGTGGTCTGCGGTCGGCTTCGGCTGAGCTGCGGTCGGCGCCGTCGGTCGCGGTGCGGGTGTCGGGCGGTGACGGCGATGCGCTGTCGGGGCGTGCACCCATCCTCAACGGACGGATAAGTACGGACATTTCCGGGGAGTGCCGGGTCAGGGCGCCTGTGCGCTCGCCGCACCATCCGCGGCGGGCCGCTCATCCTCCAGAGCACCAGCATGACCCACGGGCGCACCTGCGTCCACGGCCCCAACGGCACCCTCGACCCGGTCGTGCATCCGGCCGGCGAACCGGTCGTCGAGGTGGGCGCGGGCCAACGTCGCCGCCACGGGCGGGCGGACGCCGGCGAGGTGGCAGTCCACGTCCGCGGCGGCGCACGCACCATCGATCGTCGCGAGGGCATCGACGCCGCTGGCGTCGATGGTCGGCACGCCCGACAGATCGAGCACCAGCCGGGGGCGTACCCGCTCGGGGCCTCCACGCGGGAGGTCAGCCAGCAACCGGTCGACGCGGTCGCGCAACTGCACACCGCTGGCGGGCAGCAGGTCCCCGTCGACGTGCAGGACGGTCGTCGTCCCCACCGCATCGGCCGTCAGGGTCGGGACCCCGACGCGCCAGACGGTGATCAGCAGGCTCGCCGCGATGCCGACGACGATGCCGAGCTCCACCCCCAGCAGCAGGGTGGCGGCGAAGGTGATCAGCAGGGCCACACCGTCGGAGCGCTCGACCCGCCAGGTGTGGATCGCCTCGCGGACGTCCACCAACTTGGCGACGGCGACGAGCACGACGGCGGCCAGTACCACCTCCGGCAACGTGGCGAAGAGGGGTGCGAGCACCAGCAGCGCGACCAGGACCCCGGCCGCGGTGACGATGCTGGCCAGCGGCGTCCGCGCACCGGCCGTGTGGTTGACGGCCGTGCGGGAGAACCCGCCGGCCACCGGGAAGCCCTGGACCAGCCCGGCCGCCAGGTTGGCGGCACCGGAGGCGATCAGCTCCCGGTCGGGATCGATCCGGTCGCGGGTGCGGGCCGCGACCGCCCGGGCGACGCTGATCCCTTCGAGGTAGGACAGCAGGGCGATGATCACCGCGCCGGGCAGCAGTGCGACGACCGCGTCCAAGGGAGCGATCGGCAGGGTCGGCGCCGGCAGCCCGGCCGGCACCTCGCCGAGCACCGCGACGCCGGCATCGGCCAGGCTGAACAGCGGCACCGCGGCCGTGGCGAGCGCGACCACCAGCAGCGGGGTCGGGACCTTGTTGCCCAACCACCGCCCGGCGAGCAGCGCGACGATCGCGACCGCGCCGACCGCGAGGGTGGGAAGGTGCACCTGACCGAGCTCGCCACCGAGCGACGCGATCCGCTCCACCCAGCCGTCCGGACGACCGATCGACACGCCCAGCAGCTTGTCCAGCTGGCTGGTGGCGATCACGATCGCCGCCGCGGAGGTGAAGCCGCTGACGACCGGGTGCGACAGCAGCGTGGTCAGGCGCCCGGCGCGGAGCAGGCCGAGGACGACCTGGATCGCCCCGACCATCAGCGCGAGCACGCCCGCCAACGTCACGTACGCGCCGGGGTCGCCGTCGGCGATCGGCGCCAGCGTGGAGGCGGTGAGCAACGAGACGATCGCGACCGGCCCGAAAGCGAGCTGGCCGGACGTGCCGAGCAGCGCGTAGGCCACCAGCGGCACGGTCGCGGCGTACAGCCCGGTCACCGGCGGCATCCCCGCCAGCGCGGCGTAGGCCATCGCCTGCGGGACGAGCATCGCAGCGACGGTCAGTCCCGCGAGCAGGTCCGCTCGATGGGAGCCGGCATCCGCACGGCGGAGCCACCCGACGATGGGCAAGTACCGCTCCAGCCGTGAGCGGTGCCGGGGCGACCCTTGCAGGGTCGCCCCGGCACCTCCCCGCGCCCTCGAACCCATCACCGGCTCCGATCGGTCGGCGCCGACGTCAGTTCGTTGACGAGGAGGTGGTCTTCGGACGGTTGTAGGGCAGCTTCGCCAGGAGCATGCCCATCGCGCAGGTGTTGGTGACCGCGGCGAACACCAGTCCGGCGCCGACGAACCCGGCGACGAACCGCGCCGGCGGGAAGACGATGCTCACCAGGATCGACAGCAGCACGATCGAGCCGGCGACCAGCCGGACCTGTCGCTCCAGGTCCCACCGGATCACGTCCTGGACGATCGGGCCGTCGACCTGCTGCCACGCGAGCACCCCGCCCTCGAGGATCGGCAGCTCACCCAGCCCGGCCTCGGAGAGCTTCTCCTGCGCCTGGTGCGCGCGGTTGCCGGTGCGGCAGACCAGCACCACCTCGCGCCCCTCCTCGGTGAGCTCGCGGATCTTGTCGACGTGGTCGTCGAGCTCGTCCAGCGGCAGGTTCCTGGAACTGGGCAGGTGGATCGACTCGAACTCGCCGGGGGTTCGGACGTCGATCACCGCCGCCTCGTCCAAGCGGTGCTTGAGCACGTCGGGGTCGATACACACGGTCGCCTGCGTCACGGGTTCCTCCTGGGGTGGGAGCGGAAGGGTCCGCCCTCGTCAACGCGCAATGTACGTACATATTTCGACGTTGGCGATCCGACACTACGGCGTGCGACCCTCGCGCACGGTCGGGACACCGCCCTCACGCGACCTTCACCGCTCCCGGGCACTCGAGTGCCGGCCGGAGGGAATCCGCGGGACCGCCGGTCGGTTGCCAACGCGAGCGACCCGACCCACCAGCGCCGGACGACCCGGCAACGCCCCCGGAGATCACCATGTTCACCACCTACGACGTCATCGTCATCGGCGCCGGCCCGGCCGGAGAGAACGCCGCCGACTACGCCCGCCAACGCGGCCTGACCGCGGCCATCATCGAAGCCGAACTGGTCGGCGGCGAGTGCAGCTACTGGGGCTGCATGCCCTCCAAGGCGCTCCTGCGACCCACCGAGGCGCTCGCCGCCGCCCGCCGCGTCCCGGCCGCCGCTGCCGCGATCACCGGCGAGGTCGACGTCGAGAAGGTGCTGCGCAACCGCGACGCGTTCACCTCCAACTGGGAGGACAAGGGCCAGGTCGACTGGCTCGAGGGCGCCGGGGTCGAGCTGCACCGTGGCCACGGGCGCCTGGTCGGCGAGAAGGTCGTCGAGGTGATCGCGGAGGACGGCAGCGTGACCCGACTGGAGGCGAGCGAAGGCGTGGTGATCGGGGTCGGGACCCGCGCCGCGCACCCGCCGGTCGCCGGCCTGAGCGACATCATCACCTGGGACAACCGCGACATCACCGAGGCCAAGGAGATCCCGGACCGCCTGCTCGTCCTCGGCGGTGGCGTGATCGGTACCGAGATGGCTCAGGCCTTCGCGCGGCTCGGAGCCGACGAGGTCACCGTCATCGAGGCGCTCGATCGCGTGCTCGGCGTCGAGGAGCCCTTTGTCAGCGACGAGATCGTCGCGGCGCTCGAAGCCGAGGGCATCGCTTTCCACCTCGGCGCCCGGGCCGAGCAGGTCCGGCGTGAGGGCACCGACGGTCCGGTCACCGTCACCCTCGCAAGCGGCGATGAGGTCACCGGCGATGAGTTGCTGGTCGCGGTCGGTCGGCGCGCACCGACGGACCAGCTCGGCCTCGACACGATCGGCGTCGAACCCGGGCGTGGCGGGTTCATCGAGGTGGACGACCACCTGCGCGTTCCCGGCCACGACTGGCTCTACGTCGTCGGTGACGCCAACGGCCGTGCGCTGCTCACCCACCAGGGCAAGTACCAGGCCCGCCTGGTCGGTGACGCGCTCGCCGGGGTCGACGTCGACCCGGCCTGGGCCGACGAACGCGCCGTACCGAGGGTCGTCTACACCGACCCGCAGGTCGCCGCGGTCGGTCTGACCGAGGCCCAGGCACGCGAGGCCGGTCACGACGTCACCACCGCCTCCTACAACGTCGGGCACTCCGCGGGCGGTGCGCTGCTCGGCAAGGGCACCGACGGCACCGCGAAGCTCGTGATCGACCGCCCCCGTCGCACGATCCTCGGGGCGACCTTCGTCGGACCTGGCGTGGGTGAGATGCTGCACGCCGCGACGATCGCCGTGGTCAGCGAGGTCACCCTCGAACAGCTCTGGCACGCCGTGCCGCCGTTCCCAACGGTCTCGGAGGTGTGGCTACGGCTGCTCGAGCAGGTGCGGGCCCAGGAGCTCGGTGCCTGACCGGACGCCGATCGCACGCACCCTGCTTGCCCCTCCGCCTCTCCGGCCGACAGGAGCAGGGGACGATCAGGGAGCACGACGCACGTGAGGGGACGGTTCGGCGGTGACGGACCGCGATCGGTGGTGCGCACGTTCGCGTGGCGTTCCGCGATCGTGTTCGCCATCGTCGCGGTCGGCCTCCACGTGCTCGTCAGCTCCGCGGTGACCGGGCACGTCCGTCAGGCGGCGACCTTCCACGCCGAGTTCGTCGCCCACTCGGTGCTCGACCCGCTCCTGGCGGAGCGAAGCCAGCCCGATGAGCCCGTGCATGAAGCAGCCGGGGACCCGGCGTTCCGGGCGGCGATCGAGGCCTACGCGATCGACGAGCACGTCGTCCGCATCCTCATCTGGGGCATGGACGGGACCGTGATCGCGTCGGACGACCCGTCGGTGCTGGGAGCGTCACCGCCCGGCTACCTCGACGGCGTCGGTGTGCAGGACGGGGCGCTCCACGCCGACGACGGCTCGCTCGACGCACCGGCCACGCCGGGCGGCCGCGCCGTCGACGACCCCGTCCGCAGCTTCATCCCGCTGGAGACCGGGGACGACCTGGTCGCGGAGATCCTGCAGGACCCGGCGATGTCGATTGGCGCCGCGAGTTCCTTCTCGCGGCTGCTGGATCTGACCGTCGTCGGTGGCCTCGCGCTCCTCTGGGCCCTGCTGCTGCCGGTCGCTCGCCGCGCCAGCCGTCGGCTCGACCGCCAGGCGCGAACCGACGATCTGACCGGGTTGCTCAACCGTGGTGCCGTCCGCTCCCGGTTGAAGGACGCGGTCGACCACGCCGGTCGCGCCGGGGCCTACGTCGCGGTCCTGTTCATCGACCTCGACGGCTTCAAGGCGATCAACGAGGCGGGCGGCCATCAGGCCGGCGATCACGTCCTGCGGCAGGTCGCTGCCCGGCTCCGCGGTCAGGTGCGCTCCGTCGACGCGGTCGGCCGCTTCGCCGGTGACGAGTTCGTGGTGATCATCGACGGGGTCAACGACGAGGTCGCGGCGGAGCAGGTCGCCGCGCGGACGCTCGAGACCCTGCGTGAGCCCATCGACGGGGTCGGACCGCACCGGCTGACGGCGAGCATCGGCATGAGCGTCGGGTCGACGCGCAGCTCCGCCGACGAACTGCTCCGCGATGCCGACGCGGCCATGTACGAGGCCAAATCCGACGGTGGCGATCACTACCGCGTGTTCGACGACGAACTGCGGTGCCTGGTGGCACGTCGTCAGTGGATCGAGCGTGAGGTGCTCAGCGCGGTCGACGATGACCAGTTGCACCTGGTGTTCCAGCCGTTCGTGGCGCTCCAGGGTGAGCGTGCCGGCACGGTCGTCGCGGTCGAGGCACTGCTGCGTTGGACCCACCCCGAGGAGGGCCCCATCGGGCCCGGGGAGTTCATCCCCATCGCCGAGACGAGCGGTGCGCTCCATCGGCTCGGCCCGTGGATCATCGACGCGGCCTGTCACCAGCTGGCCACCTGGCAGACCGAGCTTCCCGCCCACGCCGAGCCGCGCATCTTCGTCAACCTCTCACCGGTCGAGCTGCGCAACGGTCTCCTCGACCAACTCGACGACGTGCTGGAGCGCACCGGAGCCGACGCGCGAGGCCTCGGGTTCGAGATCACCGAGACCGCCATCCTCAGCGAGGACGACACGTCCGTCGTCGACACCCTGGCGGCGCTCCGTGACCGCGGCTGCGTCATCGCGGTGGACGACTTCGGGACCGGCTACTCGTCGCTCAGCCGGCTGCGGACGATGCCGATCGACCTGCTCAAGCTCGACGCGTCGTTCGTGGGCAGCCTCACGTCCAGCCGGCGCGAGCTGGCGATCTCCACGGCCGTGGCGGGGCTCGCGCAACGGCTCGGCGTCACGGTCCTCGCGGAGGGCATCGAGACCACCGATCAGCTCGTCGCCGTCCGCGAACTCGGCTTCGACCTCGCGCAGGGCTACCACCTGGCTCGACCGGCACCTCCGGAGGAGATCGTCGCCTACCTGTCGACCGCGGCGCTGCCCGCCGGGCCGCCGGCGCCGATCGGCGACCGTCATCTCGATCCTGACGGCGGGGTCACCCCGTCGTGGGCGTTACGGCCACGAGGCGAAGGTCGTGGGTCAGCAGACGCTGTCGGTGGGCTTGGGGTTGGGTAGACCGAACAGCGACCGCAACCGTAAGCCCACCCAGGTCCCGGCCAGCGCCATCACCCCCCAGATCCACCCGTGCAGGCTCAGCGAGGCGATCCCCGACAGGTACGCGCCGATGTTGCAGCCGAAGGCGATGCTCGCCCCGTAGCCCATCGCGATCCCACCCACGGTGTGGGAGGCCGCGACGTTGCGTGGCACCTTGCGCCGGAAGGTGAAGGACCCGGCGACCGCGGCCGCCACCAACGCACCGAGGATGATCCCGATGTTGGTCACGCTGGTGTTGTCGAGCAGGATCGAGGACTCCAGGGCAGGGTTGTTCTGCCAGGCTGGCCAGCTCGCCGGATCCCCCAGCCCGAGGGCGCCCACGAGCTTGGAGCCCCAGAGCCGGAACGCACCGGTGACCCCCCAAGGCGACCCCGAGGTCAGCAGCACGAGCGCGTTGAGGCCGGCCAGCACCAGGGCGCCGACCCACAACGGCCACGACCCGCGCAGGATGCGGGCGGCACCGCGCGTGGTCGGCACCGGATCGATGGGCGGCGGCTGGCGACGACGACGGACGACCTCCGCGACCGTCGCGATCACGGCCAGCAACGTCAGCGAGACCACGACACCACCGGCGTGACCGAACCGCGTGTCCGCCAACGACACGGGATCGCTGATGACCACGCCGGCCACCCCACCGGGCTCCCACCACTGCACCGTTCGGATACCCGCGATCGACCCGACGATGAAGGCGGCGAGGGTGATCAGCACCGGGCCGTGACCGGAGCCGGTGGCGTACAACGTCCCGGAGGCGCAGGCGCCCCCGAGCTGCATGCCGATCCCGAACAGCACCGACCCGACGAACAACCCCAGCGTGATCGGCGCGACGAACCCGGACGCATCACCGAAGAACCCCGCACCTCCAGCCAGGATCGGTGCGAACAGCACCACCGCCGTGCCGAGCATCAGCGTGTGCGCCTGTAACCCACGACCCTGACCGACGCTGACCAGTTGCCGCCAGGCGGAGGTGAAACCGAACCTCGCGTGGAACAGGGTGACGCCCAGCGCCACCCCGAGCACGAGCAGCAGCGCACGGTCCAGCCCGTAGCGCTGGAAGGCGTACCAGGCCAGGGCGAGGGCACCCAGGCTGCCCGTGGCGGCCAGCCCGAGCTGTGGGGCCGGCAGGGACGGCGCCGTCCTCGGTGGGTCCTGGACGAGCGGGGTGGTGGCCATGAAGGGATCTCCGGGTCGATCACGTGTGCACACGCCACGGTGTGGGCGCGGTCGGCGAGGTGGTCGCTCGAGCGACGGCGGCCACGCTACGGAGCGGACCGGTGACCCAGCCAGCCCGACCGTGTCAACGTGGCGAACCCCGTGACTCGGGTCCGTCGTCCGCGGCGAGACGGTCGACGACCTGGCAGAGCCGCGTGTACGCCTCCACGTCCAGGTCGGGCCGCAACCGTCGGAGCGCCGCGATCACGGCCTGGAAGGTCCGCGCCTCGACCCCGCACCGCTGGCAGCTCTCCAGGTGGGCGGCGACCAGTTCGGCGTGCCGCGGCTCCACCTCGCCGTCCAGGAAGGCCTGGAGGATGCGTCGGACGGCGCGGCAGCCCAAACGGTCCTCCGCTGACATCCACGATCCACGGTGCACCACGCCACACGCCCGTCCGGTCGGGGCCCTACCGCGGCAACCCCTCAGGGGTGCCACGGCTTCCGCCTGGTCACGAACCGCCTGCGGACGGGCCCCGGCCGGCTCAGAGCGTGGCGTCGAACCAGCTGCGGATCACGTCCAGCGCTCGCTCGGCTGACGCGCGACGGCTCAGCAGGTGGTCGGCGTCCAACAGCGGGTAGAACGCCTTCGGCTGGTGCGCGGCCGCGAAGATCCGCTCGCCCTCATCGACCCCGACCACCTCGTCGTCGACCGCGTGGACCACCAGCAACGGCCGGTCGAGGTCGGCGATGGCGCCGCGCTGATCGTGGTCATCGAGGTCGTCGAGGAAGCCACGACCGATGTCGAACTCCCGACCGCCGATCGTGACCCGGATCGTGTCACCCGTCCCGTCGTCGTCGGCCGTCATGAAGTGATGCCGTACGTGCTCCGGGGTCGAGGGAGCGCCGAGCGTGACCACCGAGCGGACGGTGTGCAGCTTGCGTGTCGCCAGCAGCGCGGCGGCACCGCCCAGGCTGTGCCCGAGCAAGCCACACGGGCCGTAGCCACGGTCGATCAACGCGGTCGCGGCGGCCGTCAGGTCACGGACGTCGTTGGCGACGGTGGTGGTCGCGAACTCACCTTCGCTCTCCCCCAGCCCGGTGAAGTCGAACCGCAGGACCGCGTAGCCCGCCTCCGCCAAACCGGTCGCCAGCCGGGTCATGGTGTGAAGATCCTTGGAGCAGGTGAAGCAGTGCGCGAGCAGGACGCTGCCTCGCGCGGTGCCCTCCGGACGGTGGAAGGTCCCGGCGAGTTCGCTGCCGGTACTGCCGGGGAAGCTGAGCTCCTCGGTCTCCACGTCTCGCTCCTGATCGCTGGGAACGGCCAGCCTATGCAGGCACCTCGGGCGACGCGCCCGCAGTACTCTGCCGGCCGTGCCCACCGACGATCGCGATGCCAGGTTCCGGGAGCAGGTCCTCCCGGAGCTCGAGGTGATGTACCGGGTCGCCCGTCGGCTCACGGGGGACGCGACCGACGCGGAGGACCTCGTCCAGGACGTGCTCGTCCGCGCCTACCGGTCCTTCGACGGGTTCGATGGCCGCTACCCCCGGGCGTGGTTGCTGACGATCCTGCGCAACACCCACATCAACCAGCTTCGCAAGCGCCGCACCGACCTGCTCGACGACGAGGTCGCACAGCAGCTGCCGGCACGCGGCCACGACGGTCGCGAGGACGGGACCGCCGAGCAGGCGTTCCAGGACGACCTCGACCCGGTCGTGCGCGACGCGCTGGCGCAGCTCTCGCCCAAGCACCGGGCGGTCGTGGCGCTGGTCGATCTCGATGAACTCACCTACCAGGAGGCCGCCGACGTGCTCGACGTCCCGGTCGGCACGGTGATGAGCCGCCTGCACCGTGCCCGACGCAAGGTCAAGGCGCACCTCGAAGCGCACGGGATCACGGAGGTGCCGCGATGAGGTGGTGGCGTCGGAGCCCGACCCCGCTGCCCGAGCAGCCGGACTGCGACGAGGTGGCCACGGTCCTGCAGTCCTACCTCGACGGGGAACTGGGCCCGCAGGACGCCGACAAGGTCAGCGAGCACCTCCAGCACTGCGACCGGTGCGAGATCGCGGCGAGCACCGTCACCCGCGTCATCGACGCGATCCGCCGGCAACGACCGGACCTCGACCCCGAACCGGTGGAGCGCCTGACCGGCTTCATCGATCAGCTCAGCGACGAGGGTCCCCCGCCGGATCGTTGACCGCCGCCTGGGCCTCGTCCGTCGGGGCTGCGTGGCCGCCGGCCGATCCAGCACGCTCGCGCCGACCCGCCGCCCGGACGGCGATCGCGGCGGCGACGACCGCCACCGCAGCGACCACCCCCACGGCGACGGCGTGGTCGGTCGCCAGGTTGGTCAGGCGTGCCGAGAGCTGCTCGACCCACACGACCGCCGCCGGTTGCGAGGTGGGGTCACCCGTGAGCGTCGTCGCCCAGAAGAAGACGATGTAGCCACCAGCCAGCGCCAGGATCGCGCCGGCGGCCCGTTCGATGAACCGGCCGGAGGCCCGGAGACGGTCGATCACGGTGCGGTGGCCGACCGCCAACGCGAGCGTGACCACCATCAGCATCGCCGCCATGCCCAGGCCGTACACCAGGAAGGTCACCAGCCCCGCGACGAACCCCAGCTGCGGGATCGTGCCGGCCACGACGACCAGGAACACCGGAAGCGTGCACGACAGCGACGCGATCGCGTAGGAGACACCGAACACGAAGACGCCGCCGTTGCCGCTGCTGGTCCCGCCACCGGCGGGCTTGGGCAGCCTCGCCCGCAACTCCAGCCCGAGCATCACGGCGATCCCGAGCACGACGAGCACTACCCCGACGATCAGCGCGATCCACGGCATCAGGTCGACGACCGCCTGCACGCCGGCGCTGATGAGGATGCCGGCCACGCCGAAGACCACCAGGAACCCGGCCGAGACCAGCGTGCCCACCCACAGGGCCCGGCGGATCGCGCTGCCGCGTCCGCCGTCGCGGTCGGCGTCGACCCCGACGAAGTACGACAGGTAGGCCGGCAGCATCGCGAACCCGCACGGGTTGAGCGTCGCGACCAACCCCGCGGTGAACGCCAGCGCGAAGGGCACCTCCATCAGACGTCCGTCCCGAGGTGCTCACCGATCAGCTCGCGGAGCTGCTCCTCGGTGATCAGCCCCGCCTGGCGATGGACGATGCCGCCGTGCTCGTCGATGAAGAACGTGCTCGGCATGGAGCTCACCTCGAACGCGCGGAACAGATCCCCCTCCGGGTCGAGCCCGAGGTCGTAGGTCACGCCCGTCTGCTCGACGAGCTCTTGCGCCTGCTCGAGCGAGTCCTGGGTGTTGAGGCCGACGAACCGCACCTGATCGCCAGCGTCGAGGTGGACCCGCTCGAAGTCCGGCATCTCGGCGATGCAGGGGGCGCACCACGACGCCCAGAAGTTGACCACCATCGGCTCGCCCTCGAACGCCGGCAGCGAGGTGACCTCGCCGTCGAACGTCTCGAAGTCCTGGTCGGGCACCGGCGGGCCAGCGGCCTCGTCACCGTCGGAGGTGCACGCGGCGGCGACCAGCGCCAGAGCGACCGTGACGGCCACGAACCGGCGGCGACGTCCACGGGTGGGGTGCATCGGGGCTCCTTGGAGATCGAGCTCGGCATCGGGTGACAGCGATCGGTTCGACGGATCACCGCGGGCGTACTCGAGGGAACCCACGGGCTGGCCGCAGGCTTCCAGGGATCGACCGACGGCCCGGGGAATGGTGCCTGGCCGCGACGGGTTCCCGAAGCGGACCCGCGCGAGCCGCCGGTGGCGGTCGCCGTCCGCGCATGCCGTCAGTACCGATCCAGGAGCCGCCACGATGCGCCATCCCCTGCGTCGAGCGATCGCGCTGTCGGCGGCAGGACTGGTCACCCTCAGCGCCTGCACCTCGCCGGATGAGGCCCCGGTCCCCGACGACGACCTCCCGGAAGGCTGGTCGAGCGAACAGGTCGACGACGACCGGGAGGGCACCTTCACCCTCGCTCGGCCCGACGACGCCGTGCTCTGGAAGATGGGCGACGCCGTCGACAAGATCGAGGCGGAGACCGACGGCACCCCGTGGGGCGGCTTCTGGGTCCCGCAGCTCGACCGTGCGACCTCGGACCGCGACAACGTGCGCGCGCTCGCGGTGCTCCACGACGACGACGACGGGGTCGTCTCCTGGCAGGTCAACGTCGCCGCGACCAACGAGGAGCTGCCCACCGATCCCGACGAGCTGGCGGCGGCGTGGGCCGAGCAGTTCCGCTCCCAGGAGCTGGACGTCGAGGTGGAGACCACGACCGAGTGGGCGGACCGCACGATCGCGCAGGTGGAGTTCCGGGTGCCCGAATCGGTGTTCGACGGTGAGGTCCGCTACGTCCGGCAGTGGTTCGTGACGGACGAACAGCACGACCGGCTGTGGTCGTTCGTCTGCGACGCACCCGCCGACGAGGCGGCCTCCGCGGCCACCTGCGACGCGGCACTGGACGGGTTCCGTCCCAGCGACGCCCCCGCCGGCGTCGAGCTCTGAGCCGGTCGAGGCCTCGTCCCGTCCGCCGTCACGCAGCCCGGTCGGCGAGCGGTTCGAGCTTCGCCGTGAAGTGGCGCAGCATCGCCGGCTGGGACACGATCCGCAGCCCCCGCAGCTCGTCGGCGCGGCCGGCGACCTCCGCGAGGACCTCGCCGACGTAGTCGACGTGGCTCTGGGTGTAGGTGCGCCGCGGCAACGCCAACCGAACCAGGTCGTGGGTGGCCGGCTCGTCCGGGCCGTCCGGCTGCGGCCGACCGAACATCAAGGTGCCCACCTCGACGCCGCGCACCCCGCCGGTGAGGTAGAGCTCGCAGGCCAGCGCCTGTGCCGGGTAGGCGTGCGGAGGGATGTGGGGCAGCAACCCGCGGGCGTCGAGGTAGACCGCGTGGCCGCCGGGTGGGCGGACCGTCGGGATCCCGGCGTCCCAGGCGAGCTCGGCCAGGTACTCGGCGGTGCGGACCCGGTAGGTCAGGTAGGCAGGGTCGGTCACCTCGAGCAGCCCCTGCGCCAGCGCTTCCAGGTCACGGCCGGCCAGTCCGCCGTAGGTGGGGAAGCCCTCGGTGAGGATCAACATCGCCCGGCACCGCTCGGCCAGGTCCGGATCGTCGATCGCCAGGACCCCGCCGATGTTGGCCAACCCGTCCTTCTTCAGGCTGATCCAGCAGCCGTCCGCCAGCCGGAACAGCTCACGGGCGACCTCGCGGGGCTCGCGGCCCTCCTGCCCCGCCTCGCGCTGGGTGATGAACCACGCGTTCTCCGCGAACCGGGCGGCGTCGAGGAACAGCGGCAGGTCGTGGCGGTCGCAGACCTCGCGGACCGCCCGGACGTTGGCCAGCGACACCGGTTGCCCACCACCGGAGTTGTCGGTGATCGTGATCGTCACGCACGGGATGCGGTCGCGGCCGACCTCGGCGATCGTCGCCTCGAGGGCGTCGACGTCCAGATCGCCCTTGAACGGCAGCTCCGCGCTCAGCTCACGGGCCGCCGGTGGGATCAGGTCCCGCGCTTCGGCCCGCTGGTACTCCACGTTGGCGCGCGTGGTGTCGAAGTGCCGGTTGTTGGGGACCACGTCGCCGGGACGGACGATCTCACCGAACAGGATCCGTTCGGCGGCCCGGCCCTGATGGGTCGGGATCACGTGCTCGAACCCGGTGAGGTCGCGCACCACCGACTCGAAGCGGTGGAACGACGCGGAGCCGGCGTAGGACTCGTCGCCGCGCATCAGTGCCGCCCACTGCTCGCTGGACATCGCCCCGGTCCCCGAGTCGGTCAGCAGGTCGATCAGCACGTCCTGGGCGTCCAGGCCGAACAGGTTCCAGCCGGCCCCCTCGAGCGCCGCCCGCCGTTCCTCACGGTCCGTCGGCCGGATCGGCTCGACGACCTTGACCCGGAACGGTTCGATCACGGTGCGCATCGCTCGGACTCCTCATCGGTCGGGCCCGGCCGGGGGCGACGTCGAGGGGCGCGGTGGGGCCTCGACGCCGGTGGGCCACAACCCGGCCAGTAGGGCCGACGCTAGAGCAGCACCGACGGCCACGCCGCCGATGGCGAACAGCGGGAGCCCGTCGACCACCCGGGCAGCCCCGACGGCGGCCGTCAGGACCCCCAGGTTGAGCAGGACGGCGCGGCTGCGGGCCCCGACCTCCAGCCGCTCACGGAGCACGTCACGGGCCTCGGTGCTGTGCCCACGCAGCATCGGTGCGAGGTAGATCAACGTGGCCGTGATGGCCTGGGCCAGGACCCCGGCCAGCGCCACCGTGCCCAGCAGGTCGAGCCACCGCCAGGTGCCGGTCGCGACCACGGCGACGTCGCCCCACGCGAACACCGGGAACCAGAGGCACACCCCCAGCACCAGCGGCCGGGCCGCCGTCACCCGGGCGCGGTAGACGGCTCGGAAGACCGGCAGGCACACCAACGTGGCCGCGGTGGCGTACACCGCCAGCCCGGCACCGGCGACGACCTGCGCCGCGAGCCCCCACGGTCCGTCCAGCGCCGTGAGCAGCAGCACCAGGACCGCGACGCTCAAGCCCGTCGCCCCGTGGCGCAGCCAGCGGGCCGCACGAGCGTCCGCACCCGGCTCGATCTGGCAGCGCGCCATCGTCGGCCCGAAGAACACCAGGGTCGCCAGCAGGGTCAGCCCACCCCACCCGAGCACGTTGGCGTGCAGGTGCGCCAGCCGGGTCGAGGCGTACCACGTGCCGCTGACCAGCCCGACCCCCAGCAGCGCCCCGAAGACCGCGCCGTGGATGAACGCGCCGTGGGCGCGTTCGTAGATCCGCGCGATCCACGCGAAGCGGGCACCGATGGCGGAGCGGCGCATGTGGCGCAGCCGGCGGTACGCCACGAACACCGACACGGTGACGGTCGTGGCCCCGATCGCCAGCGCCGGCAGCCAACCGGTCGGCAGCCCGATCAGCGTCACCGCGATGCCGACGTTGGTGACGACCGGCCAGACGGCCGACCGCTCCCCGGGGGTGCGGGTGACGGTCCGGCCGAAGTGCTCGCTGAAGGTCAGCACCAGGTTGGTGAGCACCCCGAGCGTGAACAGGTGCACCGCGAACCACCGGCCACCGGGCAGGTGGTCACCGAGGATGAGCCAGACGACCAGCAGCGCCGCGTAGCCGAGCGCCAGGGCGATGCTGGGAGCGGCGGGACCGAACGGCGAACGTCCGCGAGGGCGTTGGCCGTGGCCGGGCCGCAGGGACGGCAGCGAGGACGCGTTCGGGTTCATCCCGGCACCAGCGTTCATGCCGGCACCGGTGCGGTCGAGGCCGTGCGGCGTCCGCGACGCACCGACCGGACGGTCAGGACCAGGAACACCGTCAGGGCGAGGACGTTGCCGTGCAGCGCGACCTCGCGCCAGCCTTCCGAGCCGAGCAGGTCCGCGCCGATCCGCACCGCGACGGAGACGTGGAGCAGCGTGAGCGGCAGGTAGGCACGTCGGTGGAACTCCAGCGGGGTCCGGAGCACGGCCGGGACGATGATCGGAGCATGGCCCATCACCATCGACAGCACGAACCCGACGAACAGCGAGTGCACCAGCGCGTCGTGCAGCAGGTGACCGGAGGCACCCAGGGCCATCGCGACCCACAACACCCCGCTGACGGCCATCCAGACGTACGCCGTCAGCAGGCAGATGGCGATGAACCGGGTCAGCCCCGTGCGGTGGACGGTCCGGCGCGCCAGGTCGTAGCGGACCAACCACGCGACCTGGCCCAGCAGCCCCAGCCCGCCCAGCAGCAGCCCGGTCGAGCGCCAGAACGCCGCCATGGCCACCCCCAGCGCGAAGACGCCCACCGCGACCAGGAACCGACGACGGCTCCGTGCGGAGGGCAGGGTCAATCGGCTCAGCTCCAGCCGTTCACCGACGATCGTCAGCACCAGGAACGCCGCCAGCAGCGGCGTGATCCGGATCGGGCCCAGCCCCGCCAGCCACAGCACGGCCGCCCCGACCCAGGCGAGAGCACCGAGCCCCATGATCGCCAGGTGCACCTCGCGCCCACCTCGACGCAGCAGCTCCAGATAGGTCGCGGTGACCACCAGACCGCCGAGCAGCAACAGCACGCCGCCGACCGGTCGCAGCAGCGGCAACGTCAGCGTCGCCGCCCCGGTCAGCGCGGGGCCGAGGTAGCCCCACCGGGTGCCGAGCGCGACCGCCCGCTCCAGCGCGATGACGGTGCCGAGGAACCCGAGCACCATGATCACGCCGTGCAGATCCGGTGCGACGAACCGGTGCTCGATCCCGGCGCGGCCCAGCCCGGTGTACACCCCGAGGACCAACCCGATCCCTCCGAGCAGCAGCAGCGCCAACCGATGCTGCGGCAACCGAGGAGCGGTGCCAGCGATGGGTGTGGACGGCGGGGACGTCGAGGTGGTCACGTGGCGCTCCTGAGTCGGGCGACGCAGCCGCCGAACCGCTCGGTCGAGCCGTTCGCGTGCTCGGACGGGGCGTCCCCCGGGTCGAGGGCGAGCAGCTCCACCTCGTCGCCCATCGCGTCGAGGGCGCCGCGGGTGATGCCGCGGTGCACCGCACACGCGATCTCCGGGTGGATCGCGGCGACGTCGTGGAACGGGCACCGCGGGAAGGTCAGGTGCAGCTCGGCGTCGGCCAGCTCGGCGACGTCCGGCTCGAAGCCCCAGGACGCGAGCACGGCCAGCAGCCGTTCGATCGCGTCGCTCGCATCGAGGTGGCGCTCGCGTCCGTCGTCGAGCACCGCGCGGCGGCCCCAGGTTGCGGCGGCATCCTCCGCGATCCGGGCGGGATCCGCGTGGTCGTGCTGGACCTGACCGGCCAACAGGACGGCCAACCGTCGGTAGACGTCGTCGTCCTGCTCGGCATGGTCGGCGTGATCGGCGTGGTCGGCGTGATCGGCGTGGTCGGCGTGGTCGCCGCCTGAGCCGACGTCATCGGTGGCGGTGCCTTCACCGAGGTCCGCCTCCGACGCGAGCCGGTACAGCGACCGCGGCCGACCCGGGCCGTCGGGGGCATCCGTCTCGTGCGCGACCAGCCCGGCGATCTCCAGGACACCGAGGTGGGTGCGTACGGTGTTGCGGTGAAGGTCGAGCCGGTCCGCGAGGTCACCGATCGCCAGCGGCGAACCAGCGGCGCGCAGCAACTCGAGCAGCTGCGCACGGACCGGACTGGCCAGCGCCCGGTGGACCGTCACCTCGCTCGTCACGCCGTCACCTCGCTCGACACGGTGGGGACCTCGGTGGGATCCAGCGGGATCCAGCGGGGACCGTCGGTCGGGATCGTCGGTCGGGATCCAGCGGGGACCGTCGGTCGGGACCGTCGGTCGGGATCGTCGGCGGGCCAGCCGAACGGGCAGCCCACCCGCCAGAGGTCAGCTGACCTCCAGGGTCCCTTCCATCCCGGCGTCCCGGTGGCCCGGGATGCTGCAGTAGACGGTGTAGGTCCCGGCGTCCAGGTCGATCGTGCCGGTGTTGGTCTCACCGGGGTCGGCGTGCACGACCAGGTCATCGCCCTCCTCCTCGACCACGAAGTCGTGTTCGACCCCGCCGACGTTCTCCAGGGCCACGGTGACCTCGCCGGCGTCCGCAGCGAACGACTCGGGCTCGAAGTACATGTCGCCGGCTTCGATCTGCAGCGAGCCGTCGGTCGCGGGCTCCGCGGCGTCGCCGCCGTTGCCGCATCCGGCCAGCACGACGGCGGCGGTGGCAGCCATGGCCACCAGGCGGGTCGTCCGTGTCCTGTTCATCACAACGTCCTCTCTGTCGGGTCCGCAGCGACCGATGTCGCCGTCGTTGGAGTGACCGGCTCGGGTACTAAACGTTTTGTACTACACTAATGATTACGATGCAAGCCCGGAGCCCACACCGCACGCCCCGGGATCATCCCTGCGGCGCGTGCTCCTGCCCGGCCAGCCAACGGTCGACGACGATGAAGCGCCAGACCGTGTGCACCAGGCCGGCGAGAGCGACGGTGGAGAGCAGCATCAGCCCGATGGCGAAGGAACCGGTCACCTGGAATACGCCGCCCATGACCAGGGGTGGGAGGAACCCGCCGAGTCCTCCGGCCGCACCGACGAACCCGGTGACCGCACCGACCGACGTCTCGGGGGCCCGACGACCGACCAGCGCGAACACCGCACCGTTGCCGATGCCCAGGGCGGCCGCGACGGACAGGAACGTCGCGGTGGAGGCCACCAGCGGGAACTCGAAGGCGATCACGATCGCCCCGGCACCGATGACGGCCAGCGCGGCCGCCAGCACCCGTGGGGCGTCGATCCGGTCGGCCAGGATCCCACCGACCGGGCGAGCGATCGTGGCCAGGACGAGGAAGCCGCCGGTGCGCGCCGCCGCATCCGCCGCCGTCAGGTCGTAGATCTGCTGGAGGTAGCTGGGCAGGTAGACCCCGAAGGCGACGAAGCCACCGAAGGTGATGGCGTACAGGGCGGCGAGGTCGTACGTCACCCGCAGGGCCAGCGCCTTGCGCAGCCGGGCGACCATGGGCAACGTCTGCGGTTCCCAGTTCGGCGCATCCCGCCCGAAGATCCAGGCGAGGGCGGCGGTCGAGGCGAGCACCGCCCCCACGATGAGGAACACCCCCGGCCGCGAGGTGGCGCTCTGCAGCGGCTGGGTCGTGAACGCCGCGACCGCGGTCCCGGCGCCGCCCATCCCGTAGATGCCCAGCGCGGTCCCACGTCGTTCGGGTGGGAACCATGCGTTGACGAACGGCACCCCGACGGCGAACGACGCGCCGGAGAACCCCAGCAGCAGCGCTCCCAGGAGCAGGGTGGGGTAGGCCTCGAAGGCCGCCAGCCAGACCAACGGGATGACCACCGCCAGGCTGAGCCCGGTCAGCACCACCCGGCCGCCGTAGCGGTCGGTCACCGCTCCGAGGGGGATCCGTGCGAGCGACCCCAGGATGACCGGGACCGCGACGAGCAGCGACACCTGGACCGGCTGGAGCGCGAGCGCCTCGCGGTAGTCCGGCGCGAGCGGCGAGAGCAGCCCCCAGGCCCAGAACGTCGTCAGGTACGTCAACGTCGCCACCAGGAGCGCCCGCCACGCCCCGGAGCGAACCGGTGCGGCGGCCGTCACGGTGACCTCGCTCCCACCCTTGGCCTGCATCGTGCGATCCGAGCGCGCCACCGCGCGCACGTCAAGGAGCCGCAACGACCTCCGGTGCATCGACCGCGGACCCGTGCCGCGCCCCTCGCCGGAACGACCGACGGACCACCAGCGCCACCGGGACGGCCTGCAGCAGTCCCAGCGCGACGGTCAGGCGCACCAGCCCATCGGGCCACACGGTCGGGAACCCGCTGGCGAACAGCATCGGCAGGTGCACGATGCCCTGGTGGTAGAGCACGGAGGCCGAGGCGATCCCGAGGGCCAGCACCCGACCCGAGGCCACCCGCAGCGCCCAGATGGCGCCACCGATCCCACCGATCAGGAAGATCGAGGTGTGCAGCAGCCCGGTCAGTTCGTCCAACGGCTCCGACGGCCAGGCGGCCAGGTCGTCGACGAGGTGGATCGTGTTGATCGCGGCGACCGCACCGACCGTCCACGCCGCCGGACGGATCAGCCCCGGCAGGTCCGGACGTCGCAGCCCGAGCACCGCCGGCAGGGCCAGCACGGCCGCCAAGGCGAGCCACGGCGTCGCGCTCGGCGGGTCCTCCCACACGAGCTGTCCGCGGACCTCCACGATCCGGCCGTCGTGGTGGAGGGGGAGCGTCCAGTCGGTGAACGGCCCTTCGTCCTCACCGGCCGAGCCGATCACCCCGACCAGCCGCATGTCCATCAACGACCGGGCCAGCGGTCCGGCGTCGACGAACCTCGGCGGCTGCGGGGCCATCCAGTGCGTCCGGTGGTCGTGCCAGACCCAGCGGGGCTCGTCGTCGACGTGCACCCAGTCCGGCGGCGCGTCCGGGTCGACGGTCGGTGGCAGGGCGACGTCACCGAACCGTTCGCTGTTGAGGTAGGTGGCAGCCGAGTGGCGGTTGCGCTGGACCCCGTCGGGTCCGATCCGCAGGTACGGCTCGCGGTCGTAGCCCTCGACGATCACCGGCTGGTCGCCCTCGTTGACGAGTTCGACGGCGAGCCCGCCGGTGTGGACGGTGAGCTGGACACCGGGCAGTTCGGGGCCTTCGACCACCTCGCTGACGATGTTGGTGGTCTCCTCCGTCCGCGTGTGCGCGTCGGCGCCGGCCGTCCATCCCAGCAGCACCGCGGCACCGGCCGCGGACACGACGGACAGCCGGACGGGCCACCGCAGCGTGCCGGTCACCACCATGCGGTCGTGCCGATCAGCACGAACAGCAGGGCGAGGTACAGGTTGGAGGTGTGGAAGCTCTTCCAGGCGGTGGATGGTGTCGGCGAGCTGAGCAGCCGGGCCGCCCGGAGCACCAGCAGCGCTCCCAGAGCCGAAGCGAGCGCGAGGTAGCCGACCCCGCCGACGCCGACCAGGGGCAGCAGCAGGGAGCTGCTGGCGGTGGCGATCGCGTAGCCGAGCGCATGGCGGGCGGCGACCTTCGGCCCTCGGACGGTGGGCAGCATGGGGATGCCGGCACGGCCGTAGTCCTGTCCGGTGCCGACGGCCAGCGACCAGAAGTGGATCGGGGTCCAGAGCACGACGACGGTGGTGAGCACGACCGCCGCCAGCGGGACCTGGCCGGTGACCGCCGCCCACCCGATCATCGGTGGCAGCGCACCCGCCACCCCGCCGATGACGATGTTCTGCGAGCTGCGACGCTTCAACCACAGGGTGTAGATCCCGACGTACCACAGCCACGCGGTGAGGGTCAGCAGGGCCGCGACCGGCCCGGCCGCCGTCAGCATCGTGACCGAACCCACGATCAGCAGCACGGTCGCGAAGACCAGCGCCGCTCGCGGGCGGATGCGCCCGGTCGGTAGCGGGCGATCCTCGGTCCGGTGCATCGCCCCGTCGATGTCACGGTCGATGACCATGTTGGTCGCGTGGGCGGAGCTCGACACCAGTGCACCGCCGACCACGGTGCCGAGTACCAGCCAGGCACCCGGCCACCCACCCGCCGCGACGATCATCGCCGGCACGGTGGTGATCAGCAGCAGTTCGACGATGCGGGGTTTGGTCAGCGCCAGGTAGTCACGGACCGTCCGCCGCACGTCGGACACCGACGATGCGCGGGCGACCGTGGGTGCCCGCGCCACCCCCGGGGTGGTCGAGCCGACGTGGGTGTTGAGCGGCGTCGCCACGGGTCACCCCACCGGCCAGGCTTGGGACAGGTTGAAGTGCGCAGCGAGGTAGAGCAGCACGAACCACCCGAGGAACACCAGCACGAGGAAGTAGGTGCCCGGCGCCTCGAAGGTCGCCCACCGGCCGCGCAACTGCAGCATGCGCTGGACCATGCCGAGCTTCTCCGGCTCTTCACCGTGCATGTCGGGCCGCTCGGCGGTCGCGGTGACCGTGCCGGCCGGCTGCCCAACAGGTTCGGTCACCGCTCCGGGACGCTCACGGGGGCTCAGCGGTGAGCCAGCGCGGAAGGCGAACCCGAGCCCCGCATCCGGCTGCTCGCTGCGTTCGCCCTTCAGCAGGGTCATCGCGATGATCCAGATGAACTGGATCCCACCGATCACGGCGACGACCGCACCCAGCGACACCAGGACCATCACCAGCGGCACGGCCCCGGCCTCGAACAGGGGCATGGCCACCTGCGCACCCTCGTAGTCGAGGTCGGAGACCCGCCGTGGGACGCCGAGCTGCCCGGCGAGCATCATCCCGAGCGTCAGCACCGCGACGCCCCCGGCGAACACGTAGGGCTGGATCCGTGCCATGCGCATGTTGGTCAGGTTGCGCTGGGCGAGCAAGGGGATCAGGTAGTAGGAGATGCCCATGAACGCCAGGGTCGTGCCCGAGACGACCGTGGCGTGGAAGTGGCCGACCGTGAAGAGCGTGTTGTGGATCACCATGTTGAGCTGCATGGTCCCCATGAGCACACCGCTGGTCCCGGCGATGAAGCCGAAGTACACCACCGAAAGCACCAGCGAGGACACCCCCGGTTCACGCCAGGGCAGCTTCCTCAGCCACGTCAGCAGCCCCCTGCGGTGCCCGGCTTCGCGCTGGGAGATCTCCATCGACGCCGGGATCGAGAACGCGTGGATCAGGCTCGCCAGGACGGCGAGGTAGAGCATGTAGCTGGTGTTCATGATCCGGTGGCTGGTCCCCAGCCCCGGGTCGACCAGCAGGTGGTGGACCGCACCCAGGTGGATGAAGGCGATGTAGAGCAGGAACGCGACGCGGCTGAGCCCCTCGTTGACCGGACGGCCGCCGAGCGTGAAGCCGATCAGCGCGTACCAGACCGCCACCATGATGGCCAGGTTGACCTGCTGCGCACCGTGGCCGATGCCCCAGAAGAACAGGCGGTAGGTCGCCGGGTCGACCAGTTCCATCAGGCCGATCGACTGCAGGAACAGCATCCCGTAGGCCACCGCGCCGGTCCCCAACGCGTAGACGGCGATGACCGCGCCGGCCATCAGCCCGTAGACGACCAGCGGGAGCGACCCTTCGTAGCTGCCTTCGCGCTTCGCGCCGATGACGTTGGCGACGAAGATCCCGCAGGCCAGCAGCATCCCGACCGCGAACAGCAGCACCCCGGCGTAGTACAGCGGGTGCGCCGTCAACGGCGGGTACGCGGTGAACATCACCGTCGCCTCGCCGGCGAGCATCATCCACTGCGCCAGGGCGATCCCGACGATCATCATCACGAAGTTGGCCCAGGCCAGCTTCGGCACCCGCATGCGGGTGTTGAGCAGCATCGTCGAGCCCCAGTACA
>SKJX01000068.1 GCA_007121785.1 Nitriliruptoraceae bacterium
CCGGGCTTCCTGCTCTCGGCTTTGGAACTGCTGCAGGCCCGAACGGGGATCGACGAGGGTGAGGCGCGCGAGGCCCTTTCGGGCAACATCTGCCGCTGTACCGGCTACGACGGCATCGTCGAAGCCGTTCTGCAGGCGGACGAGGACTGGCAGCGTGCAACGCCGACTGAGGGCGGCTCATGAGCGACACGCCGAGCCGTGCTGCGGACTACCCAAACCGGTTGGTGGGCAGGAGTGTGCCGCGCCAGGAGGACCCGCGTCTGCTGACCGGACGGGGCACCTTCATCGCCGACGTGAGCCTGCCCCGCATGTGCCACGTCGCGTTCGTTCGGTCAATGCATGCGCACGCGCGTATCACCGACGTCGATATCGGCGCGGCCCAGCGCGAACCGGGCGTGGTGGGCGTCTTCATCGGCAGTGACTTCGCGCCCGTCACCTTCGAGGACATCTTCGTCATCGAAGGCCTGCGCAAGACTCCTCAGCCGCCCCTCGCTGTCGATCACGTCCGGTACGTCGGCGAGCCGGTGGCGATGGTCCTCGCGGACAGCCGCGCACTGGCGGAGGACGCGGCAGAGCTCGTCGGGGTGCGCTATGAGCCAATGACGCCCCATATCGATGTTGAGGCCTCCGCGGGGGCTGAGGACGATCTGTTGTTCCCCGAGCTCGGGTCGAACGTGGTCTTCGACCACAGTCGCGAGTTCGGTGACCCCGAAGGCGCGTTCCGCGACGCGGCCCACGTCGCGCGCATCCGGTATAGGAGCAACCGGTACGTCGCGGCGCCGATGGAGTGCGCGGGCCTGATCGCCGATTTCGATCCAGCGTCGCGGGAACTGGCGGTGTGGGCCTCGACCCAGTCGGCCCATCTGCTCCGTTCCAGGCTCGCGGCAGCGACCGGGGTGCCCCAGCACCAGATCCGTATCCGAATCCCCGATACCGGTGGGGGGTTCGGCCAGAAGATCCCCATCAGGTGCGAGGAAGCCGCCGTCGCCATGGCTGCGATGCGTGTCGACCGGCCGGCCAAGTGGGTCGAGGACCGCTACGAAAACCTAGTCGCGGGTCCGCATGCCAAGGACCAGATCATCGAGGCGGAACTGGCTCTCGACGGGGAGGGGAGGTTCCTCGGGCTGCGCGCCGACATCGTCGGCGATGGTGGTGGCTACTCGCATAACAGCGCCAGCGCTCTCATCGAGCCCTACCACGCATCATCGGTGATGACTGGCGCTTACAAGATCGCAAGCTACGGGTTCCGTGCCCGGGCCGTGCTGACCAACAAGTCCCCAGTCGCTCCCTACCGGGGGGTCGGCTTCACCGCCGCCCAGACGGCGCGCGAGCTGCTGATCGACAAGGCGGCCCGGATGCTCGGGCGTGACCCGGTGGACCTGCGGCGCCAGAACCTCGTCAAGACATCCGAGCTCCCTTACACGTCCTGTGTCGGCATGGTGTTCGACAGTGGTGCCTACGACGAAGCCGTCGATGCGGTCGTCGACGAGCTGGACTACCCCGGTTTCCGTGAGCGTCAGTCGCGCGCGCAGGGGCAAGGCCGATACCTCGGCATCGGTATCAGCCCCTTCGTTGAGCCCACCGGTTGGGGGAGCGAAGGGGCCAGCCAGACCGGTTCGTGGTCGTCGTTCGTGTCGCACGACTCGGCATCGGCAACGATGGACACTGACGGCAATGTCACGATCTCGGTCGGTGTCACCTCCCAGGGCCAGGCCCACGAGACGACATTCGCGCAGATTGCCGCCGACCAGCTCGGCGTCCCTTTGGAGTCCGTTCGACTGATTGCGAACGACACGGCCGTGATGCCGATCAGCACGCCGGGAACGCGTGCGAGCCGTGCTGCGGTGGTCGCGGGGGGCGCCGTGTGGCTCGCTGCCCAGGAGCTGCGGGACAAGCTGCTGACCGTCGCGAGCGTGCTGCTGGAGGCGGACGAGGAGGATCTCACCATCGCCGATGGCCACGTGCACGTCGTCGGTGCGGACAGTCACACGGTCTCGATCCGGGATGTGGCGGTGGCGGCGCATCGGGACCTGGATGTCCGACGCAAGGTGCCGGAGCCGACACTGTCGGCGACGCGCTTCTACGACCCCCGGGCGACCTACACCAACGGTTGCTTCGGTGCCGTCGTCGAGGTGGATGTCCTGACGGGCCAGGTGGAGCTCATGCAACTGGCCGCGTCCGAGGACTGTGGCACGGTCATCAATCCCATGGTGGTCGCGGGCCAGGCGCGAGGCGGCATCGTCCAGGGTGTCGGGGCCGCGCTGCTCGAACAGATCGTGTACGACCCTGACGGGCAGATCAAGACGGCGACGCTGATGGACTACCTGCTGCCGACGACGACGAGCGCGCCGCAGATCTCGTTGACCAGCTTCCAGTCGCCGTCCCCGATGACCGTCGGCGGGATCAAGGGGATCGGCGAGTCGGGGATCCTGGGTATGCCCGCCGCGATAGCCGCTGCCGTCAGCGATGCGCTCGCCCCGTTCGACATCGATGTGACCGAGACGCCGCTGCTACCGGGGCGGATCGCAGAACTGCTCCGAGAGCGCTCGAACGAACCAGGGGAGACCTAGCGGCCATCACCGCTATGTGAAAGGTGGGCTCCAGCGAGGGACGTGCTGCGGAAGCCACCCAACGATCAGGAGGACGGAACGATGGAAGCGCAGAGGAACGCAGTGGCCGGTCGGTGGCGGGCTCCGGCCTCCCGCGGCTGGACCGGGATCGTGAGCTTGATGCTCGTCGTAGCACTGCTGCTCGTCGCCTGTCAGGACGCAGATCCCGACGTCGCCGCCGAGGAGCCCGACGACGAGGGTGGTGTTGACGAGCCGGCCGACGACGATCCTGGTGCTGAGGAGCCCGCTGACGAGACCGATGCGGATGGGGACGAAACTGGCGAGACGTACGAGCTCCGCTACTCCAGTCCTGCGGCAGGTATCAGCGTGCTGGGCACCGGTGCGGACTGGTGGGCTGATCGGGTCAACGAGTTGACCGACGGGCAGATGTCGATCGAGACCTTCCACGATTCGTCGCTGCTGGATGCCACCGAGACCCTTCCGGGGGTGCAAGACGGACGGACAGACATCGGCTATCTCGTCAATTTCTTCCTCTCGGACGATCTGCCCCTCTTCGACGTCGCTGGCATGCCGTTCGTCTCGGAGGACGCTGAGGCGATCCTGCACACGTTGGATGACCTGTACGACACCAACCAGGCCTTCGAGGAGGAGTTCGCCGATCAGGACCTGCACGTTCTGTTCTTCATGCCGGTCGGGTCGGGCATCATGGCGTTCACCGAACCGGTCGAGGACATCGATGACCTGGCAGGCAAGCGCGTGCGCTCATCGGGCCTGACCGCCTTCGTCTCCGAGGAGGTCGGCGCAGACCCCGTGTTCCTGCCGCCGACAGAGATCTTCGAGGCAGTTCAGCGGGGGATCATCGACGGGATCGTCGGGCTCGATTTCGACTTGACCGTGGCGTTCGGATATCACGAGGCGGCCGAGCAATTCGTGCAGCCGGGCCTCGGCCAGTACGCCTCGGTCGCGGTGGCCATCAACCGTGACCTCTGGGATTCGCTCCCTAGCGACATCCAAGATGCTCTCGACCAGGCCTCCGAGGAGTACATGGACGAGATCGCCATCGACTACCTCAATGAAGCGAATGAGCGTGCATGCGATCGGCTCCTCGAGGAAGGGGGAAGCGTCAGCGTGTGGGACGAGGCCGCGACCGACGAGTGGTTGGAGACGGTGACGTCCGAGCGCGTCCATGATCGCTGGCTGCAGCAGGTCACGGAGCGCGGTGTCGCGGAAGATGACGCAGCCCAGTTCCTGGACGAGTTCCTAGCCGGCGTCGAGTCGCGCGAAGGCACGGGGTCCTACAGCGACGGCGCCCGACTGTGCGCCGAGCGCTGACGGCTCCGTGTGGAGCATGCCCGCATGTCGGGCACGGGCGCGCCGATGGTGGTGGTTCGACCGCTGTTCGGGTCGACCACCACGGGCGCGGCTCAGTTCCGGAGATGGTCCCGAGCCTGGTGAACGCACATGGTTGATCCGCAGCCGAGCTGGTGGGTGCCACGGCTGTCCCTCCTCGTCAGGAGGCTGGTGCAGCTGCTCGCCCTCCTGAGCGCGCTCACGCTCCTGGTGATCACCGTGGTCGTCTCCGCGGATGTGGTCATGCGCAACTTCCTCGACAGTCCGCTGCGCGGCACGGTCACCTACGTGGAGTTCGGTCTCGTCTGTGCCAGCTTCCTCGCGTTCCCGTGGGTTCTGTCGCAGGGCGGACACATCGCCGTCGATCTCATCGTTGCACGCCTGGGGCGTACGATGCGGTGGTACGTAGAGCTGGTGTCCCACCTCATCGTCGTTGCCACGATGGGCGTGATGGCGTGGGCGACAGCGCAGGCCGCCCTGGCCTCCTTCCATCGTCGCGAGCGGTTCGCCGGGCTCGTCGATCTTCCTCTGTGGCCCGCTCGGGTCACCATCGCGGTCGCGGTCGTCGGCGTGGTCCTCGCCGCGGCCGAGCGAGCGATGCAGCACGCCACGGGGAGGGAGGCCTCATGACGACGTCGGTGGTCGTCGGGCTCGCGGTCGTCGTGTTGTTGGCGCTGCTGGCGGCTCGCGTGCCCGTGGCCTTTGCTTTGATCGTTGCTGGAGCGCTGGGCCTCACCTTGCTCGAGGGGTGGTCCTTTGCCTTCACCGTGCTCGGTCGCGACCCGTTCAGTGCGGTGGCGCGATTCAGCCTGGTGATCATCCCACTGTTCGTGTTGATGGGTACGTTCGCCAAGAATGCGGGGCTCGGTGCAGACATCTTCCGGATTCTCGCGCATTGGTTGCGCCACGTCCCCGGTGGCCTGCCACTAGCGACCATCATGGCGTGTGCGGGCTTCGGCGCCGTCAGTGGCTCGAGCGTCGCAGCGGTGGCGACGTTGGGGCCGGTGTCCATCGCCGAGATGCGCAAGTACGGCTACTCCGACCGTGTCTCGACCGGTGTGGTCGCGGCTGCGGGCACCCTCGGCATCTTGATCCCCCCCAGCATCGTGCTGGTGCTCTACGGGGTGCTGTCAGGCCTGTCGATCGAGCGGTTGCTGATTGCCGGCATCATTCCCGGCATCGTCTCGGCGGCCGTCTACGCGGGTATCTCGGCGTACGTCGCGCGCCGCGACCTCCGGACGCGTGACGAGCACAGCACCGACCGCGCAGGTCACGCGGTTGCGTCGCGCGCGGACGATGTGAGAGCGGGCATGCCCGCCCGTGCGTCGGAGGCCGAGCTCACGGCCACCTCCATCGCTGACCCCGACGAGGCCGCCACTGCCCCCTGGCGACCCTGGATCGAGCTGGGCGCCCTGTTCGGTGCGGTGGTCGTTGGCATCTACCTTGGATGGCTCACGGCCACCGAGGCGGCCGCTGCCGGCGCGATCGTCGCCTTCGTCATCCTCGCCCTCCGGCTCGGTGCGCGCAGGCAGCTCCTCCTCCAGGGCGTCCGGGACTCGTTCCGCGAGACTGTGTCGGTCTCTGGGATGATCTTCGCGTTGCTCGTCGGTGCGGCGATCTTCACCAGCTTCCTGGTCATCGCTGGTGTGCCGCAGCAGTTCGGAGAGTTCGCGGCAGGCTTCGATGTCCCGCCCCTGCTGCTGGTCGCTCTCGTGCTGCTCATCTTGATTCCGCTCGGCATGTTCCTCGACGGGTTCTCGATCCTGCTGATCATGGTGCCTCTGTTGCACCCCTTGGTGGTCACGGAGCTGGGCTTCGAGGGCCTGTGGTTCGCGGTGCTGGTCGTGAAGGTGATCGAGTTGGGGCTGATTACTCCACCGGTCGGCATCAACGCGTACGTCGTGGCTGGCTCCATGCCGGGCCTGCGGGCTGACGTCGTCTTCCGCGGAGTGCTTCCCTACTACCTCGGTGACGTGGTGACCGTCGCTGCGTTGTTCGCGATGCCGTGGCTAGTGACGTGGCTGCCGTCGGTGATGCTGGACTGATCAGGCCCTCAACGATGCGGCTCTCTGGAGGGGATCCTCATCGGCGCCCGGCCGAAGAACGGCCCTCCCGTCGCTGCAGCGCTTGGGGTGCAGGCGCTGCAAGGGCGAACGCCGCCCGGTCCCTACGGCCCTTGCTGTTGAACGGTCGGGGCTACAGGAGGGGTGCGCACGCGCAAGATGCTCGAGAGCGTGCTCGGTTCGAACCGGCTGGTGGTCATCACGGGGTCAGAGCGGACCGAGGGCGACGTCGAGGGGGCCAGGCGCGACCTCACGGGGCGGTCAGGTGCGACCACGCACCGACCGGCCCCCTGTGGCCGCTGTAGTAGGCCCAGCCTGCAGTTCGACCGGGTGGACGGCAAGCGCCGCTGGCGCCACATCGACTTCGACATCGCTGCCTGCGAACTCACCGCGGACATGTCCGGGGTGAACCGCCCCGACCATTGCTCGACCGTGCTGGCGGTCCCCTTCGCCCGTCACGACAGCTCCCTCACGGCGGTGTTCGAGGACGTGGGTCGGGTCGAGTGGCACGCGCCGCCGAGGGGGCGTGTCAGCTCAGTTCCTCCTGGCACGCGGAGAACCGGGCGAGGACCTCCTCGGTCAGCCCATCGCCGGTCTCGGTCAGGAGTTCGTCGTTGGCCAGGAACTGCTCGGCGGTGAGCTCGTCCAGCGAGCGCTCGAGCGCGCAGCTGCACAGTTCGTCCTCGACACCGTTGATCTCGCAGGCGTTCTCGAACCGGTCGATCGCGGCGGCCGGGATCGTCGTGCCGTCCATCTCGGCCTCGGGCGGCTCGGTATCCGCCTCCTCGCCCGGATCACCGCTCCCGGTGAGCAGCACCGCGGTGGCGGCGACCCCGGCGACGAGCACGGCCGCGAGGCTGCCCAGCACCACCGGGCGCTTGGAGCGGCCGGACGTGGGGGGTGGGGTCGAGGCCGGTGGCCCCGGTGCCTGGTGCGGTCGGGAGATCGGCGGTGACGCGGCCGGCGATGGTGACGGCTGCTGGGCGGCCGGGGCGGGTGACGGGTGTTGGGCGGCGCGAGCTGCTGCCGGTTGCGCGGCCCCACCCGCGGTGCCGGTTCCACCCGTCGCCGGGGGAGCCGGTGTGCTGGAGCCGGACGCCGTCGGTGGTGACGGAGGTGCGAGGGCGGCACCGCCGCTCGCGGCCGGTGCACCCGGGGTGCTGGCCCCGGCAACCGCCGCGTCGGACCCCGAGGTCGTCGGGTTCGGGGCGCCGGCGGTACGCCCCAGCAGCGCGCGGGACGCGAGCACCGGGATGGCCGACCGGGAGGGCCAGTCCCCGCCGAGGCTGTCGGTCGCCGCGGTGTTCAGAGCGGCGGCGAAGGCGGCCGCGTCCTCGTAGCGGTCGGCCGGAGCCTTCTCCAGGGCGCGCATGACCACGGTCGCGATCTCGGGCGGGACGGTCGGTGCGACCGCCCGGAGATCGGTCGGTGCCTCGTGGATGTGCCGGTACAGCTGCGCCAAGGGGTTGCCGGTGGACTCGAACGGCAACTGCCCCGACAGCAGCTCGTAGAGCATCGCTCCGATGGCGTACACGTCGGTCGCCCGTCCGACGGGGTCGCCGGAGCCCTGCTCCGGCGCCATGTAGGCCGGGGTCCCCATGATCGTGCCCGTGGCCGTCCGGTTGCCGGCCCCCTCGCCGAGGACCTTGGCGATCCCGAAGTCCGCGAGCTTGGGCAGCCCTTCGGCGTTGAAGAGCACGTTCTCCGGCTTGACGTCACGGTGCAGCACGTCGCGGTCGTGGGCGTGGTGCAACGCCCCCAGCATCGCCAGTGCGATGTTGCAGGCGGCTTCATGGGTCACCTCGCCGGCGGTGAACCGGTCCCACAGCGTGCCGCCAGGCATCAGCTCCATCACGAACACGCAGGTGTCGTCCTGCTCGACGAAGTCGTAGAGCGGCACGATGTGCGGATGGTCGAGGGAAGCGACCACCTGGGCTTCGGAGCGGAAGCGGTCCCGCGCGGTCGGGTCGCTGAGGAACGCGGCCGGCAGGTACTTGATCGCGACCTTGCGCCCGAGCGTGCGGTGGGTCGCTTTGAAGACGACCCCCCAGCCCCCGCGACCGATCTCCTCCGCGAGCTCGTAGCCCGGGAGTACCTCGCTGAGTTGATCGCGCTCGTCCGTCACGTCCCCATCGCCCCACGGTCGTCCGCGTTCGAAGCGTCGACGGGGAGTGTAGGAACGACCGGAGCTCGCGTCTGTCGCGGCACCGGGTCGATGTCACACCGCGTGGTCCGCAGGCGTCTACGAGGTGCCAGCGGCGAGCTCCGTCGCGAGCTGGTCGAGGACCTCCTTGGCGTCCCCGTACAGCATCACGGTGTTGTCCTGCTCGAACAGCGCGTTCTTGATGCCGGCGTAGCCAGGGGAGAGGCTGCGCTTGATCACGAACACCCGGCGGGCGATCGCGGCGTCCAGGATCGGCATCCCGGCGATCGGGCTGTTCGGGTCGGTGTTCGCGGCCGGGTTCACGACGTCGTTGGCGCCGACGACGATCACCGCGTCGGTCTGGGAGAAGTCCTGGTTGATCTCGCTCATCTCGAACAGCATCTCGTAGGGCACCTCGGCTTCCGAGAGCACGACGTTCATGTGGCCGGGCATCCGTCCAGCGACCGGGTGGATGCCGAACCGCACGTTGCAGCCTCGGGCTTGCAGCGCCTTCGCGACGTCGTGGACGGCGTTCTGGGCTCGTGCTGCCGCCAAGCCGTAGCCGGGAACGATGATCACCGACTGGGCCGCTTCGAGCACCATCGCCGCCGACTCGGCGTCGGCGGAGACCACGCCCTCGTACTCGCCGTGTTCGGCGGCGACGCCGCCGTAGCCACCGATCAGCACGTTGACCAGTGACCGGTTCATGGCCACGCACATGATCTGGGTGAGGATCAACCCGGCGGCGCCGACGATCGTCCCGGCGATGATCAGGAGTTGGTTGTTCAGCGCGAACCCGGTGGCCGCGGCCGCGAGGCCGGACAGGGAGTTGAGCAGGCTGATGACCACCGGCATGTCGGCGCCACCGATCGGCAGCACCAGCATCAGCCCGGTGACGACGGCGGCGATGACCAGACCGACCACCAACGCCGCCGCGACGAGTGGATCGTCGATGGCGAACACGGCGACCCCACCGAGGGCCAGTCCTCCGATCGCGAACAGCCCCATCAGGACGCCACGGACCGGGATCCGAGGATCACGCGAGATCGTCCCGCGGAGCTTGAGCTCGGCGATCAGGCTGCCGGAGAGCGTGACCGAGCCGATCAGCACCGACAGCACCAGCGTCGTGGCCGACGCACCGCCCAGGACCGCGGAGGCCGTGCCGTCACCCGCAGGTTCGACCACCTCCGACCAGAACAGCGACAGCGCGACCAGCGCGGACGCGGCTCCCCCGAACCCGTTGAACCGGGCGACGATCTCCGGCATCTGGGTCGCCTGGGCGCGGGCCACGATGGCGTAGCCGATCGCCCCACCGACCAGCAGGCCCCCGGCGATCCAGCGGTAGTCGACCAGCCCGATCTCGATCAGGGTGATCACGATCGCCAGCAGCATGCCGGACGCCATCAGGGCGTTGCCGCTGCGGGCGGTGCGCACCTTCGACAGGCGTTTGAGGCCGATCACGAACAGCGCGATCGAGCCCAGTGCCAGCAGCGGGGTGATCTCCTCGGGGGTCACTTGCGGCCACCGAACGTCGACAGCATCCGGTCGGTGACGAGGAACCCGCCGACGACGTTGATCGTGGCCAGCACCAGCGCGAGCACCCCCAGGATCACCCCGGTCGACGGGTCGGCCACGGTCACCAGGGTCAGCGCCCCGATGACGGTGATGCCCGACATCGCGTTCGCGCCGGACATCAGGGGCGTGTGCAACGTCGGCGGCACCTTGTTGATCAGCTCGAAGCCGAGGAACGCCGCCAACACGAACACGTACACGCTCACGAGCAACGGACCCATCATGCGTCCTCCTCGAGCATCTCCGCGATGCGCGGTGCGGTCACGGCGCCGTCGTGGGTCAGCAGGGCGCCGGCCACCACGTCGTCATCGACGTCGAGGTGGAGCCCCTCCTCCTCGTCGACGAGCAGTTCGCAGAACGTGGCGATGTTGAGCGCGTAGAGGGCGCTGGCCTCGTTGGCCATGGCCGACGGGAAGTCGTGCCCGGGGATGATGCGCACCCCCTGGTGGTCAACGGTGCCGGTGACGTCGGTCAGGGCACAGTTGCCACCGTCCGCTGCGGCGATGTCGATCACGACCGCTCCCGGCTGCATGGCTTCCACCATTTCCTGCGTGACCAGTTGCGGGGCCGGCCGACCGGGGATCTGGGCCGTGCAGATGACCGCGTTGGCCTGGCTGAGGTGCTCGGTCAGTACGGCGCGCTGCCGCTCGAGGAAGCTCTCGCCGACCTCCTTGGCGTAGCCGCCCTCACCGGTCGCGTCCTCCGCGTCGGGGACCTCGATGAACGTCGCCCCGAGCGAGGCCACCTCGTCACGGGCCGCTTCGCGGATATCGGACACGTGCACGATCGCCCCGAGACGCTTGGCCGTCGCGACGGCCTGGAGCCCCGCGACCCCCGCACCGAGCACGACCACGCGCGCGGGCCGGATCGTGCCGGCCGCGGTCATGAACAACGGGAAGTACTTGTCGAGGGCGTACGCGGCCTCGATCACCGCCCGGTAGCCGGACACGTTCGCCTGGCTGGAGAGCGCATCGATCGCCTGCGCACGGGTGATCCGCGGCACCAGATCCATCGCCAGGGTGCTGACGCCCTTGTCGGCCAGTGCCTTGACGACGTCGAGGTGGCGATGCGGAGCCAACAGCGACAGCAGGACCGTGCCGGCCGACAGTGCGTCCACCTGCGCGAGGGTCGGCGGCGCCACCTGTGCGACCAGGTCCGCATCAGCGGCGCGGTCGTCGTCGACGAGCGTGGCGCCGGCGTCCTCGTAGGTCGCGTCCGGGAACCGGGCCCCCTGACCCGCGCCGCGCTCGACGAGTACCTCGACGTTGCGCTTGGCCAGCCGCCGGACCGAGTCAGGGGTCGCCGCGACGCGCCGTTCGCCGTCCCGCGTCTCACGCCGCACCAGCAGCGTGGTCGTGGACGTGTCGTCCATGCTGACTCCGACCTCGGTCATGGCCGACGGGTCGCCGAACCGGCGATCCGTAAGCTCCCCCGCAGACTAATCGTCTCCGGAGCCGTTGTGGCAATTCGCGTGGGTGGCGAAGCCCCCACCTGCCGGTCCGTGCGGAGCGTGTGCCGTGTCCGTCCGTGGCGATGGCCACCACCCGGGTGCCCGCCGCCGGACCGCTGCCGCCGTCGGCTACGCGGAGCCCGTTCGGCGCGGTCGGGTCGGTGATGAAGCCACGCATGCCAGCTCCGGACGATGGTCGGTCACGGCACGATCGACGCTCGTCGTGGCCTCGCGCACCTGGCCGTGCGTCTGTCAGCCCGCGGTGAAGCCGAGGTGGTCCACCGGACCGCACCCACCGCCGAGCGACCAGTCAACAGCACCGGCGATGCAGCCGGTGACGTAGCGCTTGGCCTGCTCGAGCGCGGCGATCGGTTCGAGCCCGGTGGCGAGCCCTGCCGCGCATGCGGCCGCGAACGTGCACCCCGTGCCGTGGGTGTTGGTCGTCGTCACCCGTTCAGCATCGAGGTGGTGCACCTCGCCGTCGGCCACGACCACGTCGACCGAGCGCGGCCCGGAGAGGTGGCCGCCCTTGACGACCACGACCCGCGTGCCGGCGTCGGCCAGTTGCCGTGCCGCAGCTGTGGCGTCGTCCAGGTCGTGGAGCTCGCGTCCGAGCAGCGCTGCCGCTTCATCGAGGTTGGGGGTCGCGACCAGGGCGTGCGGCAGGAGCTGGTCGCGGTAGCGCTCGACCGCGGCGTCCTCGAGCAGGCGATGGCCGGTCGCGGACACCAGCACCGGGTCGACCACCAGCGCGGGTAGGCGGCCAGCCTGGGCGTGGGAGGCGACGAGATCGACCAGCTCGGCGGTCGCGAGCATCCCGGTCTTGACCGCGGCGACCGGCAGGTCGTCGAGCACGGCGGTCAGCTGCGCGTCGACGGTCGCGGTCGGCAGCACGTGCACGTCGGTCACGCCGAGCGTGTTCTGTGCGGTCACCGCCGTGATCACGCTGGTCCCGAACGTGCCCATCTGACCGAACGCGCGCAGGTCCGCCTGGATGCCGGCGCCGCCGCCGGAATCGGAGCCGGCGATCGTCATCGCGACCGGTGGGGTCATCGTCGCTGCCTTCGTTCGTCGGTCACGAGCCGTCGTCGGTCGTGAGGTCCCGATCGCCGGTGCTCACCGTGAGCGCGTCCGCGGCCAGCTGCGCGAGCAACGTCCGGGTCGCCCCGACAGGATCGGCCGCCGCGTTGACCGCGGCGGTGACGGCCACGCCGTGGGCGCCGGTGGCCACCACCTCGACGACCCGGTCGGCGGTCACACCGGAGATCCCGATGACCGGGACGTCCACGGCCCGCACGATCGCGGCGAGCGTGTCCAGTCCGATCGGGTCCGGTAGCCCGTCCTTGGTCGAGGTGGGATACAGCGGACCGCAGCCGAGGTAGTCCGCGCCCGCGGAGACGGCCTGCTGGGCGGTGTCCGGCGCGCGGGCGGTCCCGCCGATCAGCAGCCGGTCACCGGCCAGTTCCCGCGCGACGCGGATCGGCAGGTCGTCGGCGCCGAGGTGGACACCGTCGGCGCCGCTGGCCAGGGCGATGTCGATGCGGTCGTTGACGATGCAGCTGGCGCCGGCGTCGCGGCAGCGGGCCACCACCGCCGAGGCGAAGGCGAGGTGGCCGCGGTCGGTCAGCCCCTTGGCGCGGACCTGGATGCCGGGGGCGCCGCCGGCCAGCGCGGCCTCGACCGTTCGCAGCGCCCGGTCGTCGGCCGCCGGGTCGGTGAGCACGTGCAGCCGTGGCACCGGGCGATCGGGCTGGGGCACGACGCGCTCCCTCCGCCGGTACGGACCGGATCAGGTTCCAAGGTCCGCGCACCGCTAGGTCCCTGCGCGTTCTCAGCCCCCGGTCGCGGGGCTCCCTCGGCGTCAACGGCCACGACGGTACCGCGCGCCGATGCCGCGGGGAACGCTGGGAGGCACCGGATACCGGGCTGGCCACGACCTTGCCGTCGGATGTGTGTGCATGCCGGTGCAGATGTGATCGCGGGTGCACACGCTTCGGGTGGCGGGGTGGTTGCCGTCGGATGTGTGTGCATGCCGGTGCAGATGTGATCGCGGGTGCACACGCTTCGGGTGGCGGGCCTGAGCGCCGCGACGTTCCACACGTCCCGGACGTCGGTCAGCCGGCGTCCGGTGCGGCGACCCGGTCGAGGAAACGGTCGATCGCGTCGAGGTGAGAGCCGGGCCAGTAGACCTGCCCGCAGCGCCGGCAGCGCGCGAACGTGTCGAACTCGCGACGGGTCCTCGGCGGGAGCTGGTCGACGACCTCGGCTTTGCTCGCCGGCGCCAACTCGCCGTTGCAGCGGGCGCAACGCGTCAACGGGGCGCGGCGCTCGGCCAGGCGGTAGCGGGCCACCACCTCGACGGCCTGGGTGTCGGGGTCATCGGAGCGCGGGGCGTAGCCGTGGACGATCTCGCGCCGCATCAGCAGCTTGCGGTCACGGGTGAGCAGGATCCGCTGGTCGTCGACGGCGATCGTGGCCAGGGTCGCATCGTCGGTGTCGGTCCGGTACCAGCTGTCGAACCCGAGCAGCCGAAGCCGGCGCGCCAAGGTGCCCAGATGGACGTCCAGCACGAACCGGCGGGGCTCAGGCGGCTCCTGCCACACGCTGGCCGACGAGCCGTCCACCCGGTCGTGGTGCGGGGGGTAGACCTGGACGTGCTCGCCGTCGTTGATCTGGTGGTCGAACCCGACCGGTGTGCCGTCGACGACCAGCAGGCCGACCTCCGGGTGCGGGATCCCGACCGCTTCGACGAGGTCCTTGACCGACCGTCGGCCGGTCGGCTCGACCTCGACCTCGTCGGCGCCCAACAGGCCGGCGAGGTCCGCCTCGGCACGAACCCGGATGCTCACGTCCGGCAGCGTACGCCGAGGTGACGGCCGACTACGGGAACGGCACCCCGTTCGGCTCGCAACCGTCCAACCGGATCGACTGCTGCATCATCACCGGTGCCGGCTCACCCGGGGCGGGGCAGCCGACGTGGCCGAACCCGAACCCGTGCCCGACCTCGTGGTTGACGAGGTAGTCGCGGTAGAGCTCCAGGTCGTCGATGTGCGCGACGCCGTGGAACCAGCGGTCCCCGTTGAGCGCGGCGAACTCGCCGTTCCAACACGAGTAGATGCCGCCGGTGTTCAGCCCGGCGCGGGCGCACAGCCGGTCGACCTGGTCGGGGGAGCCGAGCACCACGCGGATGTCCGCCTGGCCGGGGTCGTCGACCCGCTGGAGCCGCCGGTCACCCCGCGAGGTCCAGCCCTGGTCGGGGTCGGACAGCGTGGTCTCGACCCGCTCGGCGAAGTCGTCCAGGGGTTGCTGGTCCTCGAGGCCGCTGGCGATCTCCACGGTGTAGCGTTCGAGCGGGCCGGCGTCGCCGATGACCTCGCCGTCCCCGCCGGCGATCAGCCAACCTTCGGGGGCGGTCCGCGGCTCGGGGGGCGCCGGCTCGGGGGACGGCAGGGGCTCGCCATCGTTGTCGATGTAGGTCAGGCTGTTGGCGAGGAACGTCGCCATCTGACCGCGGAAGACGTCCCGTTCCGGGGAGAAGCTGCCCTCACCGTCCCCTCGGACGATCCCGGCGGCACCGAGGCGATGGATCGCGTCGGCCTGCTCGACGTCGTCGACGTCGTCGAAGACCTCCTCGTCCGCCTCCTCGTCGAGCACGCCGGTCCAGGCGAGCCCGTCGGCGACCACCTGTGCCATCTCCGCTCGGTCGACCGACGCGGACGGGTCGTAGTCGTCGACGTCGGTGAGGATGCCGACCTCGAACAACGAGTGGATCGCCGGGGCGTGCGGCCCGTCGTCATCCGTGAAGGGTCGCGACGCCACCGGGAGCGCCTGGTCGGAGGTGGCCAAGACCCGGTCGAGGAAGGTGGCGAGCTGCCCGTGCGCGAGTGATCGGTCGTAGCCGTAGGCGTGCTCGCTCACGCCACGGGTGATCTCGAGGGCGTAGAGGCAGGCGATGGCGGGCGCGTGGGTGGCGTCGTCGGCGACGTCGTCGAAGGGTGCCGTCGCATCGGTTGGGCACGGTGCGGGGCGCTCCCGCGCATCCACCGGGCCGCCTCCGAACGCGAGCGCCACCGCCGCTGCCGCGAGGACCGTCACCGCGACAGCGGAGCGAACGGGACGTGACGCCGCGCACGGGTCGACGGGGCACGGACCGAGACCATCGAGCCGGTGGATCCGCTGCCGTTGCGGCCGGATGCGTAGCGCGCTTATGAGGGCTCCGAGGTGCGGCGCGGTCCCCATCGTCGTCCGCCGGACTCGAGCAGCCAACCGAGCGGGCACCGGCCGCACTCGCGGGAACGGCCACATCGACACGACCGTTGAGTCGACGGCTCGTCCAGCGCGCCGGGTCGTCGGCTCAGCCGAACGGCGGGGTGGTCGCGCGGCCGGTCCGGGTGCGTACGCTGCTGGGCAGCGCACGCTCCACCCGTGAGCGTGACCTCCACCAGCGGACGAGAGGACCAGCATGGCCGTCGAGGGACTCAGCGACGACGACATCGAGACCGTCGGTACCCCTGGTGCGTCAGGGGCCAGCGACGCGGCGGATGCCGATGGTGCGGATGCGGATGGTGGGGACGGCGACGCCACCGACAGCCAGGACGGTGATGCGGGCGACGCCGATGGTGCGGACGCGGATGGTGCGGACGGCGACGCCACCGACAGCCAGGACGGTGATGCGGGCGACGCCGATGGTGCGGACGCGGATGGTGCGGACGCCGATGGTGCGGACGCGGATGGCGCGGACGGCGACGCCACCGACAGCCACGACCGCTGACCGGTGGTCGACGCACCGGCGCTCCAGCGGCTCGTCGGCGAGGTCGCGGACTTCCTCGCGACCTCGTGGGGTCGTGCCCCCGTGCACGTTCCCGCCAGCCCGGACCGTTCGGACCTGGTCACGTTGCTGACGTTGGACGACGTCGATGACATCGTCGCGACCAGCGGCCTGCGCGCACCGTCGTTCCGTCTCGTCAAGCAGGGTCGCGCCTTGCCCCAGGCGGCGGTGACCCGTCGCGTCCAGATCGGGTCGAGACCGGTCGACGACCTGGCCGACGTGGCCGCGGTGCAGGCCGCCGTGGCCGACGGCGCCACGTTGGTCCTGCAGGGCCTGCACCGCTCGTTCGCGCGGGTCGCCAGGGTCTGCCGTGACCTCGAGCTGACCTTGACCCACCCGGTGCAGGCCAACGCCTACCTCACACCACCGGTGGCGCAGGGGCTCGACCTGCACGAGGATCCGCACGACGTGTTCGCCGTGCAGACCGATGGTGCGAAACGGTGGGTGGTCCACCCACCTGGGGAGGCCGAACGGTGGGACCTGCAGCTCACCCCTGGGGACGTGCTGTACCTACCGGCCGGCACGCGACATGCCGCCCAGACGATCGACACCCCGTCGCTGCACCTGACGATCGGGGTCCGGACGGTGGCCTGGCGCACCCTGATCGAACGGGCCGTCCGTGAGGTGATCGGCGAGGTGGCCGACCTCGACCGGCCGCTACCAGCCGGATGGGCGGACGAGCCGGACGTGCTGCGCGAGCGGCTCGACGACCTCGTCCACGACGTCGCTGACCGCCTCCGCGACGAGCAGCGCTCGAGCACGGCGCTGGAGCGGGAGGCCGGTGCGTTCTGGACCGCTCGCCCCGTCGACCGGACGGGGGGACTGCGCGACCTGCTCGAGCTCGAGGACCTCAGCGATGACACGGCACTGCGGCGGCGGAGCGGCGCGACGGCGCGCATGGCGAGAGCTGCGGACGGCCGCGTCGAACTCGTTCTGGTCGACCGCATCCTGCGGCTACCTGCGGCGACCGTGGAGGCGGTGCACCGCGTCGTCGACAGCGCGGCGATCCGGCCGGCCGACCTCGCCGACCTCATGGACGAACCGAGCCGGCTCGTGCTGTGCCGTCGTCTGGTCCGTGAAGGGTTGTTGACGTTCGCGCGCGATGACGATGTCGACGGTGCCTGACCGCTGCGCCGCACTCGCACGGGCGCACGGTGAGCCGGTCCTCGGCAGCGCGTCCCGGGCCCGGCGCTGGCTCCTCGTGGAGCAACCCGGCGCCTGGGGACGCGATGCGCTCCGTGAGTCCGGGCTGCCCACCCGCGTCGCCGATCACCTCGAGGTCCTCCGACGGGGCCTGCCTGCTCGCGTGCTCATGCTCCGCCGCACGAGCAGCACCGAAGGCGGAGGCGCCGATGATGCCGCCCGAGCTTCCCGCACGGTGTTCGCCGGGGTGAGCCACCCCGGCGGTGGCGGATGGCTCGAGCGCTTCCACCTCGAGGAGGTGTCGCAGCTGGTCGACCTCGATCTCTCCGGGCTCTCGGTCGGCCGGTCCGTCGGCGGCGAACCGGTGACCGAACCCGTCTACCTCGTCTGCACCAACGGCAAGCACGACGCCTGCTGCGCCACCTTCGGACTGCCGGCGGCCAGAGCGGTCAGAGACCTGGTGGGCGACCGTGCCTGGGAGTGCTCCCACGTCGGCGGCGATCGGTTCGCCGGCAACCTCGTGTGCCTGCCCGACGGCATCCTCTACGGTCACCTCGACGCGGCGACCGCGACGGCGCCCGTCCAGGCCCACGAGGCGGGACGGATTCTGCCCGGCGTGTGCCGGGGTCGGTCCGCGTTGCCGTTTCCGGTCCAGGCGGCCGAGCTTCTCGCGCGCGAACGGCTCGGCCTCGACGAGCTCGACGCGCTGCGGTACCTCGGCGCTGACCGGTCGGGGGAGCGCTTCACGGTGCGGTTCGCGCTGGTCGACGGCCGCGAGTTGGTCGCCACCGTCCGGCGGGGACGCGACGCGCTCGAGCGGATGCTGGCGTGCGGTGGCGAGGTCGGCGCACCCCCGACGTACGAGCTCGACTCGCTACAGGTGGGGCACGACCGTTCCCTCGGGTGACGGTCACGCATCGGTGCGGATCGGGAAGGCGAGCGGTGATCACGACGAGGCGCAGCCCACGGCAGCTGATCGAGGGTGATGGGGCGCGGGCCGCCGTCGGCCCCATCGCTGCGCAGCTCGGGAACCGCGCCCTGATGATCGTCGACCCGGTGATCGCCCAGCAGCCCGTGTACGCGCCGCTCATCGCCGATCTGGAAGCGGCAGGGGTTGACCACGTCGCGTTCACCGACGTGCGACCTGAGGTCCCGATCGAGCTCGTCGCGTAGGCCGCCGAGGTGGTCGAGCAGCAGCGACCGCAGCTGCTGGTTGCGGTCGGGGACGGCGCACGCGGGGATCGATGCGGTCTGCCACGCCGTGGAGGCCTACACCGCCACGGTGCGGCCGGTCGGGTGGCGTGAGCTGGCAAAGCTCGATGCCGGGGTGACCCGGCTGCTGCAGAACGACCGCGGGGACACCTCGGTGGCCAGACCGATGTGGACGACATCCGGGAAGCTGACCGGTGCGAGGTAGCGGCAGCTGGTCTCCATGACCAGGCCGATCGCCGGGAGCTCACGGATGTCGGTCCCCGCGGCCTCGATCAGGTACCCGTTGACCGTGGTGTCGAACATCGCGTCGTGCACGACGTTGTTCACGTGGCCGTAGTGGTCGTTGTCGGCCCACCGGGTGGGGACGGCACGCAGGACCGGGAAGGCTGAGCGCGGCGGTGCGGAGTCGTCCACGGGGGCTCCTGGGTCGGGATCAGCGGCGCAGCCTACGCTGGGGGTGGAAGGCAGGCGCGACGACGAGACGACGCAACGCCGATGCTGGAGGTGGGCCGCGACCGTGGGTGGCGACCCGACCCCGACCACGGCGACCGCGACGTCGTCCGCCCGATGGCGGCCGTCGCGACGGACGATCGTGGTCACCGCGCTGGTCGTGGTGGTCGTGGCCCTCTGGCTGCTCAGCGGTCGGCTCGTCGGCTTCGCGGTGGTCGCCGACGGCCTCGGCTTCGACGTACCCCGGCCGATGGCTGCGGACGTCGAACGCGAGCAGGTCCACCTCGGCGACATCGAGGTGGACCGCTACACCCCGGACGGTGATCCGCAGGCGACGACCGATCAGCCGGCGATCCTGCTGGTGCCGGGCGCGACGCCCGCTGGACGCGACGACGGCCGCGTGGTCGACATCGCCGAGGCCGTCGCCGCGGCGGGCCGCACGGTGGTCGTACCGGAACTCGAGGTCTACGACGAGGATCTGGTCCCCGAGGATCTCGACCGGCTCGTCGCCGTCACCTCGACCCTGGCCGACGGCCACGGGACGGTGACGCTGGCGGGTTTCTCGTTCGGTGGCAGCCTCGCGTTGGTCGCGTCCGCCGACGACCGGCTCGATGGCCAGGTGGCGTTGGTCGCGACCTTCGGCGCGTACGGGGACCTGGCCGGTGTCGCGCAGGCGGCGACCACCGGCGTGAGCCTGGTCGACGGCGAACGCATCCCGTGGGAGCCCGACCCCCGGGCCGCCGAGGTGGTACGCGACCAACTCCTCGGCCTGCTCGATGACGAGGATGCGGCGGCGGTGGCCGAGGTGCTCGCGGACGAACGCGACCGTTCCGAGCTGTCCGCCGAGTTGCGCGCGGTCCACGACCTCGCCGTCCACGACGACCCTGAACGGACCGAGGAGCTGGTCGTTGGCGCCCCGTCGGTGGTGCGCGAGCGCATCGAGGCGGTCTCGCCCCTGCGAGCTGGCGGGGACCTGGACGCTCGGGTCGTCGCGTTGCATGCCCGGGACGATCCCGTGATCCCGTTCGGTGAGCTCCGTCGCCTCGAGGCGGGGTTCGAACAGCTCGACGCCCGCACGTTGGTGACCTTCGACCACGTCGGGCTGGACGACGAGGAGGACCAGGGCTGGTGGGTCACGGTCCGGGACCTGTGGACCATCAGCGGGTTCGTCCACGAGCTGCTCGACGCCAGCTGACCGGGGCGGACCCTGACGTCCCCGGCCGGCGCTGGGCGGTCGAGACGTCCGATCGCGCAGCGGGGGCCGTCCGCGGGCGGACATCGTGACCATCGACCCTCGCCGCTCCGGCCGTGGTGGCCTTCACTCGGAACATGAGCGGATCGAAGAGCCACACCGGTGGTGTGGTGCGCTCGGTGCGACCCGGGAGGCTGCCATGTCGTGGCCGATCATCCGCAAGGAGCCGCCGAGCCTGACGGTGACACCGAACCTCATCGACTACCACGAGGAACGGGCCCACTTCTGCTGGCGGGACGCCCGCGCCCAGTTGGATGGGCTCCCTGACGGTGCCGGGCTGAACATCGGTCACGAGGCCGTCGACCGTCACGCCACCGGACCGCGCGCCGAGCACCCCGCCATCCGGTGGCTCGCCACCGACGGCCAGGTCCGGGAGCTGACCTTCGCGGAGCTCCAGCACGGAACGAACCGCTTCGCGCATGTCCTCGGCCGGCTCGGGATCAGCACGGGAGCACGGGTCTTCACCCTCCTCGCCCACGGACCTGCCCTGACCGTCGTGGCGCTCGGGACGTGGAAGTACCGAGCGGTCGTCAGCCCGTTGTCCGTCGGGCTCGGGTCGGCGTCGATCCGGCACCGGCTCGCGTTCGGCGATGCACGGGTGCTCGTGACGACCCGGCAGCAGTACGAGCGTTCGATCGCTGATCGACGCGAGCAGCTCCCCGGTCTCCATCACGTGCTCATCGTCGGAGGTGGCGGTGATGTCCCCCCGGGGACGATCGACCTCGACGCGTGGATGGAGGCCGCATCGCCGGATCGATCGGTCGAGCCGACCGACCCCGAGTACCCAGCGCTGGTGCACGTCGTGGAGGACTCGGACGGACACCTGCGAGGCGTGGTCCACGTCCACGAGGCGATCGTCACGCAGGTCGCGACCGCCCGGTCCGCGCTCGACCTCCATGATGATGACGTCGTCTGGTGCAGCGCCGAACCGGGGTCGGTCAGCCACATGGCCTACGGCGTCATCGCACCCCTCGCACTGGGGGTGACCTCGGTCGTCGACCAGGCCCCGGGTGACGTGACGCGCTGGTGCTCGATCCTGGCGGAGCAGCGGGTCTCGGTCTGGTACGCCACGCCCGACTCGATCCGGACGGTGCTGGCCGCCGGCGACCCTCCGTGCGGGGACCGCGATCTCTCCGCCCTGCGGTTCGTCGCCAGCGGGGAGCAGCCGCTCGACCCAGACGACCTCGTGCGCTGGTACCGGACGTTCGGATGGCCGATCCACGAGACCTGGTCGCAGGCGCAGACGGGCGCGATCGTGCTGGCGAACTTCGCCGCCTGCGACGTCCGTCCCGGATCGGTCGGCCGGCCGGTCCCCGGTATCGAGGTCGCGATCGTCCGTTCCGTCGGCACCGCAGAGGCCCCCCGCGTCGAGGTGGTCACCGAGCCCGACACCGAGGGCGAACTGGCGGTGCGGGCGGGATGGCCGTCGATGTTCCGTCTGTACCTCAACGAACCGTCACACAGCCGCCGGTGCATCGTCGACGGGTGGTACCTGACCGGCGAACGAGCACGACGTGGCCCCGACGGCTACCTGTGGATCGCGGATCCAGGCAGCGACGCGGATCGGCCCGCCGGGCCTCGCCGACGGGAGGTCGCCAAGGCCGGTTGACGCCGATCGTCGGGGTCAGAGGCGGGCGTGGAGCCGTCGGGCCTGCTCGGCGGCCTTGGCGCGGATCTCATCCGCGTCAACCCGCGTCGGGGCGCCGTCGTCGAACACCACCTCGTCATCCACGACGACCTGCCGGGGTCGGATCCCCGGGGTGAACACGATGTGCCAGGGGTCCATCGGGTCGTAGGTCCAGGTGACCCGATCGTTGACCGTCTCGGGGACCAGCTCGCGTCCGGTCTTCAGCCAGCACCAGGCGGCCTCGGGGGTGGCGGTGACGTCATCGGCCCGGTGGCAGAGGTAGGCCATGCGGAACTCGTCGAGCATCGCCGCCCCGATGCCGTCGGACCCGATGGCGACCGGGTTGTCGAACCGCATCGGACGGGCGTAGCCAACCGAGTTGTTCAGGTTCGACCGGGGGTTGTGGACGATCGTGCCGGCCAGATCGGCATCGGTCGGCAGGTGGACGCCGTGCGCCAGGACCCAGTCGTCGCGGGTCAGCGCAGCGAGGCGGTCCGGGGCGTCCGCGTCCTGGGGGCCCTCGCAGACGTGGATGTGGACGCCGACGTCCATCTCCGCAGCCAACCCGGCCGCAGCTTCGAGGGTCTGATCAGTGCAGGTGAAGGTCGCGTGGACCCCGACCAGCCCGCGCCCGCCTTCGGTGAGGAAGCGTCGGTTCTCCTCCAACCCCCGTTCCGCACCCTCGGGACCGTGGCGATCGGTGACGCCGTACGCGCAGACGACGCGGACGCCGACCTCGGCGCACGCCTCGGCAATCACCGAGAGGCTGCCCTCGATGGCGTTCGGTGACTCGTGATGGTCGATGATCGCGGTCGTGCCCTGCTCGAGCGCCTCGAGGGCACCGAGCTTCGCCGACCAACGGATCATCTCCAGGTCCAGGGCACGGTCCAGCCGCCACCAGATCAACTCGAGGATCTCACCGAAGTCGTGCGGGGTCCCCGGTGGCGGCGGCATCCCACGGGCCAGTGCTGAGTACAGGTGGTGGTGGGCGCAGACCATGCCGGGGGTGGTGGCGGACATCTCGACGCTCCTTGTGCTGGATGGTTCAGGACCGGCTGTTGGGACCGCGTGGGAGGTACTGACCGTCACCGGCGTGGCCGACGTGGACGCCGCGCTCGACGACCACGTGCCCGCGCAGGAGCACGGTCTCGGTGTGCCCGGTGACCTCCAGGCCGTCGTAGACCGAGATGTCGGTCGCCATGTGGTGGGTGTCCGCGGACAGCCGGTGTCGGGCGGTCGGGTCGTAGATGACCACGTCCGCGTCCGCTCCGGGCGTCAGCGAACCCTTGCGTGGGTGAAGGCCGGCGAGCCGCGCCGGGTCGGTGCTGCAGACCTCCACCATCCGTTCGAGCGTGAGCCGGCCGTCGACCACGCCCTGGTGGAGCAGATCGAGCCGGTGCTCGACCGATCCGACCCCGTTCGGGATGCGCGTGAAGTCACCGCGCCCGACCTGCTTCTGCTCCCACGTGAACGGGCAGTGGTCGGTGGCCACGGCATCGACCCGGCGCGTCGCGACCGCGTCCCACAGGGCCTGCTGGTGGCCGTCCCGCCGCCATCGCAGCGGGGGCGAGCACACGTACCGAGCCGCGTCGAACCCGTCGGGCAGGTCCTCGATCGCCAGCGTCAGGTACTGCGGGCAGGTCTCGGAGAAGACCGGGAGACCACGGTCGCGGCCCTCGACCGCCGCCCGGAGCGCATCGGCGGAGGAGATGTGCACGATCGTCAGCTCGCACCCAGCGACCTCGGCCAGGCGAACGACCCGTTCGACCGCCTCCGCCTCGAGCGACGCCGGGCGGGTCAGCAGGTGGTGGATCGGGTCGGTGTCGCCACGGGTGATGGCCTCCGCCCGCAGGACGTCGATCGCGATGCCGTTCTCCGCATGCATCATCACCATCACGTCCAGGTCGGCGGCCCGCTGCATCGCCTGGAGGATGCGGCCGTCGTCGCTGTAGTTGGTCCCCGGGTAGGCGGTGAACAGCTTGATACTGCTGACCCCGACGGTCGGAAGCACCGACAACTCGTCCAGGGTGTCGGGGCGGACGTCGGTGACCATCAGGTGGAAGCCGTAGTCGGCGCAGGCGCGGCCTTCGGCACGGGCCTGCCACCGTTCCACTCCCTCGACCAACCCGCCAGCGCGTTCCTGCCCGGCGTAGTCGACGATGGTGGTGGTCCCACCCAGCAGTGCGGCGCGCGTGCCCGTCTCGAAGTCGTCAGCGGAGACGGTTCCCGAGACCGGGAGCTCCATGTGGGTGTGGATGTCGACCGCTCCCGGCAGGACGTAACGGTCCGTCGCATCGAGGGTGCGGGTCGCCGTGCCCGCCCAGTCGTGGGTGCCCGGGACGGCGACGCCGACGATGCGTTCATCCTCGATCGCGACGTCCGCGACCGAGGACCCGTCGGCCGTGACCACCGTGCCACCGTGGATCAGGGTCCGTGTCATGAAGCTCCCATCAGGTCGCCGCGAACGCGTCGATCATCGCGTGCACGTCCGGGCCGAGCGGGTAGAGGATCGGGCAGGTGCAGCCGGCATCGACGAACTCGGCCACCTTGGCGCGGCACTCGTCGGGGGTTCCAGCGGCGGCGAGCGTCTGGACGACGTCATCGGGCAGCAGCTTGGACGCTTCCCGGATCTGCGCTTCGGTCGCCGGCCAGGTGATCTGGTTGGCGATCTCTTCGAGCAGCGACCGCGACGCCCCTGAAGCTTCCATGATGTGCGGTTGCTGGCCGAGGTACTGGGTGATCAACAGCCGGGCAGCGTCCAGCGCTTCGTCGCGGTCCTCCGACATCGAGCAGACGATCAACTGCGGACGGTCGATGTCGTCGATCGACCGGCCCGCCCGCTCCGCGCCGATCGCGAGGTGCTCCATCGCCCGGGCGTTGTAGGTCGGCGACACCAGGTAGTTGAGCACGACCCCGTCGGCGATCTCGCCGGTGAGCTCCATCATCTTCATGCCCGTCGCCCCGATGTAGATCGGCACGTCCTTGGGGCGGCGCTCCTGGTGCACGTAGTCGAGCTCGACGCCGTCGAGGTGGACGAACTCGCCGTCGAACGTGACGGTCTCGTCGTTGAGGAGCGCCCGGACCGCGGTGACCGTCTCGCGCATCGCGAGCAGCGGACGCCGCCGCTCGATCCCGACCTTGCTGGCCAACGGATCCCACCAGGCGCCGATGCCGAGCAGGACCCGCCCGGGGGCGAGATCATCCAGGGTGGCGAAGGTCGACGCGATCAGCGCGGGGTTGCGGGTCCAGTTGTTGATCACGCCGCTGCCGACCTTGATCGTGTCGGTGACGGCGGCGAACGCGGCCATCGGCACCGTGGCTTCGCGCACGAGCCGGCTCTCCGCCTGCCAGACGGCGTCGAAGCCCCGTTGCTCGGCGTAGCGGGCGTACTCCATCCCGTCTGGGATGGGGTGTTTGTCCTGTAGGTACAGCGCGATCCGGTTCCCGTCGGTCATGGCGCCCTCCTCTGTGGGGTGGGTTGCGCAGTGGCTGTGCCGGCAGACGTCATCGTTCCTCGCGGGCGTAGGGCACGCCCAGCGCCTCGGGCGCCCCGGCCCGCCGGCGCAGGTCGGAGAAGGACAGGGCGATGAGCACCAGGATGGTCAGCAGGTAGGGCGTCATGGCGAGGAACTCCGCGGGGATGAAGGTGACGCCCGCCGCTTGCAGGGCGAAGTTCGCACGCAGGGCCAGGCCGAAGATCAGCGCGCCGAGCAGTGCCCGCCACGGCCGCCAGGAGGCGAACACCACCAGCGCGATCGCGATGAAGCCGATCCCGTTGGTGGTCGCCGCCTGTGACCACGCGGGAACGCGTGCCAGCATCAGGTAGGCACCCGCACCGCCGCCGAGCAGGCCGCCGACGAGGGTGTGGACGTAGCGGATCGTGTTGACCCGCAGCCCCATCACGTCGGCGGTCGCCGGTGACTCCCCGACCGCGCGCAGTGACAGGCCCGGACGGGTCCGGAACAGGTAGAACGCGGTCAGCGCGGCGATGACCCACGTCCCGTAGACGACCACGTCCTGCTGGAACAGGACCCGTCCGAGCAGCGGCAGGTCCTGGAGGAGCTGGATGTTCATCCGCGGCAGGCGGCTCTCGCGTGGCAGCGGCATGCCCTCCACCGGTCGCCCCAGGAAGGTCGACAGCCCCGTGCCGAAGATCACCAACGCGAGGCCGGACACGATCTGGTTGGCGCGAAGCGTGATGGTCAGGAAGGCGTGCGCCGCGGAGAGGCCCGCGCCGGCCAGCGCGCCGGCGGCCATCCCGATCCACGGGCTGCCGGTGGCCAGGGAGACCAGGAAGGTGGTGACGGCGCCGAGCAGCATCATGCCCTCGACACCGAGGTTGAGGATCCCGGCACGCTCGGTGATCAGCTCGCCGATCGCCGCTAGTGCCAGCGGCGTCCCGGCCGCCACCGCGGCGGCGAGCGTCATCGCGAGGACCGTCTCGTTCATGTCGCCTCGGCCTCCTCGGGTGAGGCGTCCAGCGCGGGGCCCTTGCTCCAGGGCCAGTGGATGCGGTAGCGGACCAGCACCTCGCTGCCGAGTGCGAACAGCAGGATCGCGCCCTCGAGCATCACGGCGATCTCCATCGGGACCCGCTCGGGCAGGCTCTGTAGCGCGGTGCCGGCGTTGCGGACCCCGCCGAGCATGATCGCGACGAGGATCACGCTGCCCGGGTTGAGCCGTGACAGCGCCGCGACGATGATCCCCGCATACCCCATGCCGATCGCCAGGCTGTTGGGGTCGAGCCGGCGCGAGAAGCCGCCCACATCGGCTGCGCCTGCGAGTCCGGCGAGGGCTCCCGACAACAGCAGGACCGCGACGACCATCAGCCGGACGGGAACGCCTGCGTAGCGGGCGGCGGACTCCGAATCGCCGAGGATCTTCATTCGGAAGCCGAACCGGGTCCGGTTGAGCACGAACCAGATCGCGACCACCGCGAGGAGTGCGATCACCAGGCCGAGGTGAACCCGGGTCGCGCCCCAGCGCGGGAAGTAGGCCTCGTCGGGGATCCGCAGACCCTGTGGGAACTGACCGGCTGCCGGGTCACGCCAGAAGCTGCGCGAACCGAAGATCAACCAGTTGATGAACAGCAGGGCGACCGAGTTGAGCAGCAGGGTGGTGATGATCTCGTTGGTCCGCAGCCACGCGCGGGCGATCGCGGGGATGAGGATGAAGAGCATGCCGCCGAACGCCCCGGCGGCCAGCATCATGAGGATGTTGGCCCACCCCGGCAGGGACTCGCCGATCAACAGCGCGATCCCGGACGCGCACACGGCACCGATGTAGAGCTGGCCCTCCGCACCGATGTTCCACAGCTTGACCCGGAAGCTGACCAGTGCCGCGAGTCCGGTGAGGATCAGCGGGGTGGCGCTGACCAGGGTGTCGGCGAAGCCGAAGGTGGATGCGAACGATGCCTGGATCATCACGCGGTAGACGGTCAGGGGATCGTGGCCGGTGAACACCAGGAACACCGCTCCGACGGCCAGGGCCAGCAGTACGGCGATGACCGGGACGGCGACGTAGATCCACGCGGGGACGTCCGAGCGGCGCTCCAGCCCGAGCACCCGACGCCGGCGTCCGCTTGACCCTGGGGAGGGTGAGGGGGTGGTTCGACCGCCAGCGGGGGCGGTCATGACCCGGCCCCGGCCATCGCGAGGCCGAGCTCGGTCACATCCGAGTCCTCGGCGGCGCATTCGTGCACGATCCGGCCCTCGTAGAGCACGAGGATCCGGTCCGACAACGCACGGATCTCGTCGAGGTCCTCGGAGATGAGCAGCACCCCACACCCCTGCTCGCGTCGCTGGGCGAGCAATTGGCGCACGAACTCGATCGCGCCGACGTCCAGCCCGCGGGTCGGTGACGCCGCGACGATCACGTCCGGGTCGGCCGCGAGCTCACGTGCGAGCAGCACCTTCTGGATGTTGCCGCCGGACAGGCTGCTGGTCGTCGTGGACGGACCCGGCGCCCGGATGTCGAACTCCTCCATGAGCCTGCGAGCGTCGGTGCTCCAGCGGCCACGGTCGAGCAGCGGTCGGTGGGCGCGGGTCAGCTGGAGGTTCTCGGCGACGGACAGGCTCGAGGCCAGTCCGGTGCCGATGCGGTCCTCGGGCACGTAGGACAGCCCGGCCTTGCGAGCGGCGCGTGGCCGCCCGGTGACGTCGCGTCCGTTGACCCGGACGCGCCCCCGGTCCGGCTCGATCAGGCCTGCCGCGACCTCGGCCAGCGGGCGCTGGCCGTTGCCTGAGACACCGGCGATGCCCACGACCTCGCCCGCACGGACCGTCATGGACAGTTGGTCGAGCCGGCCGCGCCGTGAGCGTTCGTCAACCGAGACGTCATCGAGCTCGAGCACGACCTCGCCGGCCTGCCCGTCGCCCCCGGGAGCTTCCATCATCACCTCGCGGCCGACCATCAGCTGCGCGAGCTCACGGACCGAGGTGTCGGCGGCGTCCACGTTGCCCGCGATGCCGCCGTCGCGCATCACGGTGATCGTGTCGGCGATCGAGAGCACTTCATGCAGCTTGTGGCTGATGAACACGACGGCCTTGCCGTCAGCGGCCATCGCCCGAACGGTGTCGAACAGCGCCTCGGTCTCCTGCGGGGTCAGCACGGACGTCGGCTCGTCGAGCAGCAGCACGTCGACGCCCCGGTAGAGGGTCTTGACGATCTCGACGCGCTGCTGCTCGCCGACGGTCAGATCGCCGACGACGGCGTCCGGCCGCACCGGCAGCCCGTACCGCTCGCTGAGCTCGACGACCGAACGGTGGACGTCCGGTGCCGACATCAGGATGGGCTGGGTGCGGTCGCCCAGGGCGACGTTCTCGGCGACGGTGAACCGCTTCACCAGCTTGAAGTGCTGGTGGACCATCCCGATCCCGTGTGCGAGCGCCTCACGTGGGCTGCGCAGGACGACGGGCCTCCCGTCGAGCCGGATCTCACCGGCGTCGGGTTGGTAGAGGCCGGTGAGCACCGATGCGAGGGTGCTCTTGCCCGCACCGTTCTCGCCGAGCAGCGCGTGCACCTCGCCACGCTCGAGCCGGAGGTCGACGTCAGCGTTGGCGACGACCCCCGGGAAGGTCTTGTAGATGCCGTGCGCCTCGACGACCGGATCCCGGCCGGGACCGTTGGTCGTCCCGGCCGGGTGGTCGTCCGCCGTCGTAGGCATCGTCAGGGGCTCCGAACGCGACGTGAAGATGCGCGTCGGTCACTCACCGGGTTCTCCGATCACGCCCTCCACGAACCACTCCATGTTCAGCAGTTCCTCGAGGGTCATCTCGACGTCTTCCTCGACCCGGAGCTCGCCGTCCTGGTCGTACAGCGGTCCGGTGAACGGGGCGAACGTCCCGTCGATGATGTCCTGGGCACGGTCGTCGACCATCGCCTGGGTGTCGTCGTCGACGGCGGGGCCGTAGTCGGCGAGCTGGACCATCCCGTCAGCCATGGAAGCGTAGACCTCCCGGGGCTCCCAGGTGCCGTCCCAGACCATCTCAGCGGTCTCGACGTAGTAGTCGGTCCAGTCCCAGACCGGCGCGGTGAGCCAGGCGTCGGCCGCGAACTCGCTCATGTCGGAGTGGTAGCCGACCCAGTGGGCGTCACGCTCCTCGGCCGCCTGGCCGGGTGCGGGCGTGTCCTGGTGCTGGGCGAGGACGTCGACGCCGCGGTCGAGCAGGCTCTCCGCTGCCTCGAGCTCGATCTCCGGGCCGAACCATGTCGAGGTCCACACGACCTCCACGGTCGCGTCGGGGTCGACCTCCTGGGCGCCGAGGGCGAAGGCGTTGATCCCGCGGATCACCTCGGGGATCGGGAACGCGGCGACGTAGCCGAGCTGTCCGGTCTCGCTGACCGACGCGGCGGCCATGCCGGAGAGGTAGCGCGGCTCCTCCATGGCGCCGAAGTAGTTGCCCATGTTGTCCAGCTTGGTGTAGCCGGACGCGTGCTCGAAGACGGTCTCGGGGAAGTCCGGTGCGACCGCAGCCATCGAGTCCATGAAGCCGAAGCTGGTGCCGAAGATCAGGTGGTAGCCCTCTCGGGCGAGGTCCTCGAAGACCCGCTCTGCGGGGGCACCTTCCTCGACCGACTCGAGGTAGGTGGTCTCGACCTGGTCACCCATCGCCTCTTCCAGGGCCTGGCGGCCCTGGTCGTGGGAGTAGGTCCAGCCGGCGTCGCCGACCGGGCCGACGTAGACGTAGGCGACCCGCAGCACGCCGTCCTCGCCGCCTTCGTAGCCGGCCCACGGGACGTCGTCGGGCTCCTCGGCCTCCTCGGGTTCCTCTTCGGGCTCCTCTTCGGGTTCCTCGACCTCGTCGGGCTCCTCGACCTCGTCGGGGTCGACGACGTCCTCGGGCTCGTCAGCTTCACATGCGACCAGCAGCAAGCCGCCGACGGCCAGTAGTGCGACGTATCTGGTGAGTCGTCTCATGTCCATCACCTCTCGGTGGACTCCGTCGGTCCGACCGTTGTCGGTCCGACCCTGGCGGCCTGATCGGCCACCGCTGCCCTTCCAGGCCCGATCGCCCGGATGCTCGATCGGCTCCTCGAGGCCGTCCGTCCCTCATCCTCCTCCGCGCCGTGAAGCCTCCGCGCCGTGAAGCCTACGACGACCATAGAGGGGATCGGTGCCTCCGCGGAAGGGCCGAACGCCCTCGCGCACCGGGCTTTCCCTCACGATCCGGCGCCGACGCAGGCCGTGTCGTCCGCCGATCGACGACGAGCGCGCGTTGCCAGCTCGCGTCTGTTCGCGGTGTGGTCCGCACCGACCAGTCCGCTGACCTCGACGACCGCCGCACCGTTGACCGGACCGTTCGGGCGCGGCGCGATCGATCAACCCGCCACGTCGGCGTTGAACCGTTCGATCAGCTCGTCGATCGGTTCGGCGAACGTTTGGATGTCGGTCCAGTGGTCCGGGTCGTCCCACTGGGCGTCGAGTTCCTCGACGTCCTTGCCCTGCTGCTCCACCCAGGTGAAGTACTTGAGGTTGTGGATCCGGCGCCGCCCCTGCTGATCGAGTTCCAGCATGTCGTCGGTCCCGCTGCCGAGCAGGTAGCGCTCGAACGCGACGGCGGCGTCGGTCGCCGACAACCGGCCGCGTTGCTCCTCGAGTTCGGCGAGCCGGCTCTGGTACATCCCGATCGAGTCGGTGGCCACGGTGAGCACCACGTCGTTGGCGCCCAGGCCGTACCACCGGGCGTACTTGATCGACGCCACCAGGTTGGCCAACGACGAGATGCCCAGCTCGGGCAGCCGGGCCAGCGTCTCGGCCGGTACGCCCCGCCGTTCGAGCTCGGCGCGCCCCTCCGGTTCGTTGCACAGGCGCATCAGCGCCATCGGTGCCTCGTCGTCGACCGCGATGACCATGTCGGTGTTCCGGGCGTTGTGGATCCACGGCACGTGTTTGTCGCCGATGCCTTCGATCCGGTGAGCCCCGTAGCCGTTGGCCAACAACGTGGGGCACTGCAACGCCTCCGCGGCCGCGATCCGTGACCCGGGGTAGATCTCCTTCAGATGGTCACCAGCGGCGATCGTCCCCGCGGAACCGGTCGTGACCACCAGGCCGTGGTAGTTGTCACCTGGCCGGAGACGTTCGGCGAGCACGTCGACCATCGCCGGACCGGTCACCGTGTGGTGCCACAGGTAGTTGCCGAACTCGTCGAACTGGTTGAAGATCGCGACGTCCTCGCCGCCCCTGCGCAGGTGCCAGCAGGCGTCGAAGATCTCCTTGACGTTGCTCTCCGACCCGGCCGTGCGGATGACGTCACCGGCGATGCCCTCCAGCCAGGCGAAGCGCTCCTGGCTCATCCCCTCGGGGAGGATCGCGATCGAGTCGCACGCGAGGAGCGCGGCGTCATAGGCACCGCCGCGGCAGTAGTTGCCGGTCGAGGGCCACACGGCCCGTTGCGTGGTCGGGTCGAACTGGCCCGTCACCAGCCGGGGGACCAGGCAGCCGAATGCCGCACCGACCTTGTGCGCACCGGTCGGGAACCACGTCCCGACCAGCGTGATGATGCGGGCGTCGACCCCGGTGAGCTCAGGTGGGAACTCGAGGTGGTTCACCCCGCCGAACCCGCCGCCCTTCTCGACCGGCTCGTTGCGCCAGGAGATGCGGAACAGGTTCAACGGATCGAGGTCCCAGAGTCCGACCCCGCGGAGCCGTTCGACGACGTCCGCCGGGATCAGCGACGGATCGCGCATCTGCGCGAAGGTCGGGATCACGATGTCGCGTTCACGGGCACGTTGCACGGCCCGCTGCCGTATGTCCTCACGGACCGTCAGGTCGATCACGGCGCTCCCTCTCCACTGGTTGGTGCGGGTGACTGGTGCGTGGACAACGCTTCGGCCACCGCGTCGAGATCGGGCCTGACACGCAGCGGCTCGATGCCGGCATCACCGATCGATCTCATCGCGGACGGAACGTCTTTGAGCCCCGTCCCGGTCGCGAGCACGACGACCCGGTCGTCGGTCGCCACCAGCCGTTGGTCGACGGCGACCCGCAGCCCCGCGTACGCCGCTGCGGCTGCGGGCTCGGCGAACACGCCGCAGCCACGGGCCAGCTCCGGGATCGCCGCCAGGATCTGCTCGTCGCTGACGCGGACGAACGCCCCACCGGTGTCGCGCACGGCGCGCATGGCCTTGATCCGGTCAGCCGGTCTGCCAGCACTGATCGAGTCAGCGACCGTGTCGGCGTCGATCCCCGGTTTGGTGACGACGTCCTCGTTTCCTTCCCACGCTTGGGCGAGGTAGTCGCTGCCTTCGGCCTGGACCCCCACGAGGCGCGGCATCCGGTCGATCCACCCGAGCGCGAACAGGTCGCGGAACCCCTTGTGCAGTCCACCGATGATGCACCCGTCGCCGACCCCGACGGTGACCACGTCGGGGGCTTGCCAGTCCAACTGTTCGGCGATCTCGAACGCGGCGGTCTTCTTGCCCTCGCTCATGTAGGGGTTGACGCCGGTGTTCCGGACGTACCAACCGAAGCGGTCTGCGGCCCGCATGGACAACTCGAAGGCGTCGCCGTAGGTCCCCTCGACCAGCAGGACGGTCGAGCCGTACGCGAGCAGCTGCGCGACCTTGGCCTCCGGCGCCGTCGCCGGCACGAAGATCGTCACCGGTTGGCCCACCGATGCGGCGACACCGGCGAGCGCAGCCGCAGCGTTGCCGGTCGATGCCGTCGTGACGACCTGCGCGCCGACCTCCCGCGCCTTGACGACCGCCACGGCGCTGGCTCGGTCCTTGAGGGATCCGGTGGGCTGTACCCCTTCGTCCTTCACCCACAGCCGGGGCAGTCCGAGGTCGGCCCCGAGGCGTGGCGCGGCGTACAGCGGCGTCCAGCCGACCCGCAGGGGCGGCACGGTCGACGTCGACGCGACGGGGAGCAACGGCCGGTAGCGCCACATGCTGTGGTCGTGGTCGAGCGCCAGGCTCGCCGGCGACAGGTCACGCGCGATCCGCTCATGGTCGTACACCACGTCCAGGATGCCGTCGTCGCCGTGGTCCGGGCAGAGGTAGTCGATCTCGTCCGGCGCGAACCGACGACCGCAGACCAGGCACACCAGATCGATGACGTGCCCGATGGCCGTGGCCGGTCCGGCGGTCGGCTTCATCGGGCCCTCCCTCCGGTGTCGTCCGGGGCAACGATGTCCTCCGGGCGGACGGGGACGCGGGTCAGTGGGCGGCCCGTCGCGGCTCGGATCGCCGCCACGACGGCCGGGGTGGCCGACATCGTCGGAAGCTCGGCCATGCCCTTGGCCCCGAACGGTCCCCACGATGACGGTTGCTCGATGAGGATCGCTTCCACGTGCGGAGCATCCAGGCAGGTGGGCAGGAGGTAGTCGGTGAAACTGGCGTTGCGGATCACCCCTCGGTCGAGGACGACCTCCTCCATGACCGCGTGTCCGAGGCCCTGTGCGATGCCCCCTTCGATCTGCCCGAGGAGCTGTTGTGGGTTCATCGCACGGCCGACGTCCTGCCCGATGGCGATCTCGACCACCCGCACCAGTCCGAGGTCGGGATCGACGTCGACGACCGCCCGGTGGGCCGCCACGCAGAAGTCCACATGCAGGTTCCCCTGCCCAGCCTCGTCGGGTTCATCCGTCGGCCGGTGGTGGTAGTCCACGTGCTGTTCGATCGGCCCCTCGGCGGTGAGTTCGGCCAGGCTGGCGACGAGGGTGTCGCCGCGCCAGACCCCGTCGTCGTCGAGGTCGTCGCCTCCCACCCGGGCCAGCGCCAGTTCACGGACGGCGGTCGCCGCCTCGAGCACGGCGTTGCCCGCCATCTGCGTCTGGCGTGACGCGGAGGTCGACCCGGCCGAACCGATCTGTCCGGTGTGGTCGAAGGCCACGCGCACCTGCGAGACTCCCAGGGTCGACCTGGCGATCTGCTCGAGCACCGTCACCAGGCCCTGGCCGACCTCGATCGCGGCGGTGTGCACCACGGCCCCGTCCCCGGTCAGCACCACCCGGGCCTCGGCGTTGTCGTCGAACCCCTCGCTGAACTCCAGGTTCTTGATCCCGACCGCGAAACCGACGCCCCGCACGACCCGGTCGCGTGGCGTGGTCAGCCCGGTCCCTCCGGGCAGGTGCCTCGGATCGTCGTCGGACCCGTCGTCGGGCAACGGGATCGAAGCGACCGACCGGATCACCTCGTCGGTGGGGAGCGGCTCCTCGATCACCTGCCCCGTGGTCGCTAGTTGGTCTCCCGGCCGAAGGGCGTTGCGCAGGCGCAGCTCCACCGGGTCGAGACCCAGCGCATCGGCGAGACGGTCCATCTGTGACTCGGCAGCGAAGCAGGGCTGGTTCGACCCGAAGCCCCGCATCGCGCCCGACGGGGGGTTGTTGGTGCGCAGGGCGTAGCCGTCAACGGTGACGTTGTCACACCGGTAGGGGCCCACAGCGAAGTACGTGCTGTTCGCGATCACCGCGTTGGAGGTGAGTTGGTAGGGCCCCCCGTCGAGCAGGATACGAGCGTCGACGCGGACCAGCCGGCCATCCCGGTCGGCCTCGTGGCGGTAGTGCATCAAGGAGCCGTGTCGCTTGACGTGGCCGACGAAGCTCTCCGTGCGGTCGTACACCATCTTCACCGGTCGGTCGACCCGCAACGCCAGCATCCCGATATGGGTCTGCAGGCTCAGGTCCTCACGGCTGCCGAAGGCACCTCCCAGCCGGCACGGTTGGACCCGCACCTGGTCAGGCGCGAGCGCGAGGCAGGCCGCCAACTGTTTGAGATCGATGTGGACCCATTGCGTCGGACCCCACAGGTCCACGCCACCGGTGCCGTCGGGGATCGCCAGTCCCGCTTCGGTCCCCAGCGGCGCGGGGTCCTCCGTCGAGGTGATGTAGGTGCCTTCGACGACCACCTCGCCGTGGAGGTCCGGGTTCCCGCGGCGCACGGGGACGTGACGGAAGATCTCGCCTCGTTCGAGGGCCGCCTCGAGGTCGGTCAGCGGATCGAGTTCCTCGAGGTCGACGACGATGGCGTCGGCAGCGAGCCTGGCGGTCTCGGGATCGTCGGCGGCCACGATCGCGACCGGTTCACCCCAGTAGCGGATCTCGCCCTCGGCCAGTACCGGCTGGTCGGTGACGGCCTGCCCCTGGTAGCGGTGACCCGGTACGTCGTCCTGGGTCAGCACCGCATGGACCCCGGGCATGGCCAGGGCAGCGTCCGCGTCGACCTGCACGATCCGGGCGTGCGGCACCCAGGCTCGCCGGGTCGCGCCCCACAGCATGCCGTCGGCGTGCATGTCGCCGAGGAACTCGAAGTCACCCGTGACCTTCGGCGTCGCGTCCGGACGGGGGACGGACGTGCCGACGCCGCCGCGAACGCTTCTCCGGCCCGTCAACGTGTCGCTCATGAGCGGTCCTCGCTGTCGCCATCGGCCGGGGCCGGGTCGATCGCCGTGGCCGCAGCATCCCGGGCCGCTGCGACGGCGCGGACGAGGGCGCCGTAACCGGTGCAACGGCAGAGGTTGCCCGAGAGCGCCTCTCGGATGTCATCATGCGAGGCGTCGGGGCGCTCGTCCAGCAGGTGGGCGGTCGCGACGACCAGCCCCGGGGTGCAGTACCCGCACTGCACCGCGCCCTCGTCCACGAACGATCGCTGCACCGGGTGGAGCCCGGCTCGGCTCGCCAGCCCCTCGACGGTGGACACCTGCGCACCCTCGACGTCAGCCGCCATGACCAGGCAGGCGCAGACCAGCGCACCGTCGAGCATCACGGAACACGAGCCGCACTCCCCCTGGAGGCACGCGTCCTTGGCGCCGAGCAGGCCCAAGCGCTCCCGCAGCACCCACAGCAAGCTCTCCCAGCCGGCCACCTCAGCGCTGCGAGGCTCGCCGTTGACTTCCAACGTCACGATCATGGCGTCAGGCACCTCTCCAGCGTGCGGCGGGCGAGGACGCCGGCCGCGTGTCGTCGGTACTGCTCGGTCGCCCGGTGGTCGCTGATCGGGGCCACCTCGGCGCTGACCAGTCGTTGGAACTCATCCAGTGCCGCCTGCGACGGTCGAGGTTCCGACGAGGCCAACCGTTCCGCCTCGCGTGGCCGCATGACCGTCGGCGCCACCGCCCCCATCGCGACACGTGTCGTGCCATCGTCGTCGCGCAGCACGCAGCAGTTGACCGTGGCGATCACCATCGCCTGCCGGGTTCCGATCTTCGCGAAGGCTTGCCGCGCGGGGATGTGGTCAGGCAACTGCACGCCGAGGATCACCTCGCCCGGAGTCAGCGCCGTCTGCTTCGGCCCCACCAGGAACTCGTGCCACGGCAGGCGTCGTTGCCCGTCGCGCGAGCCGAGCACCACCTCGGCGTCGATCGCGGCAAGGAACGGCAAGGTGTCGCCGGCGGGGCTCGCCGTCCCGAGGTTGCCGCCGATCGTGCCGACGGCCCGGATCTGCGGTGAACCGACGGTCCGGGCCAGTTCGGCCAGCGCCGGCAGCGGGCCGGTCTCCATCCGGGCGTAGGTGACCCCGGCTCCGATGAACCCGTCCTCCCAGGTCTGCAGGTCGTCGACCCGGCGCAGGGCGATGACCGCCTCGGGCCGTCGGTGGGCCAGGTTGACCTCGACCATCAGATCGGTGCCGCCGGCCAGCAGGACGGCGTGGGGGGAGCCGCCGATGCCCTCGAGGGCTTCGGGCAGGTCCTGTGGGCGCTCGATCAGCATGACGGAACTCGGCTTCCCCTGAGGTTCCTTGACGGTAGACCTCCTGCCGGCCTCGCGAGCCGTGCGGAGTGCCCGCATCGCATGGGACCTTTGGCTCTCGTCGGCCTCCGCCGCGTAGCGCAGGCTGTGGCAAGGCCTTCGGATCCCGCGACAGCGATGATCGCGGCCATCGCGGTCGCCTCCGGAGCGTTGCTCCGGAGCGCGGGTTCCGCCCAGTGATCTCGGGAGCGGGGCCTCTCCCGCCACGTCGATCGGAGATGCGTATGAGGAGCTTCGCGGGCCGCGACATCCTGTCGCTGAAGGGCTTCGAGCGAGCAGAGTTCGAGCATGTGTTCGAGGTCGCTGACGAGCTGGAACCCATCGCCAGGGCCAGGCGCAACGTCGACCTGCTGGCGCACAAGACGCTGGTCACCGCCTTCTACCAGCCGTCGACACGGACGCGGCTGGCTCACGAGGCGGCGATGCACCGGCTGGGCGGCCACGTCGTGGGGTTCAGCGATGCGAAGATGACCCGTGCTGGCGACTACTACCAGGAGTCCATCAAGGACACCGTCAAGATGCTGGAGTACTACGGCGACGTGATGGTCATGCGCCACTTCCAGCAGGGTGCGCCACACGAGGCCGCCCGCTGGGCCAGCATCCCGGTCATCAACGCCGGAGACGGGTGGGGTGAGCACCCGACCCAGGTGCTGACCGACCTGTACACGATCCAGAAGGAACTCGGCCGCATCGACGGGCTGACGTTCCTGTGCATCGGCGACATGCGGATGCGCACGATGCACTCGATGGCCTACGCCCTGACCCAGTTCGATGCGGAGATGATCGCGATCGCCCCGCCGGAGATGTCGCTCACCGACGAGTTCAAGGCCGAGGTGGCGGAACAGAACCTCACGATCCGCGAGGTGGACCACGTCAAGGACGCGATCGCCGAGGCGGACGTCATCTACGTCGAGCCGGTGGTCCAGGCCGACTACACCGTCAGCCGCCAGGAGCGTAGCGACGAGGTCGCGGCGACCCCGGAGAACTACCAGGTCTCACGCGAGCTGCTGGGCCGTGCCAAGCCAGGGTCGATCATCCTGCACTCGTTGCCGCGGATGGACGAGGTACCGCCCGATGTCGACGCGACACGTCACGCCCGTTACTGGCAGGAGGCGTACTACGGTGTCGTGATGCGCATGACGCTGCTGTCGTTGGTCCTCGGCGCGAAGGAGTAGCCATGCAGACCCATCTCCGCGGCCGGGACATGATCTCCACCCAGGAGTGGACGAAGGACGAGATCGACACGGTGCTCGACGTCGCCCTGGAGTTGAAGCGTCGCCGTGCCCTCGGTGAACCACACGCGCTGCTCCGGGACAAGGTCCTGGCGATGCTGTTCTTCTTCTCCTCGACCCGGACACGGGCGAGCTTCGAGGCCGGGATGGCGCAGCTCGGCGGGCACGCCCAGTTCATCGAGTCGAAGTCGACGCAGATCTCCCACGGTGACACGGCCACGGAGATGGGCGAGATCCTCGGCCGCTACAACGATGGGCTCGCGATCCGGCAGGTGGACTGGGAGCAGGGCAACCGCTACATCCGCGACGTCGCCGCGGCCTCCCGCGTGCCGGTCCACAACATGCAATGCGACCAGTTCCACCCGTTCCAGGTACTGGCTGATCTGCTCACGATCATCGAGCACAAGGGCGATCCCCGCGGCTTGACGATCGACGTGAGTTGGGCGTACGCCAAGAGCTACCAGAAGCCGCTGTCGGTCCCGCAGAGCCTGATCCTGCTGATGACGCGCTACGGCATGAACGTGCGCCTGACCCATCCGCCGGAGTTCAAGCTCCGCCCGGAGATGCTCGACCAGGCGCAGGCCAACGCGCGTGCCGCCGGCGGAAGCTTCGAGATGCTCGACGACTTCGACGCCGGGTTCCGCGACGCGGACATCGTCTACCCGAAGAGTTGGGGCTGCATGCTCACGACCCCGGACCAGGAGGAGTCGGCGAGGATCGGCCAGCGCTACTCGTCCTGGATCGCTGACGAGCAGCGGATGGCGCTGGCCAAGGACGACGCGATGTACCTGCACTGCCTGCCCGCCGACCGTGGCATCGAGGTCACCGACGGGGTGATCGACGGACCGCGGAGCGCGGTCTTCGACGAGGCCGAGAACCGCATGCACGTCCAGAAGGCCGTGCTTGCCCTGACGATGTAGGAGCCCGACGTGAGCGAACGCGAACGCGTCGTCGTCGCGATCGGCGGCAACAGTCTGATCACCGATCCGGACAACGTCTCCATCGAGGCGCAGTTCGACGCGGCGCGGGAGACCGACCACCACATCGGCGAGCTCGTCGAGCAGGGGCTCGACGTCACGGTCGTGCACGGCAACGGGCCGCAGGTCGGGTTCATCCTGCTTCGCTCGGAGTTGTCCCGCCACCGGCTGCACGAGATCCCGCTGGACGTCTGCGTCGCTGACACCCAGGGCGCTATCGGCTACATCCTCCAGCAGAACCTCGTGGACGACCTGCGTGCGCGCGGGTTGGAACGCGGCGTGGTCTCCGTGGTCACCCAGGTCGAGGTCGACCGAGACGACCCGGCCTTCGCCGCGCCGAGCAAGCCGATCGGTTCGTTCATGGACGCCGACGAGGCAGCGCGTCGACGTGACGAGGAAGGATGGGACGTCGCGGAGGACGCCAACCGCGGGTGGCGGCGGGTCGTCGCCTCCCCGCGGCCCCGACGGATCGTGGAGGTCGACGCGATCCGGCACCTCGTCGAGGGTGGGTTCGTGGTGATCAGCGTCGGCGGCGGTGGGATCCCGGTCGTCGCCGACGAGCGGGGTGAACTCACCGGCGTCGCTGCCGTGATCGACAAGGACCATGCCGCCGCCATGCTGGCTCGTGACATCGGGGCGACCCGGCTGATCATCAGCACCTCGGTCGAGCAGGTCGCCCTGCACTTCGGGACGGACCGGCAGGAGTGGGTCGACCACCTCACCCTCAGCGACGCGAAGGCGTACCTGGCCGAAGGACACCACTTCAAGGCAGGCAGCATGGCCCCCAAGATCGAGGCGGTCATCGACTTCCTTGAGGCCGGGGGTGAGGAGGCGATCATCACCACGCCGCAGCAGTTGGCGGCGGCCGTCGCCGGCCGCAGGGGAACCCGCATCACGCGATGACAAACCCAGCAGGGAGGACGAGCGGATGTCGGTGACGCAGATCCAGCAGTACGACCGCCCCTCCAGCGTGGATGCCGCCTGGCAGCTGCTCCAGCAAGGGGATGGGGCGGCGCAGCTGCTCGGGGGTGGGACGGACCTGGTGGTCCGGTGCCCACCCGAGGTGACCGCGCTCGTGGACCTCTCCGACGCCGGGCTGCGCTACGTGGAGTCGACCACCGATGGTGGCCTGCGACTGGGCGCGATGAGCACGTTCACCGACCTGCTCGAACACCCGGCCGTGGTGACCCACACGACCGGGGTCCTGGGGGAGATGCTCGCGCAGGTGGGGTCGGTCCTGCACCGCAACAGCGCCACGATCGGCGGTCACGTGGTGCGCAGCCGCCTCTCCGACGTGCTGCCCGTGCTGCTGGCGTTGGACGTGACGCTGCTGCTCTACGACGGGACCGAGCGGGAACTGGGCATCGGCGAGTACCTGGACGGCGGCCTCGGACCGCACGTGGTCGTCGAGATCCGGATCCCACCGCGTGTCGAGGGATCGGCTGCCGCGTTCACCCGGTTCGCCCGGACCGCCTTCGACCACGCCCTGGTCAACGGCTGCTGCCGGGTGGACGTCCGCGACGGCGTCATCACGGCCGCGCGCGTGGTCGTCGGTGAGTCCTCCGCGGTCGGTCGCCGGGTGCCGCCGGTCGAGGAGGTGCTCGTCGGTGCGTCACTCACCCCGGAGACGATCGACACCGCCGTGGCGGCCACGCGCCGAGCCGTCGACCTGCACGGCGACTGGATCGCCAGCGCCGAGTACCGACAGCACCTCGCCGGGGTCGTGACCGAGCGGTGCCTGCGCACGGTCGCCGAACGACTTCCCGGAGGTGGCGCATGAGGCTCTCGTTCACGCTCAACGGCGGATCGGTGGAGACCGACGTCGCACCCGGGGCGACGCTGATGGAGTTGCTCCGTGGGCTCGGCGCCGTCTCGGTCAAGGACGGCTGCGCCCGCGGCGACTGTGGGTCGTGCGCCGTACTGCTCGACGGTCGAGCGGTGACCGCGTGCCTGCTGTTCGCCGGGCAGGTCGAAGGGCTGCGGATCACGACCGCGGAAGGGCTGGCCGACGAGGTGGGGCTCCACCCGCTGCAACAGGCGTTGCTCGAGGCTGGAGGCGTCCAGTGCGGCTTCTGCACGCCGGGGATCCTCATGGCGGCCGCTGACCTGCTCGAGCGCGAACCCGAGCCCACCGAAGCGCAGGTTCGCGTCGGCCTGGCCGGCAACCTCTGCCGGTGCACCGGCTACGTCAAGATCGTGGAGGCCGTCCAGGACGCCGCGGCCATGATGGCGTCCGCAACTCCGGTCGCGGAGGGCGAGGAGGTCGGCCATGGGTGAGAAGTTCGAGGTCGTCGGGCACAACGAACGCAAGGTCGACGGCACCGCCCTGGTGCAGGGCAAGCCGGTGTTCGTCGCTGACCTGCCCGAACGTGCCGGCACGCTGCACCTGGCGTTGAAGACCAGCCCGCACCCGCACGCCCGCATCCGCGCGATCGACACCTCCGCGGCCGAGGCGCTCGACGGCGTCGCGCTCGTCATGACCCACGAGAACACGCCCGACCGTCCGTACACCACGGCGGGCCAGGGCTACCCCGAACCGTCGCCCTACGACACGCGGATGTTCAGCCCCAAGGTGCGGTTCATCGGCGACCGTGTCGCCGCCGTCGCCGCGGACACGCTCGAGACGGCCCGGGCAGCCCTGGACCTGATCCACGTCGAGTACGAGGTCCTCGAGCCCGTCCTGTCGATCGATGAGGCGTTGGCCGACGGCGCACCCCTGGTCCACGACGAGCCGTTGTCCGATGCGTGGCAGGCCGACCGCAACATCGCCGCCTACAGCGAGGCGGTCGCCGGCGACGTCGAGGCGGGGCTCGCCTCCGCGGACGCATCCGTCGACGTCACCGTGGAGACCCACTACGGCCAGCACGCGCCGATCGAGCCGCACGTCGTCTCCAGCTACCTCGACGAGCATGACCGGTTGGTGTTGGTCAGCTCCACCCAGGTGCCGTTCCACGCACGCCGCATCATCGGCTACCTGCTGGACGTCCCCGTCCACCGCATCCGGGTGATCAAGCCCCGGATCGGGGGCGGCTTCGGGGTGAAGCAGGAAGTGCTGCTCGAGGACCTGTTGGCCCTGACGACGCTGCGTACCGGGCGGCCAGCCAGCATGATCTACACCCGTGAGCAGGAGTTCTACGCCTCGCGGACCCGCCACCCGATGCGGGTGCGCATGCGGCTCGGCGCGGACGCGGACGGCACGATCCAGGCGATCGACATGGACGTGATCTCCAACACGGGCGCGTACGGGACCCACAGCCTGACGGTGCTCTCGAACGTTGGCTCGAAGACCCTGCCGATGTACAACCTGGCCCCCAACATCCGCTTCATCGGTCGGGCGGTCTACACCAACCTGCCCGTCGCCGGGGCCTACCGCGGGTACGGCGCGACCCAGGGCCAGTACGCGATGGAGGTGGCGATCGACCAGCTCGCAGGCAAGCTCGGCATGGATCCGCTGGAGGTGCGGTCCAAGAACCACATCCGTGAGGGCGGGACCTCACCGATCTTCCGTGAGCTGGGGGAGGGACGCGAAGGCGTCGAACAGACGATCGGCTCCTGCGAGCTGCCCGCCTGCATCGAGCTGGGCGCGGAGCGCATCGGCTGGGCCAACAAGCGCGGGCAGCGGCGGCGCGAAGGCTCCTGGGTATACGGGGTCGGGATGTCGATCCACATGCAGGGCTCGGGTATCCCGCTGATCGACATGGCCGCAGCGAGCATCAAGCTCAACGACGACGGCTCGATCAACCTCGCCGTCGGGGCCACCGACCTGGGGACCGGATCGGACACCGTGCTCGGCCAGATCGCCGCCGAGGTGATCGGCATCCCGCTGGCCAAGGTGATCGTCACCTCGTCGGACACCGACCTGACGCCGTTCGATACGGGTGCGTACGCGTCGTCCACGACCTACGTGTCCGGGACGGCGGTGCGCAAGGCCGCGGACGAGGTGCGCGGCCAACTGGTCGCCGCTGCCGCGGAGATGCTCGACGCCGACCCAGCTGAGCTGGAGGTGGCCGACGAGCAGATCACGGCGCCGGATGGTCGTTCGGTGACGCTGGAGAAGATCGCGCTGCGGTCGTTGTACGGGGCCAACCAGCACCAGATCGCGGCGACCGCATCGTCGGTGCCGGAGGTCTCACCGCCACCGTTCATCGCGAGCTTCGCTGAGGTCGCCGTCGACACGGACACCGGCCACATCCACGTCCTCGACTACGTCGTCGCCGCGGACTGCGGCACGGCCGTGCACCCGAGGCTCGCTGAAGGCCAGGTCGAAGGGGCGGTCGCCAACGGGATCGGCTACGCCCTGTCCGAGGACCTGGCGATCGACGATCGTGGCCGTGCACGCGGGGTCGACTTCGGTCGCTACAAGATCCCGGTGACCCTCGATCTGCCGATGATCGAGACGGTCCTGGTCGACTCCTACGACCCGACCGGCCCCATGGGGGCCAAGTCGATCGCGGAGATCGGGATCAACGCCCCGCTGCCGACGATCGCCAACGCGGTCCACGATGCCACCGGGATCTGGTTGACCCAGAGCCCGTACACCGCTGAGCGGGTGTGGCGCGCCCTGCGAGAGGAGGGCATCGACGCCAGCGAGGTTTGAGTGCTCCGAGCCGGTCCACACGCTGTGTGAGATGGAGGCCTCGCCATGAGCGAGCACACCAGAGCTCCTGAGACCGCTGAAGACCCCGTCCCCCTCTCTGGCGTGGACCGGTTCTTCCGCTTGACCGAGAACGGCACGAACGTCCGGACCGAGATCATCGCCGGGGTCACGACCTTCCTGGCGATGGCCTACATCATCTTCGTCAACCCCAACATCCTCGGTGAGACCGGGATGGACATGGGGGCCATCTTCGTCGCCACCTGCGTCGCCGCCGCCCTGGGCACCGCGATCATGGGCCTGTGGGCCCGTTACCCGATCGCGCAGGCCCCAGGGATGGGGCTCAACGCCTTCTTCGCGTTCACCGTGGTCATCGGTCTTGGCATCCCCTGGGAGACCGCGCTCGCGGGCACCCTGATGTCCGGCTTCCTGTTCTTCCTGCTGGCGATCACCGGTGTCCGGGAGATGATCGTCAACGCCATCCCGCTGAACATGAAGCTGGCGGTCGGTGCCGGCATCGGCGTGTTCATCGCGTTCATCGGGTTGAAGAACGCCGGGATCGTCGTTGCCGACGAGGCGACGGCGGTCACGTTGGGCGACCTCACGGTCGGGACGACCGTGCTGGCCGTCTTCGGTCTGCTCGTCACCGCGATCCTCCTGATCCGTGGTCTCAAGGGTGCGGTCTTCTACGGGATCATCATCACCGCCGTCGCTGGGCTCGTGTTCGGCCAGATCGGCGCTCCCGATGCGATCGTCGGACAGATTCCGAGCGTCGCCCCGACGTTCGGCGAGGCGATCGTGAACCTCCCCGAACTGCTGACCGCGCAGATGCTCATCGTGGTGTTGACGATGCTGTTCGTCGACCTGTTCGACACCACGGGCACCCTGATCGCCGTGGCCAACCAGGCCGGCTTCCTCGACGAGGAGGGCAAGCTGCCCCGCGCCAACCGTGCCCTGATCTCCGACTCGGTCGCCACGATGGGTGGCGCCGTGATGGGGACCTCGACCACCACCTCCTACATCGAGTCCGCTGCTGGTGTGGGGGCGGGAGGTCGAACGGGGTTGACCTCCGTGGTCACCTCCGGGTTGTTCCTGTTGGCCCTGCCGTTCTCGCCGCTGCTGGCGGTGGTGACCCAGGAGGTGACGGCCGCAGCGCTGATCGTCGTCGGGGTGATGATGGCCAAGGGCCTCGGCGGGATCGACTGGAGCAAGATGGAGTACGCCATCCCGGCGTTCACGACGGTCGTGGTGATGCCGTTGACCTACTCCATCGCCAACGGCATCGCGATGGGTCTGTTCATGTACACGCTGCTGATGGCGGTCAAGGGCCGTCATCGTGAGATCCACCCCATCCTCTACGGCCTGGCGTTGGTCTTCCTGGCGTACTTCATCTGGTTCGCCGAATGACCGCGATCACCGAGGCGCTACGGCGCCTGCCGAAGGTGGAGCTCCACTGCCACGTCGAGGGGACGATGCGCCCCTCGACGGTGGTGGAGCTCGCCTCCAAGAACGAGATCGAGCTTCCGACCAGCGACCCGACACAGCTGTACCGCTACACCAGCCTGGACACCTTCCTGGAGATCTTCTGGCTGGTGCAGTCGGTCCTCGGTGACGGAGATGACTGGGCGAGGCTCGCCTACGAGAGCGCGGTCGACGGCGCCGAGCACGGGCTGGTCTACCGCGAGAGCTTCTTCACCCCTGCGCGTCACCTCGACGCCGGGCAGGACCTCGGTGACATCGTCGCGGGGCTCGCCGAAGGGTGCGTCGCCGCCGAGGAGGCCACCGGCGTCCGGATCATGCTGATCGCCGACATCGACCGGGCGTACGGGCCAGGACCGGGGCTCGAGATGGTCCAACGGCTCGTCGAGCTCCGTCGTGCGAACGCGCCTGGGACCGATCGGGTGCTCGGCATCGGCCTCGACTCGACCGAGCTCGGGGTCGATCCGACGGACTTCGCGCCGGCGTTCGAACTGGCCGGACGGTCAGGGCTACGGCGGACATCGCACCAGGGCGAGGTCACGCCTCCCACCACGATCCGCGCCGGGGTGGACGTGCTCGGTTGCGAGCGCATTGACCACGGGCTGTCGTTGCTCGATGATCCTGAGCTGACGCAACGGTTCGTCGATGAGCGCATCCCGCTGACCGTGTGCCCGAACTCCAACATCCGTATCGCCAACGCCTACCCGCGGCTGGAGCTCCACCCGTACGCCCGGATGCGCGAGCTCGGCCTGCTCGCGACGCTCAACACCGATGACCCCGCACTGACCGACCTCGATCTGACCTACGAGTACCGCTCCGTCATGGACGCGTTCGGCTACACGTGGGACGACATGGTCACGATCGCCCTGGACGGCGTGGAAGGGAGCTGGCTGGATCCGACGGACGCGGGTGCGCTGCGAGCGCGGATCACCGCCGACGCGGACCAGCTCGCGAGCTCGCTCGCCACTGGATGACCGGCTGGCGCAGGTCCGGCCGGGACGCGTTCCGCGGACCGGCGGGACCGAGCGTCGTGCCGGCTGTGGACCTTCGTCGGAGGTGCGTGCACGGCCTGGCAGACTGGGGCCGTACCGAGGAGGTCGGATGAGCTGGCACCAGGGGCCGATGGTCGCGTTCGACACGGAGACGACCGGCACCGACCCGACGCAGGCACGGCTGGTCACCGCGTGCGTCGCGCACGTCGGCGCGGGACGCGACACGGTGGTGCGCACCTGGCTCGCCAACCCTGGCGTCCCGATCCCGCCGGAGGCCACGGCCGTGCACGGGATCACCGACGAGCAGGCTCGGGCGGACGGGGCCGACCCGGCCGAGGTCGCCGCCGAGGTCGCCGCGGAGCTCGTCGCCGCGTGGCGCGCGGGTCTCCCGGTCGTGGCGATGAACGCCAGCTACGACCTGACCGTGCTCGAGCACGAACTGCACCGGCATGGCCAGGACGGCCTCGAGCAGCAGCGTGGCGACGCGCCGATGCTGATCATCGATCCGTTGGTGATCGACCGGGCGTTGGACCGCTACCGGCCGGGCAAGAAGCGGCTCAGCGACCTGTGCGAGGTGTACGCGGTGCACCTCACCGACGCCCACACCGCGGACGCGGACGCGATCGCGGCCGCTCGCGTGGCCTGGCGACTGGCGCGGTGCTATCCGGACGAACTGCAACGCGACCTGGTCGAGCTCCAGGACCTGCAGGCTGCCTGGCACGTGGAGTGGGCCGAGCATTTCGAGCCCTGGCTGCGCGAGAACGCCGACCCGGATGCGCGGATCGACCGCGCGTGGCCGCTGCGGACCCCGGTAGAGGCCCGATGAGCCGCCAGCGACCAGGGCGCAGGATGCCCGAGCGACGGGCTTGACCTGTCCGGTGACATCCGGCAGTTTCGTAGGATGATCACTCATGGAGACCGAGAGTCACGCCACGCCGACGCGCTGGTCGGACTGCAGCGGCGGTTCGCCGAGGCCGGCGTGGACGTGCCGCTGCGGCTGTGGGACGGCCGTGAGCTCGGCCCACCTGCGGCCGACTACCGGTTGGTGCTTCACCATCCCTGGTCGCTACGCGCGTTGCTGGTCCCCCCGACGGATCTCCAGATCGGGGAGACCTACCGTTCGGGTGCCGTCGAGGTGGAAGGCTCGATGGTCGCCGCCATCGAGGGTTTGCGCCGGTTCCGGGACGGGCTGACCGCACGGGGTGGTGCCGCGGTCGTACGGCTGTTGTTCACCTTGCCGCGACCCCCGGCACCGGTCGAACAGGATCGGGCCCGCCTGCGTGGTCGCCGCCACAGCCGTCGCCGCGACGCCGCGGCCGTCCAACACCACTACGACGTCGGTGACGAGCTCTACCACCGGTTCCTGGACGAGGATCTGGTGTACTCGTGCGCGTACTTCGCTGAGGAGGATCGCGACCGGTCCGTCGGTGACCGGTCGGTCCTCGACCGGGCACAGCGTCGCAAGCTCGAACTGGTGTGCCGCAAGCTGGACCTGCGGCCGGGGGAGCGGCTGCTCGACGTCGGGTGCGGCTGGGGTTCGCTGGCGATCCATGCCGCACGGCATCACGGTGTCGAGGTGCTGGGGGTGACGCACTCGGAGAACCAAGCCGCGAGCGCACGGGGCCGGGTGGCTGCTGCCGGGCTCAGCGATCGGGTCCGGATCGAGCTGATGGATTACCGGGACGTCGAGGAGCGCTTCGACGCGATCGCCTCGGTCGGCATGGTCGAACACGTCGGTTCGGATCAGCTCAAGGGCTACGTCGCTCACCTGGCCGATCGCCTGGTGGACGGTGGGCGGCTGCTCAACCACGGCATCACGACCGGGCAGCGGGATACGATCCGCGACCTCGGGCAGGATCCGGACAGCTTCGTGGGACGGTACGTGTTCCCCGACGGTGCGTTGGTCCCGGCTCACCACATGGCGGGACTGATCGAGCGCGGCGGGTTCGAGCTGCGTGACCTGGAGCAGTTGCGTCCGCACTACGCCCGAACGCTGCGTCACTGGGTCGCCAACATCGAGGCGGCCTACGACGAGATCGTCGACCACGTCGGAGAAGCGACCGCGCGGGTCTGGCGTGCCTACCTCGCCGGATCGGCTGTCGCGTTCGAGCGGCGGGAGCTCGGGGTCGTCCAGATCCTCGCGACCCGCGGCGACGCCCGACTCCCGCTGGATCGCGAGCATCTGTCGTTGCGGTCAGGCGAGCAGCACGTCCTCGGCCTCCGTGGCGAACACGTGCAGCCCGAGGCGGTCTGAGATCTCGGTGCAGACCCGGACGCCGCGGACGCTGTTGCCGAAGACGTCCAACCCGGGCGAGTAGACGGCGATGCCCATCTTCCCCGGGATGACCGCCATGATCGCCCCGCTGACACCACTCTTGGCGGGGACCCCGACGTCGAACGCCCACGTGCCCGCGTAGTCGTACATGCCGCAGGTGTGCATCACGCTGAGCACGTCGCGGACCTGCTTGCGGGGCAGCACCGTCTGCCCGGTGGTCGGGTTGATGCCGCCGTTGGCGAGCGTCGCGGCCATCGTGGAGAGGTCACCGCTGGTCACCAGCACCGAGCACTGCTGGAGGTACAGCTCGAGGATGCGTTCGACGTCCCCGTGCAGCATCCCGGCGCTTCGCATCAGGTAGGCGGTGCCGCGGTTGCCATCGGCCGTGCGCACCTCGGCGGTCACGGTCGGGGCGTCGACGTGCAGCTGGTCGTTGGCGGCGTACGCCCGCAGCGTGGTCAGCATCCGCGTGAGCTGCTCGTCCGGGGTCTCGCCACGGACCAGGCTGCTGGTCACGAGCGCGCCGGCGTTGACCATCGGGTTGAACGGGCGTCGATGGCGTTCGTCGAACCGCAACGAGTGGAACGCCTCACCGCTCGGTTCGACGCCGACCCGGGCGAGGACCTCGTCGCGGCTGTGATCGGCGAGCGCCATGCCGTAGGTGAACACCTTCGAGATCGACTGCAACGGGAAGCTCACGTCATGGTCGCCGACCTCGTGTCGTTGGCCGTCGACCGTGGTCACGGAGATGGCGAACCGGTCGCGCTCCTCCCCGGCCTCGGCGGGCGGGTAGTAGCCACGTCCGGAGGTGTAGTAGTGCTCGACCTTCTCCCGCGGCTCGGGCAGGCAGCGTTCGTGCAGCTCTTGTAGCCGGGTGTCGATGCGGCGCTGGGTCTCGGGTGGGAACACGGTCGCAACCTCGCAGGTCGGTGCTGACGGGGGCGAGAGGGTCGTAGGCTGGTGAGGCGACAGGCCCATCGTCGCAGGCTCGCACAGGAGGTCCGGTCAATGTCTGCCATCGTCGCTGCGTACGGACCGTTCGATCCGGCTGAGGGTGACCGGATGCTCGACCGGCTCACCCACCGGGGTCCGGACGGTGGGGGATCGATCAGCGCGGGTCCCGGGTGGTTGGGGCACCGACGGCTGGCGATCGTGGATGTCGAAGGCGGCGGGCAGCCCCTCCACGACCCCGAACGGGACCTGTGGCTGGTCGGCGACGGTGAGGTGTACAACCATCGCCGGCTGCGACGCGAACTCGAGGAGCGTGGACATACGTTCCACAGCGGATCGGATCATGAGACCGTCCTGCACCTGCTGAGCGAGGAGGGGCCCGCGGCGCTCGCCCGCCTGTGGGGGATGTTCGCGTTCGTCGTCACCGGCGAGGACGTCGGCTTCGCCGCCGGGCGCGATCTGCTGGGCATCACCCCGCTGTACTGGGTCCAGGACGGGGACACGGTGCTCTTCGCGAGCGAGATCAAGGCGTTCGACCCGCAGCGACGCTCGGAGGTCGAGCCGTTCCCACCTGGCCACACCTGGACCCCGCAGGGGGGGCTGGAACCGTTCGCGACCCTACCGGAGACCCGAGGGCCGGCCGATCATCCGGTGCTGCGGGAGGTGGCCCCCGACGCGGCGGAGCCCCCGTCCGAGGTGCTGACCGCCATCCGCGACACGCTGGTGACAGCCGTCGAGCGCTGCATGGTCGCCGACGTCCCCCTCGGCACGCTGCTGTCGGGCGGGCTCGACTCCAGCATCGTGACCGCGATCGCCGCGGAGATCGCCCGGGACCAAGGCTGGCGGCTGCCGACCTTCTCCGTGGGCCTGGCGGACAGCGACGACCTCGTCGCCGCCCGTCGCCTGGCGTCGCAGCTCGGGACCGCTCACTACGAGCGGATCTACACCGAGGACGAGCTCATCGACTGGGTCCCCGAGGTGATCGGCGTGATCGAGTCGTTCGATCCGCAGCTGGTGCACAGCTCGGTCCCGAACCTCCTGGTCGCCAAACTCGCGGCCCGTCACGTCAAGACGGTCCTGATCGGGGAAGGAGCCGACGAGCTGTTCGCCGGCTACTCGCACTACGGGGAGATCGAGAGCCACGAGCAGCTGCACGAGGCACTGGTCGAGACGATCGAGGGGTTGCATGCCGGTGGGCTGCAACGCGTCGATCGGGTGGCCAGTGCCAACGGTCTCGAGGCTCGCATCCCCTTCCTGGACGTCGACCTCGTCGAACTCGGCCTCGCCCTGCCGGCGAGGTGGAAGCTGTCCCATGAGGACCGCGCGGAGAAGTGGCTCCTGCGTCAGGCGTTCGAGGGCTGGCTTCCGGATGACCTGCTGTGGCGCCGCAAGGCGCAGTTCGGGGAGGGCACGGGCGCCCGACAGGTCCTCCGTGATCACTACGGCGCGACGGTCGACCGGGAGGAGTTCGAGGCCGGCCGCGACGTGATCGACCCCCCCTTGCGGACGCCCGAGGAGCTCGCCTACTACCGGCTGTTCCGCCAGCACCTCGAAGGGGTCGACCCCGACGGGCTGGTCGGGCGGTTCGCGGAAGCCTGAGCACCACGACGGGCGGACGGCTGGTCGCGATCATCGGTCGGACAGTTGGATCCGGATTGGTGGCGGCACCCCCGTCACCTGGCATATCTCCGGCGAGGGTCATAAGGTCGCGGGGATGCCCAAAGCACATGAAGTCACGCAGAGCCCTCCGGTCGTCCAGTCGGTCGACCGTGCGTTCGCTGTGCTCGAGATCCTCGCCCGTGACGGTTGGGTCGGCGTGACGGAGATCGCCCGCGAGCTGGAGACGCACAAGTCGACGGCCTTCCGGCTGCTCGCGACCCTGGAGCGTCGCGGTGTCGTCGAGCAGCACAGCCAGACCCAGAAGTACCGGCTCGGCTTCGCCATGGCGCGGCTCGGCAGCTCGGTGCGCTCGTCGCTCGACCTGGCGGAGAGCGCCGCTCCGGTCTGCGACCGGTTGTCGCTCGAGACCGACGAGGCCGTGAACCTCGCCGTGCTCGAGGGGGACCACGTGGTCAACATCCACCAGGTCAACCACTCCAACAGCCGGGTGACCGCCGATTGGTCCGGCAGCCACACCGATCTGCACTGCACCTCCAGCGGCAAGGTCTTCCTCGCGCACCTGCCGGACCGGATCGTCAACGATCTGCTCTCGGGCGGCCTCCAACGGCACACCGAGCACACGCTCACGACGCGGGAGGCGCTGGAGGAGGAGTTCGAGCAGATCCGCCGCGACGGCTACGCCATGACCTGCGAGGAGCTCGAGATCGGCCTCAACGCGGTCGCGTCGCTCGTCGGCGGCCCCGACGGCGAGCCCATGGCCAGCGTCTCGGTCTCCGCCCCGTCCTACCGCTTCGACGAGGAGCAGCAGGCGCGGGCGGCGGAGCTGGTCAAGCAGGCCGCGGCGGAGATCTCCCAGCGGCTCGGCTACGCCGTCGAACGCACCGCGTGATCGCCGGGGCCGACCGTGGCCCCGGCAGGTGCGGCCTCACCGATCAGACGATCGCACCCAACGGCCTGCGCCCGCCGCTGCTCAGCAAGATGGCGGGCGCAGGCCGCACGCATGGTTACCGGGCGTTGAAGTAGCGTCCTTCGGGGTGGTGGACGACCAGCGCGTCGGTGGCTTGCTCGGGTACCAGCTGAAACTCCTCGCTGAGCTGCAGACCGATCCGCGAGGCGTCCAGCAGGTCGATCAGGGGCTTGCGGTGCTCGAGATCGGGGCACGCGGGGTAGCCGAAGCTGTAGCGGGCCCCTCGGTAGTTGAGCCGGAACAGCCCCTCGACGTCGTCAGCGTCGTCGTGGTGGACGTCGAGCTCGGTCCGCACGCGCTGGTGCCAGTACTCCGCCAAGGCCTCGGCCATCTCCACTCCCACACCGTGGAGGTAGAGGTAGTCGGTGTAGGCATCCTGCTCGAACAGCTCCGCGGTGCGTTCGCTGATCCGGGGGCCGACCGTTACCGCCTGGAAGGCGACCACGTCACGCTCGCCGGACTCGATCGGACGGAAGAAGTCCGGCAGGCACAGCCGCTGGCCGCGTTGTTGCCGGGGGAAGGTGTAGCGCACGGCGACGTCGTCGGAGTCCGGCCCGTCCCAGATGATGAGGTCGTTGCCGTCGCTGTTGGCTGGCCAGTAGCCGTAGACGACCTCGGGTCGCAACAGCTGCTCCGTGCGGCACTGTTGCAGGGTCTTGCGCAGGGCGGACCTGGCCTCCTCGAAACTCTCCGGCTTGAACCCCCACTGGTTGCGGAACAGGGCGATGGGGTTGATGTACTCCGCGATCTCGTCGATCGCGATCCCCCGCACGACCCTCGACCCCCAGAACGGTGGCTCGGGGATGTCGACGTCGGTCGAGACGTCCGAACGCTGCGTCGGCGGCGGCTGCCCCTCGGGGTCCCCCTTCGGGCGCCGCTTGGCCGGACGCTCCGCGGGCTCGGTCCCGAAGTCGTCGGGTATCCCGCCCTCGGCGAGATGGCCGGCGATGTCGTCGGCACGCTTCAGGCCCTCGAACGCGTCCTTGCAGTAGAAGAGGGGGCCGTCGTAGATCTCACGCAGGTCGGTCTCCACGTAGGCGCGGTTGAGCGCGGCACCTCCGAGCAGGACGGGGTAGTCCGAGAGCCCGCGGCGTTCGAGCTCCTCGAGGTCGTTCTTCATCACGACGGTGGACTTCACCAGCAGGCCGGACAGGCCGATCGCGTCCGCACCGAACTCCTTGGCTTCGGCCACGATCGTGTCGATCGGCTGCTTGATGCCGATGTTGTGCACGTCGTAGCCGTTGTTGGTCAGGATGATGTCCACCAGGTTCTTGCCGATGTCGTGGACGTCGCCCTTGACGGTGGCCAGCAGGATCTTCGCCTTGCCGCCCTCGTCGCTCGCCTCCATGTGCGGCTCGAGGTGGGCAACGGCGGCCTTCATGCACTCCGCCGACTGCAGCACGAACGGCAGCTGCATCTTGCCTTCGCCGAAGAGGTCACCGACGACCTTCATCCCGGCGAGCAGATGGGTGTTGACGATCTCCAGCGGTGCGAGCCCGTCGGCCATCGCCTCATCGAGGTCGGCGTCGATCCCGTCGCGGTTGCCGTCGATGATGCGCTTCTCGAGCCGGTCCGTCACGGGCAGATCGGCAAGCTGCTCCGCGGTGTCGCCGGCATCCGCGCTCGCGCCCTCGAAGCGCTCCATCAGCGCGTGGAGCGGGTCGTAGTCCCCATCGCGGTTATCCTCGATCAGGTCGCGGCAGATCTTCTGGACGTCCTCATCGATGCGGTGCAGGGGCAGGATGCGCCCGGCGTGGAGGATCGCGGAGTCCAGCCCACGCTCGACCGCCATGGAGACCATCACGGAGTTGAGGGCCTGTCGGGCAGCGGGGGAGAGGCCGAAGGAGACGTTGGACACTCCGAGCGTGGTGTGGCAGCCCGGGATCTCTTCCTTGACCCGCTCGATCGCCTCGAGGGTCTCGAGGGCGTCACGGCGCAGGTCCTCCTGGCCGGAGCCGAGCGGGAAGGTCAGCGTGTCGAAGATCAGATCGCTGGTCCGCAGGCCGTGCTCCTCGACGGCGAGCTCGGCGATCCGCTTGCAGACGTCGACCTTCCAGTCCGCGGTGCGGGCCTGCCCGGTCTCGTCGATCGCGAGGCAGATCACGGCGGCGCCGTGCTGCTTGGCCAGCGGCAGGAGCTTGTCCGCCTTGGTGCGGCCGTCCTCGAGGTTGACCGAGTTGATGACCGCGCGGCCACCGAGGCGGGTCAGGCCGGCTTCGATCACCTCGGTCTCGGTCGAGTCGATGACCAGCGGCAGGGTCGACTGGGTCGCCAGCCGCGACACGAGCGGGACGAGGTCATCGACCCCCTCGCGTCCGACGTAGTCCACGCAGACGTCCAGGGTGTGTGCACCTTCGCGGACCTGCTCCTGCGCCAGCTGGGTCGCGGCCTCCAGATCCTCGTCGAGGAGGATCTCGCGGAACTTCTTGGATCCGTTGGCGTTCATCCGCTCACCGATGATCAGGAACGAGGTGTCCTGTTCGATCGGGACCGGCGCGTACAGCGACGCCAGGCTCGGCGTGAGCTCCGGCTGTCGCGGGGCCGGGGAGATGTCGCGGACCGCGTCGACCACGGCGGCCATGTGCTCGGGGGTGCAGCCGCAACAGCCGCCGACGATGCCGACACCGAGATCGGATGCAAACTCCCGGTGGGCCTCCGCCAGTTCCTCAGGCGAGAGCGGGTAGCTGGACTCGCCGTCGACCATCTGCGGGATCCCGGCGTTGGGGATCACGCTGATCGGCTTGGGGGACTGTTCCGAGAGGTAGCGAACGTGCTCGCGCATGTCCTCGGGCCCGGTCGCGCAGTTGAGTCCGATGACGTCGACCGGCAGCGGCTCGAGCGCGACCAGCGCGGCGCCGATCTCGCTACCGAGCAGCATCGTGTTGAGGCCCTGCTCGATCGTCACCGACGCGATGATCGGTACGTCGATACCTTCGGCCTCACGTGCTTGGTGGCAAGCCCAGATCGCGGCCTTGGTCTGCAGCAGGTCGAAGCAGGTCTCGACGACCAGGGCGTCCGACCCACCGGTCAGCAGGCCGCTGGCCTGGCGGGTGTAACCCTCCACCATCGTGGCGTAGTCGATCCAGTCGCCCGCGTCGGGGCTCTTCGCCAGCGACAGCGTCGGCGAGCGTGTGCCCGGCCCGATGGAGCCGAAGACCCATCGGGTCCCGTCGGCCTCGTCGCAGGCGTCGCGAGCGAGCGACGCGGCCGCGACGTTGAGGTCCTCGGTGTCGTCACCCAACCCGTACTCGTCGAGGACCCACGGGCTGGCCCCGAACGTGTCGGTCTCGAGGATGTCGCACCCGACGGCGAGGAAGGAGCGGTGCGCCTCGCGAACCACGTCCGGTCGGGTGCGGACCAGGACCTCGTTGCAGCCGTCGAGCCCGCCGAAGTCCTCGGGGGTCAACTCGAACGCTTGCAGCGAGGTGCCCATACCGCCGTCGACGACGAGGACCCGTTCCGTGGCCGCCTGCAGGAGCGGATGGGCTGGTTGGGCGTTGGCATCGGGATGCGACATACGGGTGGTCCAACCTTCCAGTATCTCGGGGGTCGGCTGGGCGCAGCGTGGTGGCCGCGCCCAGCCGGTGGGGTGGTGACGGGAACGCTCAGGCGCCCGCGACCGAGCGCAGCTCCTCCGCCCGGTCGGTGCTCTCCCAGGTGAAGGTGTCCTCGCTCCGCCCGAAGTGGCCGTAGGCCGCAGTGGGACGGAAGACCGGTCGCCGCAGCTGCAGCTCCTCGACGAACGCACCGGGGCGCAGATCGAAGACCTCGTCGACCGCTTTGTGGAGGATCTGCGGGTCGACCTGCTCGGTCCCGAAGGTCTCGATCGACATCGACACGGGCCGCGCGACGCCGATGGCGTAGGCGAGCTGGATCTCGGCCTTGCGTGCGAGTCCGGCCGCGACGATGTTCTTGGCCACCCAACGGGCCGCGTAGGCCGCGGAGCGGTCGACCTTGGTGGAGTCCTTGCCGCTGAAGGCGCCACCGCCGTGGCGGGCCATGCCGCCGTAGGTGTCGACGATGATCTTCCGACCCGTCAGACCGGCGTCCGCCAGCGGGCCACCGACCTCGAACCGGCCGGTGGGGTTGACCAGCACGCGGAGGTCGTCCGAGACGAGGTGGTCGGGGATCAGTGGACGGACGACGTGCTCCTCGATCGCCGAGCGGACCTCGTCGAGCGCCACCTGGCTGTCGTGGTGGCTCGAGACGACAACCGTGCGTACGTCCTGCGCTTCACCGTCCGCGTAGGAGACGGTCACCTGGGTCTTGCCGTCCGGGTAGAGGAACGGCAGCGTCCCGTCGTGGCGGACCTGGGCGAGCCGCTCGGACATGCGGTGTGCGAGGTGGATCGGAAGCGGCATCAGCGCCGGCGTCTCGTCGCAGGCGTAGCCGAACATCATGCCCTGGTCGCCGGCCCCGATGTTGTCGAGCGGGTCCTTGCCACCGTCCTCACGGTTCTCGTACGCCGTGTCGACGCCCATGGCGATGTCGCTGGACTGTTCGTCCAGTGCGACGTTGATGCCGCAGGTCTCACCGTCGAACTGGGTGCCGTTGCCGTTGTAGCCGATGTCGACCAACGTCTTGCGGATGACGGTCGGGATGTCGAGTGAGGCGTTGGTCGTGATCTCACCCCCGACGGCGACCTGCCCGGTGTTGACGAACGTCTCGCAGGCGACCCGGCTGTAGGGGTCCTCGGTGAGCGCGGCGTCGAGCACCGAGTCGGAGATCTGGTCCGCAACCTTGTCCGGATGACCTTCGGTCACGGACTCGGACGTGAAC
>SKJX01000243.1 GCA_007121785.1 Nitriliruptoraceae bacterium
CCGGGTCAGAAACCACGATCAGGCACCGACAACGACCCGGAACCTCGCCCGTCACCGCATCGCACCAGCAACCCCACCACCCATCGACTGCCACCCAGCCGGTCGGTGCATTCAGGCTTAGTCGTCGTTGACCGCGGCGGCCAGGGCGTTGCGGTGGGCGTGGAAGGCGTCCTCGTCCGCGAGCACGAACCGGACCAGGGCGACGTGACTGAGGGTCGGGAGCAACTGGACCACGGTGGTCGTCGCGACCTCGGCGGCCGGGCCCATGGGGAACCCGAACGCGCCGGTGGAGAGCGCCGGGAAGCCGACCGAGTCGATGCGGTACTCGTCGGCCAGCCGGAGGGCGTTGCGGTAACACGCGGCCAGGAGTTCCTCGGCCGGGTGGTCCTGGCCGTACACCGGCCCGAGGCAGTGCAGGACGTGCCCGTTGGGCAGGTCGTGGGCGGTGGTCCGCACGCACTCACCTGGCTGGATCGGACCGAGGGGGACCGCTTCCTCCTCCAGACCCGGACCCGCGGCCCGGTGGAGCGCACCAGCGACGCCGCCGCCGGTCCGCAACTCGGCGTTGGCAGCGTTGACGACCGCGGCGAGGTCGCGCTGGTCCGCGATGTCGCCGACCACCACCTCGATACGGCTGCCGTTGTGTTCGACGACCTCCTGCATCCGTCTTCCTCCGATGTCGTGGATGTCCCTGACATCGTGCCACCGCACGGGTGGCGGGTCACCCCGCCGAACGTCCTGACGAGCGCCGCACACCTTCGCCGCCGGCTCAACGTCCGAGGGAGTACCGCACTTCGGCCGAGGACGGCCGCACGTCCCGCCACCTACCCTGCGTGGTGCAGCCGCACCCTGCCACCGCCCGTTCCGAGGTCGCCGATGCGCCGCCGTTCCGCGCACCGCTCTGCCCGCAGGTCGCTGTCCATCGTGGTCGGCGCCGTCCTCCTGGTCGCCTGCAACGGCGACGACCCGGCGACCGACCGGACCGACGAACCCGACGAGGTGGAGGATCTCAGCGACGACCCGGCCGAGGACGACGACCCGGCGACCGACCCCGGCGAGGATGCGGACGACACCGACGAGGACGGCGACGCTGACGCCGACGCGGCCACGGACCCGGACGAGGCTGAGGAGCCGGACGCCGACGACGGAACGGACGGGGTCGCGCTCACGACGGAGCCGACCACCTCCACCTCCGAGGACGACGGGGACGGCGGTGGTGGTGACCTCGCCGTGGCCGACGTGCGTGCGGGAAGCCATGACGGTTTCGATCGCGTGACGTTCGAACTGACGGGCGATGCCACCGCGGGCTGGTTCGTCGGCCCGGAGGACGAGCCGAGCTCCCAAGGATCCGGCGAGCCCGTCGAGGTGGAGGGTGACGCCTACCTCGGCGTCGCGCTGCGCAACGTCACGCTGCCCCCGGAGCTGCCCGAGGAGATCGAACCCTGGGACGGCGAGCGGTTGGCCGCCCCGTCCGACGCCGACGTCTTGGAGGAGGTCGTCGACGACACGATCTTCGAGGGCATCCACCTGTTCTTCATCGGCCTCGACGAGCCGGTCAGCTACCGCATCGACCGGTTCGAGGATCCGCAGCGGGTGGTGATCGACCTCATCGAGGATCCCTGACCAGCCCGGCCGGGCTCCCGATCAGAGCAACCGGCGGGGGATCGTCTCGTCCCAGCTCTGGGCGGCCACGCGGGTCTCACCCTCGTAGGCATCGAGGGTGGCCCGGACGCGGAAGTTCGTCGCGTCGCACGTCAGCACCGTTCGGGTGATCGTCCGCACCGACCACTCGCCACGGACGAAAGCCCGTTCCGCGTGGACCTCGCCGCGGACCGAGGTGGGGTTGTCGTACACGAAGGAGTAGCGCTCCTCGGTCGAGCTGTGTACCTCCTTACCGATCCCATCGAGCCGGTAGGCGCCTTCGTCCTTGAGGATCTCCACGACCGTCTCCGCGGTCACCAGGTCGCGCACGACCTTCCAGCCATAGTCGCGTGGCGCCAGTTGGGTGGTCGACGGCGGCTCGCTGAACTCGGGGGGACCGAACGGCCGTAGCGCCGCCTCCTCGTCGGGACGCGCGGGCCGTACGGGCAGTATCAGACGGCTGTTGGCGGGGTGGACGGTGAGCCGGACGGGGGTCGGCGACGGCCAGGCGACCGGCCAGTAGGAGCTCGAGACCTGCAGACGCAACCGGTGACCGGCGCCGAAGTGATGAGCGACCTCGTTGAGTTGGACCTGCACGCAGTACCGCTGCCCCGGTACGAGGGGTTCCGGGTGCTCGTGGGAGTCGCGGTGGGTGAGGTTGAGCAGCCCGTAGGTGACCCGGGTGGTCCGCCCGTCGGGCAGCCGGTCCGACAGCCGCACGGCCACCATGGCGATCGGTCGGTCGACCTCCAGGTCGAGCTCCACGACCGGTGCGCCCAGGATCTCCAACGGTTCGCCCAGCACCGTCGAGTCGAAGTTCAGCGACCCACCGTCCTCCTCGCGCTGGTCGATCGGCAGGTCCGGGGTCGCGGTGAACGACGCCCACTTCCCGGCGTACAACCCGAGCGACAACGGCGAGGTGGTGCTGCGCGGCCGCGCGTCGTTGGGCGCGTCGTCGATGTTGGCGAACAACCCGGCATCACCGAGACCGAGCTGCCGTTCCTCGACACCGGTCGACGGCCAGACGGGCTCGGAGACCCACCGGCCGGGACGGTGCCGCAGATCCAGCGACGGCCCGATGGGGTCCTGCATCCAGGCCAGCAGCTGTGGTTCGTCGTCCAGGCCGTTGTCGACGCCCTTCAGCCACCGGTCCCACCACCGCACGCACTCCTGCAGGAAGCCGATAGCCGGTCCCGGGACCCCCAGGTGCGGGTACTTGTGGCTCCAGGGCCCGACCAGCCCTCGCCGCGGCACACCGTCGTGCAGGTCGGACAGCAAGCGGAACACGCTGTTGGAGTATCCGTCCGCCCAGCCGGAGACCGCCATGACCGGGATCTGCACCGCCCCGATGTCCTCGCACACCGACCCGTGCTTCCAGTAGTCGTCGCGGTGCTGGTGTCGCAGCCAGGTCGTCAGCCACATCCCGGAGCCGTGCAGCCGCTCGAGCCACATCTCCTTCCAGCGATCGCCGACCAGTTCCGGGTCCGGAGGGCTGGAGGTGTTGGCGAACATCGCCGCCGCCCACGACAGGTTGTCGCTGAGCAGGCAGCCACCCATGTAGTGGACGTCGTCGGCGTACCGGTCGTCGGTCGAGCACACGGTGATGATCGCGCCGAGCGGCTCTGGTTGCAGCGCCGCCAGCTGTAGCCCGTTGAAACCTCCCCACGACTTGCCGATCATCCCCACCGTGCCATCGCACCAGGGCTGGCGCGCCAGCCAGGCGATGACCTCCAGCCCGTCGTCCAGTTCCTGCTGGAGGTACTCGTCGGTGAGCACGCCGTCGGAGTCCCCCGAGCCGCGCAGGTCCACGCGCACGGTCACGTAGCCGTGCCCGGCCACGTAGGGGTGGCTGAGCCCGTCGCGGTACGCCGTCTTGTCCCGCTTGCGGTACGGGATGTACTCGAGGATCGCCGGGACCGGTGCCGCGTCGGCGCCGATGGGCTGCCAGCGACGCGCCGCCAGATGCGTGCCGTCGGCCAGCGGGATCGTGAAGTGCTCGACCTCCTCGACCGGCTGCGGGAGCTCGTCCCAGCCGAACGTCGTCTCTGCGGTCATCGCGTCACCCCCAGGTGGGTCGGTCCCTCATCGAGCTTCCCCGCGCCACACAGCGCCCGGATGACCAGCTCCTCGCACAGCTGCGGGAACTCGATGCCCTCCGCCAGCGCGGACAACGGGTAGCTGGAGGTCGAGGTCAGCCCGGGCAGCGGGTTGGTCTCGAAGAACGTGAACCGACCATCCGGACCGAGCCGGAAATCCGCCCGTGAGGAGGTGTCACCGATGCCGAGCAACCGGTGGACCTCCGCGGTGAGCTCGCGCACGTGGGCGGTCTGCTCGGGCGTGAGGTCGGCCGGGACCTGCTTGCTGGCCTTCCCCGGGGTGTACTTGGCCTCGTAGTCGTACAGCTCCCGGTCGGTGATCGCCTCCACGACGGCGAACACGTGGGCGCCGAGCGCCCCGATCGTGAAGTCACGGCCGGGGACGAACTCCTCGACGAGGGCATCGCGGCCCTCCGCACTGGCCAGTGCACAGGCGGCGGGCAGGTCCGCGGCGTCCTCCACCATCGACAGCCCGATCGTGGAGCCGCCCCCCACCGGCTTGACGATCCAGGGGCCGGGCAGCTCGAGCGACGCCAACCCCTCCTCGATGCGGTCGCGACCGACCACGTGCCACCGCGGTGTCAGGATCCCCCGTTCGGCCAGGACCTGCTTGGTCGCCGCCTTGTCGAACGTCAGCCGGCACACCGCCGCGGACGGCCCCGTGTAGACGACGCCGTGTTCGTCGAGCAGCGCCTGCGTGGCCCCCGACTCCCCCTCGTCGCCGAAGACGGTCAGGAACGCCACGTCGGCGTGCTGCAGGATCGGTAGCAGACCCTCCGCCAGCACGCCCGCATGGCGCTGGGAGCTGCGCACCTGCCGGAGGGCGTCGAGGTCCGGCGGTACCACCGCGGTGGGCGCATCCGGCCGGTCGGAGAGATCGTCTTCGCCCACCTCGGCGGTGAGGAAGGACTCCTCGGGGTCCTGGTCGGGAATCACCGGTGACGACGCGGAGTCGAGCTGCGCGACGGCGTGTCCGAGGCCGCGCAGCGCTCGAACCACGGCGGTCCCGGACGACAGCGACACGTTGCGTTCGGTGTTGGCGCCCCCCGCGAGCACCGCGATCCGTAGCGGACGATCGAGCACCGACCGTGGGTGCGGGCGATCCACCGGCTTGAGTTCGGGGACCTCGGTCCACGGATGCGCGTTGCGGTCGCTGGTCTGGCTCACGGATGCCCTTCCCTCACCGGCGCGGACCCGACGGGACCACGGCTGACCGGAAGTATGCCGTGCGAGACCACCTCGGTGGGCTCGCGCCCCACCACCCGGTGCGCCGCACCCCTGCGCGCTGGTCATCGGTGAGCGGACAGCGCCATCGCATCCGCGATGGGCCGGAGCCGCTCGAGCCACCACTGCTCCTTCGGTCGACGCACGTCGTCGTCGATCAGCGCGGGGAAGGCCGCGAGCGGGGTGAAGGCCACCTGGCCCCCCTGCAGCCCGCACATCGCGCTGTCCGGTTCGTCCTTGCCGGCCTGTTCGAGCAGGAAGTCCACGGACCGGGTCGCCAACCGGGTGGCCTGGATCCGGTCGAACGGGGACGGGTCACCACCCTGTTGGAGGTGGCCGAGGATCGCCTGGCGGACGTCGAACAAGCCACCGCTCTCCTTCTCGAACAGCGCCCACAGGAACGGGGTGGTGTAGACGGCGTCGGCGCGCTCACCCCGGATGATCAGCCCCAGCCGCTGGCCGCGGCGGAAGCCCTCCTTGAGCTCCTCGACGTCCGACGCCAGCCCCGCGAGGCTCAAGCCCTCCTCCGGCGTGTAGGTCTTCTCCGCACCCGTCGCCAATCCCGCGGTCAGGGCCAGGTACCCGCTGTCCTTGCCCATCACCTCGACGACGAACACCCGGTTGAACGCCACCCCCGACTGCTTGATCTTGTCAACCGCCGACACGATGCTGTTGAGCGCCGTGTCCGATCCGACCGCGAGCTCGGTACCCGGCAGGTCACCGTTGATCGAGGCCGGCAGACACACGATGGGGATGTCCAGGGCCGGGTGGGTCTCCCGGGCTTCCCACAGCCGGTGGGCACCGTCGTAGGCGTCGTACCCGCCGATGGCCAGCAGCCCGTCGATCCCGTGCCCGCGTAGGTTGTCCACGACCTTGTCCAGGTCGTCGCCGGTGGGCAGTACCCGGCTGGTCCCGAGCTCCGCACCGCCCTGCGACACCCAGCCGTTGACCGACATCCACTCGAGCTCGTCGATGTCGTCGTCGATCAGTCCTCGGAAACCGCCACGCACCCCGAGCACCCGATGCCCGCCGTCCATCGCCGCGCGGACCGTGGCGCGCACCGCGGTGTTCATCCCCGGGGCGGGGCCGCCGGCGTGCAGCACCGCCAACCGCAACGAGCGGTCACCGTTGGTGGTGGACCGCCGGGGTTGGGCACGCACCAGCGTCTTCATCGTCTCCCACGCGTCGGCGAAGCTGCCACCGCGCAGGGCCATCGCCTCGTCGAACCGCTGCTGCTCGAGCAGGTCAGCGACCGCGTGGGTCTTCTCCACGGCCGCCATCAACGGCGAGGTGGTGATGCGGTTGCCGCGGATGCCGACCAGCTTCGGCTCGGACCCGGGATCGCTGTGCAGCAGCTGGTGCACCGCGTGGTAGCCGCACTGGGTCCCGAGGTTGCGGTCGAACCCGCTCGGTGACCCACCCCGCTGCACGTGGCCGAGGATCGTCGCCCGAGTGTCCTCGCCGAGACCTTCGGAGAGCACCTCCAGGACGTGCTCGGACGTGATCGGATCGCCCTGGAGGTCGCGAGCACCTTCGGCGACCACCACGAGGTTCTGCCGCCGGCCGATGCGACGGCTGGCTGCGACGGTCCGCTTGAGCGCCCCCTCCCAGTCGTCGAGCGCCGGCGGATGCTCGGGGATGAACACCCAGTTCGCCCCGGTCGCGATCGCGGACATCAGCGCGAGGTACCCGCAGTTGCGCCCCATGACCTCGATGACGAACGACCGCTGGTGGCTGGAGGCGGTCGAACGCAGCGCGTCGATCGCCTCCGTGATGCGGTGCAGGGCGGTGTCCGCTCCGATCGTCATGTCCGTACCGAACATGTCGTTGTCGATCGAGCCCACCAACCCGACGAGGGCCAGCTGCGGTTGCGATGCGGCCACCTCGGCGTCCAACCGGCCTTTCTCGACCAGTTCGCCGAGCAACTCGGGCCACTCCGAGCGGAACAGGTTCGCTCCGGTCAGGCTGCCGTCGCCGCCGACGACCAGCAGCGCGTCGATACCACGCTCGAGCAGGTTGGCCGCCGCGCGACGACGGCCATCCCGGGTGCGGAACGCCTCCGAACGAGCGGTACCGATCCAGGTACCTCCCCGGTGGAGGATGCCGCCGACCGACGCGGAGGTGGCCGGTTGGATTGCGAGACCACCGTCCGTGAGCCCGAGGAACCCCTCGTGGATCACCGACACCTCGAGCCCCTCGGCGAGGGCGGTCCGGACCGCCGCACGGACGGCGGCGTTCATGCCGGGTGCATCCCCACCGCTGGTCAGGACGGCGAGGTGACGCGGGCGGGCGACTTCGGGCACAGCGGGACCTCAGGCTCGATGGGGAGGCGGGCGTTGATCTCAGAGCGGACGTGTGACGCGACGGGCCGGTGCGTGGGGGGCCGACCGCACCGCGACCGAGCCCCGGTCGTACCCGCCGATGGGCGCGGTGGCAAGCGTCGGTCACCGCCGGGCCGCGCGGACGCCACGAACGGCGGTCAACCGGACGTGCCCGAGGTGCTGTCGCCCCGCCGATCGGCCCGCTACCCTGTCACCCACGCTCCCGACCGACCCGCTCCATCGTGCGCCGTCGGAACCCGGACCGAACGCCAGACGTCCGAACCGTGGAGCGACCGACCGTTCGTCCCGCGCCGGCCGACCCCCGAGCGAGGGACCGCTCTTCGGACGTGGGGCCGTCCAGCCTCCGGATGGGATCCGGACCTCGGCGGGCCTCGCGGACGACCTCGTGGTCGAGCCGACCACAGGTGGGGATGCACGCCGCGCCATCACCATGGACGTGGGGCGTGACGAAGGACCGGGCGGCAGCACATCCACGTGCGTACACGCAACGAGGCGACCATCAGCAACAGATCTTCGGGGATCAAGGCGGATCCCGACGAGTTCCTCGAGCTCGCCCAGGCGCAGCTCGACGGTGACGCATCGGCGGACGACCTCGCTCGGCTGGAGGCGCAGCCGGACGACTGGGCGGACGCGTTGCGACGCCTGGCCAGCGAGCTACGGCGGAAGATCGACCGGCTCGGTGACGAGGTCACCGGGCCGGAACGCGACCTGGTCCTCGCCGACTTCCACGACGAGCTCGAACGCATCGAGGCGCGGTTGGCGAGCCTGGACGGCGACGGAGCCGACGACGGCGCTGACCCCGACCACCGCACCGACCAACCGGCCGACGATCGATCCGACACCGCGGCGTCGGACGGCGACGACGCCGGCACCGCTCGGGCACCGCACGAACCCGACGAGGACACCACCTCGACGTCGCGGTCTTCCCGGGGTCGGTCGAGCTCCGACCGCGGGGGCGCCCGTCAGCGGGAGCGACCCGACGGCCAGCAGGACCAGGACGAGCACGGCGACCGGCACCGCCAGAGCTCCGGCGACGACCGGGGTGGCCAGCAGGCGTCACGTTCGCCCCAGCTGCAGCTGTCCTGGACGGCCGGGCAGATCGTCGCCTGGACCGGCGGGCGTCGGTCCAACCCCACCGACCTCGACGACGTGCGGGAGCGGCTGGCGGCCGCCGGCGCGCCGGAGAGCCCGTGGGAACCCGGGGAGAAGCTGAAGCTGCCCGGTGGCGCCCGGGCGGAGACGCTGACCGCGCCCGTCCAGGACGTGCTCGGCTGGCTGGTCTCGCTCGGCTCGACCGCCGACGACGAACAGCTCGGGCCCAGCGTGACCTGGATCGGGTTGGCGGCGGCCCTGGCGGTGCGGCTGGTCGGCAACGGGCGGATGGTCCCGCAGCTGAAGAAGGTCGGTGACGCCCCCGCCAACCGCTCGTACTTCGCCGTCCGCTGGGAACCCACCCTGATCGACCAGGAGGAGCTCAGCGGCCTCGCGTCATCCATGCCCGGGGCGGTCGCCGCCGCCGATCGCCAGCGGGACCCGCAGACGGTCGTGCGCTCGGTCGTGACCGGGTTCGTCGACGCGATCTGCCGCGATGCTGCTAGCCGCGTCGAGGTCCCCGCGCCACCTCCACAGCCGCAGAAGGCGTCGGAGGTGGCCGAGGCCGCTCTGGGCCGGCTGGACGGCTCGACGTTCGAAGCACCGCACCAGCAGGGCACGGAGATCCGCAAGGGCCTGAAGGCGTGGGCCGGCAGCGTCACCGGTACGTCGAAGCTGACGCTGACCGTCCAGCTCGATCCGCCGGACGAGGGCGACGCCTGGCTGCTGCGCACGCTCACCTCGGATGGTCGCCGGGAGGAGGAGCCGGTCGAAGCGGCGATGTCCCGAGCCAACCATGCACGCAAGGAAGCGCTCAAGCGCGAACTGGAGCGGCTCGAAGGGCTGTACGAACCGCTGAAGCGGGGCAAGGACACCCGCCGCGGGCAGGTCATCCTCAGCCAGGACGAAGCCTGGGACCTGATGGCCAACACCGGCGCGACCCTGCAGGCCGCCGGCTTCGAGGTCCGCGTACCTCCGCTCGCGCCGCGGACGGCCACGCCGTCGCTGCGGGTCACCTCGATCGGGGCGCAGGAGTCCACCGTCGGGACACGCCAGCTCAACGACGTGCGCTGGTCCGCGGTGTTCGACGACGTCGAACTCAGCGCGGAGGACATCGCCCAGCTGGCCAAGGAGTCACGGCCCCTGGTCAAGTCCCAGGGCCAGTGGGTCGAGCTCGACCACGCTGACCTGGAGGCCGCCGCCGAGGCGCTCGAGGAACGCAAGCAGCAGACGCAGCTCAGCGGTGCGGACATGCTGCGCTACGCCCTCGGGCTGGACGGCACGGCGCTGGGCCGACCGGTCAGCCTGGCCGGCGAGGGCTGGGCGACCGAACTGCTGCGCAGCGCCCAGTCGATCCCGGACCAGCCACCGACCTCGCCGGAGGGGTTCGAAGGCAAGCTCCGGGGCTACCAGGCGGACGCGCTCGCTTGGCTGGGGTTCCTCGACCAGGCCGGGCTGGGCGGCTGCCTCGCGCTCGACATGGGGCTCGGCAAGACGCCGACGATGCTCGCTCACCTCGAGCTCACCCGCGACCGAGGCAAGGGGCTCGTCATCGCCCCGCCCGCCGTGGTCGGCAACTGGGCCTCCGAGGCACGGAAGTTCACCCCGGACCTCAAGGTGCTGGTCCACCATGGGACCCGCCGCGCGGAGGGCAACGGGCTCGAGGAGGCGATCGCCGACGCCGACGTCGTCATCACCACCTACGGCACAGCGTTGCGCGACGTCGACGACCTGGCAGCGATCGAGTGGGGCAAGCTCGTGCTCGATGAGGCGCAGGTGATCAAGAACCCCGCCAGCGAGACCGCCCAGCAGTTGCGCCGCCTGGACGCCCACACCCGGGTGGTGCTCACCGGCACCCCGATCGAGAACGGCCTCGGCGACCTCTGGTCGCTGATGGACTTCGTCAACCCCGGCCTGGTCGGCGACCGCGCCACGTTCGTCGCCCAGATGCAGAAGTCGGCGGAGAGCGAGAGCGCCTCGGAATCCGCGCTGCAGACCCTCAACGGCGTCCTGGTGTTCCGTCGCACCAAGGCGGAGCCCGTGATCGCCGAGGAGCTGCCCGACCGCATCGACTCGCTCGACCACTGCCCGATGACGACCGAGCAGATCGGGCTGTACCAGGCCGTGCTCGACGACCTGGTGGTCGAGGCCGCCGAGGGTGAGGAACCCAAGCAACGCAAAGGGGCGGTGCTCGCGGCGATCACCGCGCTCAAGCAGATCTGCAACCACCCGGCGGCCTACACCGGCGACGACGAGCCGCTCGCGGGACGCTCCGGCAAGCTCACACGGCTCGAGGAGATCGTCGACAACGTCTTCGAGTCGGACGAGCGGATGCTCGTCTTCACCCACTTCGCGACGTGGGGACAGCGGTTGGCGAACCACCTCTCCGAGCGGACGGGCCTGCCGATCTCGGCCTACCACGGGGGGCTGGGCCGCGGTGCGCGCGACCGGATGGTCAAGGAGTTCCAGGAAGGTGACGGTCCCGGTGCGCTGGTGCTCTCGCTCAAGGCGGGCGGGACCGGCCTGAACCTGACCGCGGCCAGCCACGTGGTGCTCTACGACCGCTGGTGGAACCCGGCGGTCGAGGACCAGGCACGCGACCGCGTGTGGCGCATCGGTCAGACCAAGACCGTCGTGGCCCACCGGCTGGTCTGCCCCGGCACCGTCGATGAACGGGTCGAGGAGATCGTCTCCGGCAAGCGGCGTGTCGCCGACATCGTCCTGCCCAAGTCCAGCTCGGTCGGGGACCTCGATTCCTCACAGCTGCGCCGGGCGCTGGGGATGGATGAGAACGCGCTGCTCACCGACGAGTACGGCGCAACGACCATGCGAGGGGATGCGGCATGACCACGAGGACACGTGCCCGCAACCGGGACCGCGACGAGCCGCCGGAGCGCAACGCAGGCTCCGAAGGTGGGACCCGGCAGCGCAACGCTCGAACCAGCCACGACGACTCCGGCAGCGGCGACGGCTCCGGCAGCGGCGACGAGCAGGGACCGAACGGGGGCGGCGACGGCCGGGGCAGCCAGGACGGCCAGAACGACCGGAGCGGGCACGACAAGCAGGGCAACCGTTCGAGCCGCAACCGCCGCAACCGCAACCGCCGCAACCGGGGACGTAACCAGGACGCGACCGCGGGCTCCGCGCGCGGCGAGCAGGGCGAGGGCGACCAGGACAGCAGCCAGAAGGGCGGCAACCAGCCGGGCAACAAGGGCCGCCAGGCCACCAAAGGCGGCAACCAGCAAGGCAACAAGGGCGGCCAGGCCACCAAAGGCGGCAACCAGCAAGGCAACAAGGGCGGCAAAGGCGGCCAGCAGAACCAACGCCGGCGATCGAAGAACCAACGTCGCAAGCGTGGCCAGCAATCCCAGCAGCAGCGACCTGGGGCCGGCTTCTGGGGTGACACGCGCAAACTGCCGGAGCAGCGCACCGACGTGGTGATCACCGGGGATCCCGCGGCCATACCACGGTCGCTGGGACCACCGCCGCTGCCCGGCCACGAGCAGATCGCGGTGCACTACTTCACCGCCGTCTACGACCGGGCGGTCGGTACCGCAGGCGCGCTGGCAGCCGCCGGTGGCCTGATCGACCCCAACACCCTCGTCGGCGGTGACGACGGTCCGTGAGCAGCGGTGAGCCGCACGATGGCTCGGAGGATGCCGCCGGGCACGGCCGTCGCTCGTTGGCACGGTGGGCCGCGTGGCTCGGGCTGATCCTGGCGTTCCTGCTGGTGATCCTCCCGGTGCCCGGGGTCCTCGAGCACCCCGACGGCGAACTGGTGTCCGCTCCGTGCGGCTCCGTGGTCGACCCGATCGAGCACCCGGACCAGGCGCCCTGGCTCGACGAGGCCTGCGACGAGGTGCGGGCGCCGCTGCGGACCGGCGCGATCGTGCTGGTGGTGCTCGCGGTCGGGACCGGGGCGGTCCTGCGGCGGCAGGACGATGGCCCGTAGCGCCGACGCCTCGGACCGCTCCTCAGCCCAGCAACGCCCGAGCCAGCGCGAGCAGGCCACCGACCCCGGCCCACCACAGCACACCCGTCCGCAGGCGCTCATCCGGGACGCGATCGACCAGGGCTGCCCCTCCCAACAGGCCGACGAGCAGCGGGATCGAGAGCAGGAGACCGGCACGGGTCTGCTGGGCGGTGAACTCCCCCACCACCGCCAAGCTCCCGAGCGCCGGGATGGTGCCGACCGCCCACACGGCCGCCAGGGTCGGACGCATCGACGCTCCGTGCCGGCCACGGTAGAGCAGCGCCAGCGGCGGACCGCCCAACGCCGCAGCGGTACCGGTGAGCCCGGACACGTACCCAGCGGTCAACTCGCGTGGTCCGGTCACCGAGACCTGCCAGCCTCCCGCGGACGCCGCGACCGCAGCGAGCAGCAGCAGCGCGATCACCAGCACCAGGCCACGGGTCGGCAGCGCGGCGACGACCGCGGCACCGCTGGCGATGCCCGGCAGCCGTCCCAGGGTCAGCCGCGTGACCGCGCCCAGGTCCACCCGCGCACGCTCCCGCACCAGCATCGCCAGCGACAGCGGGATGATGGCCACCAGCATCGAGCCAGGCAACAGCTCCGGTGCCGCCAGCGCGAGCGCCGGCACCGTCGCGAACGCGGCACCGAACCCGAGACTGGACTGGGCCACCCCGCCGAGCCAGCCGGCCAGGACCACCAGGAGCAGCACGCCGAACCCGACCTCGATCCCGACCACGGTCACCGCACCGCTCCTCACCCCGGGACGGGCCGCGCCCTCGTGACGCGGTCCGCAGCCGCCATCGAACCGTAAGCGCGCGGCGGACGCACCCGCTGTGCGACCCTGGGGGTCAAAGGTCCCCTCGATCGCCGCGTAGCGTGCACCGTGCGCCGCCACACGCGAGGCTCGGTGTGGCCGGTCCGCGACCTGCGACGCCCGCTACGACGACCATCGACGACGACGGAGAACACGTGCGCATCGGCATCCTCACCGGAGGCGGCGACGTCCCGGGATTGAACCCCTGCATCAAGGCAGCCGTCGACCGCGTGATCCACGACGGACACGAGGTGATCGGCATCCGGCGTGGCTGGGCCGGACTGCTGGAGTACGACCTCGATCGACCCGAGCGCTCCGACGAACGCTGCACGATGCCGCTCGACCTGGATGTGGTCCGCACGATCGACCGCACCGGCGGCACGTTCCTGCACACCTCACGCACCAACCCGCAGAACGTCCCGAACGGTGACGTGCCGGGCTTCCTCACCGACCAGACCATCGGGGACGGGCCGCACGACCTCACCTCCCACGTGCTCAAGGTGCTCGAGCACCTCGACATCGACGCCATGATCCCGATCGGTGGCGACGACACGTTGTCCTACGCCTTGCGACTGCACGAGGAGGGTGTCCCCGTCGTCGCCATCCCCAAGACGATGGACAACGACGTCCACGGCACCGACTACTGCATCGGCTTCTCGACCGCCGTGACCCGCTCGGTCGAGTTCATCCACAACCTGCGGACCTCCACCGGGTCACACGAGCGGATCGCCGTCGTCGAGGTGTTCGGCCGGTACTCCGGCGAGACCTCGCTGGTCTCGGCCTACCTCTCGTCGGTCGACCGGGCCGTCATCTCCGAGGTCCCGTTCGATCCCGAGCGTCTGGCCGCGTTGCTGATGGAGGACAAGCGCCGCAACCCGTCCAACTACTCGATGGTGACCGTCTCGGAAGGTGCCACCTACCTAGGTGGCGACATCCACCTGTCCGGCGAGGCCGACCAGTACGGCCACCGCAAGCTCGGCGGCATCGGCGAAACCACCGGCGAACTGATCAAGCAGCTCACCGGTCAGGACATCATCGTGCAGAAGCTCGGCTACCTCATGCGGTCGGGCCGACCGGACTCGCTCGACCTGATGGTCGCCAGCAACTACGCCGTCATGGCCGCCGACCTGGCCGTCGAGGGCAGCGAGGGCCGGATGGTCTCACTGCGCGAAGGCACCTACACCGACGTCCCGATCGACCTCATCGGTCAGGGCGCGAAGCGGGTCGACGTCGACGCCCTCTACGACTCGAACGCCTACCGCCCGAAGGTCCGCCAGGTCGCCGGCAAACCGATGTTCCTCTACTGAGCTCCAGGCATCCACGGACCGGTCGCGCACGCCCGCCGCTCGCCGGTCGGAACGAGCACCGAAATCCGGCCACGTGGCCATCTGGCCGAGCGGCCGCTGCTCGCGTCACCTACGGTCCAGGTCACGCCACGACGACAGGAGGAGAAGAACCTGTGGGTCTCAACATCCAGGACCTCAAGATCAGCAGCCGGGAGTTCATCGATCGCGGCCCGCTCGAGGATCGGCATGCCAACGACCTCGAGAACGAGGCACCCGGCCTGCTCATCGACGGTGTGCCCGACGAGGCGGTCGAGTTGGCGATCATCTGCCACGACCCGGACGCCCCGCTGCCGGACGGCTTCACGCACTGGACCCTCTACGGGATCCCAGCGGACGTGACCGAGCTGTCCCCCGACGCCGACGCTGACTACCGCCCGGGCCCGAACGACTTCGGCGGGACCGGCTACGGCGGCCCCCAGCCGCCCGAGGGCCACGGCCCGCACAACTACTACTTCTGGGTCTACGCCCTCTCGAGCAAGGTCGAGGGTGCGCCCAGCCGTCGGGAGTTCCTCGACAAGTACGCTGACGCCATCGTCGAACAGAACCGCACCGTCGGCGTGTACGAGCGCTAGCTGACGGTCCTGGGGCGCGGTCGGCGCACGCGGGCCGCGTCCCACGGTCACGCGGTGCTCACGTCGCGAGCGGCTCCGACTCCACGGCGTCCGCGACCTGCGCGGCGCCGTGCGGTCCGAACACGATCGAGTAGTGGTTGGCGTCCGTGACCTGCGCGGCGCGGACATGCGGCAACCGCGCTACGACCTCGTCGACCTGCTCGGTGGAGAACAGCCCCGGCGGCTCGTCGAGCAACCCCCGCGGCGCCCACAACAGCACGGTCGGCGCGTGGATGCGCTCCAACGCCGTGCGCGCCTCCGTGTCGACCAGGGTGCTCTCCCCGTCGTCGAGCACCGCCGCTTTGGACACGTTGGGACGCCAGATCGAACCGTCGGTCGTCAGGTCGTAGCGGACGTAGGCGTCGGTGACGTCGTTGAAGTACCGACCGCCCACGGCCGAGTGCTCCTGCCACATCGCCACGCATTCGTCCGGCGAGGCGAAGGTCCGGTCGAGCCGGTCCAACGCCGGGCCGATGACCGAGCGGACGACCGCTTCCACGTCCGCATCGTCGGGCAGTTCGACCGGGATCGGCAGTGCGCCGTCGACCACCACCAGGCGCTCGACGCGGCTGGGAGCGAGCTCCGCGGCGACAGCCACGATGAAGGCGCCCATGGAGTGTCCCAGCAGCGTCGCCGAACCGACGTCGAGGTGGTCGAGCACCGCCACCAGGTCGCGTGCATGTGCGGCCAATCCGTAGGGACCCGGCAACGAGACGGAGCCACCGCGACCCCGGTGGTCGACCGCGTACAGCGTCACGTCCGTTCCCCGGTCCAGCAGTTGCGAAGCGACCTCGCCGAACGACCGGTGGTTGGCGGTGATGCCGTGGCTGGCCAGCACGACGTTCGCGCCACTGCCCCAGCGGGCCACCCTCAACTGCCCGCCATCGACCGGCACGGTCAGGGTCGTCGGTTCGATCCACATCGGTGCCACCACCTCGAGTCCGCCTCCGGGTCTGCGGGCAGGTCAGTCGACCGTCAGGTCGAGCTGGGTCCGCATGACCTTCTTGTCGAGCTTGCCGACCGAGGTCTTGGGGATCTCGTCGACGATCTCGATCGCGTCGGGCAGCCACCACTTGGCGACCCGGTCGAGCAGGAAGGTCCGCACCTGCTCGAGCGTGGGCGGATCGTCCGGGTCGGCGGGGACGAGCACCGCCACGGGCCGTTCGTCCCACCTCGCCGACGGGACGCCGACCACCGCGGCGTCCGCGACCTGGTCGAAGGCCAGCAGGTGCCCTTCCAGCTCGACCGAGCTGATCCACTCCCCACCGGACTTGACCAGGTCCTTCGCCCGATCGACGATCCGGAAGTAGCCGTCCGGCTCCATCGAAGCCATGTCGCCGGTACGCAGCCAGCCGCCGTTGAAGCGGTCCTGCGCATCGACGCCGTAGTACCCGGAGGCGATCCAGGGACCCGCGACCTCGAGTTCACCGACGGCCGTGCCGTCCATGGGCAGGGGGGCGCCGTGCTCGTCGGTGACCCGGGCCTCGAGGCCGGCGAAGATCGTCCCCGTCCGTTCGCGGACGTCCAGGAGCTCGTCCCGGCTGAGGCCACGATGACGGCGTCGTGGCCGGGATGCGCAGGCGAGGGGCCCGGTCTCGGTCATCCCCCAGACCTGGAGGTACTCGATCCCGAACCGATCGTAGGCTTCGATCAACGCACGCGGCGACGCCGCCCCACCGACGAACACCAGCCGCAGGGTGGACGCATCCACCTCGCCGTGCTCCAGCGCCGGCAGCAGCGACTTCCAGATCGTCGGCACGGCAGCGGACAGGGTGACGCCCTCACGTTCGATGACCGCACCCAGGTGCTCCGCGGAACTGTCGGCGCCGTGGAAGACCAGCTCGGCGCCGGTCAACGGCGCGGCGTACGGCAGCCCCCAGCCGAACGCGTGGAACATCGGCACCACCGGCAGGACCACGTCCGACTCGTGCAACCCGATGTGATCGGCCATGCAGGCGGCCATGGAGTGGAGCACCATCGCGCGGTGGGAGTACAGCACGCCCTTCGGGTCACCGGTCGTACCGGAGGTGTAACACAGCCCGAACGCGGCGTCCTCGTCGAGCGGCGGCCGATCCTCGGCCGGCTCGTGGGCAGCGATGAGCGCGTCGTGGTCATGGACGTGGTCCAACCCGTCGGTGGGACCGTCCCCGAGCTTGATGACGTGCTCGACCGTGTCCAGCTTGGGCGCGAACGCGGCGACCTGGTCGAGCAGGTGACCGTCGGCGAACAACAGCCGGTCCTCCGCGTGGTTGGCGATCCAGGCGATCTGCTCGTCGAACAGCCGCACGTTGATCGTGTGCAGCACACCACCGACCAGAGGCACGGCGTAGTACAGCTCGAAATGGCGGAGCGAGTTGAACCCGAACGTCGCGACGCGGTCCCCGGGCCGGATCCCGAACTCGTCGGTCAGTGCACGCGCCAGCCGCAGGATGCGATCCGCGACCACCCCGTAGGTCGTCGCACCCTCCGGCCCGACCAGCCGCCCGTCGGCGTACACGGTCGCGAACCGGTCGAAGACCAGGTCCAGCGTCAGCGGGGTGCGCTGCATCAGGCCGGGGAGCATCAGGCCGTACCTCCTCGTGCGGTCAAGGCGACGACGAGCAACGCCGCATCGGTCGGCGTCCGCGGATCCAGACCGGTCAGCTCCCGCACCCGCCGGAGCCGGTAGGCGACGGTGTTGGGGTGCACGACGGCGTGTTCCGCCGTCTCCGGGATCGACCCCGTCCCCAGGTAGGCGCGCAGCGTCGTCACGAAGATGCCGTCCGGGTCCTGCGCTTCCAGCGGGTCGAGGATGCGGGAGGTGAGGTCCGTGGCCACCCGCTCGGAGCCGGCCAACAGCTGTTCGAGCAGCAGGTCGTCGGGTCCGAAGACCCCGTCGAGGTGACCGCTGCGTGCCGCGGCGGCCAACACACCTTCGATGTGACGGACCTCCGCGCCGAGCTCAGGCCCGGGAGCGGACGGGCGTCCGAAGGTCGCCAGCTTGGCGTGGGCGCTCTTGGCCACCCGCTGCGGGTCGGGTCCGTCGCCCGGCAGCAGGGCGAGCACCTTGTCGCCGCGACGACCAGCCAGGGTGTCGGCCGGTGCCTGCTGGAGCAGCAGGTCGATGCGCACCAGCACGTCCGGTCCCGACAGCAGTACCGGTCGGTAGGCCGGGGCGAGCTGGATCGCGAACCGGGCCGCGACCGCGGCCACCTCGCCCCAGTCACCGGCTTCGAGCAGCGCGTCGACGATCGCTGAACGGCGGGCGTCCAGCCGCCGCAGGTGCTCGTGGGAGGCGGTGAGGTAGCCGTCCGCGAACGACGATGACGCCCGGTCCATGTACTCGATCCAGCCGGCGGCCAGGCTGGCGATGGCGGTCTCCTCGCCCGGCTCGACGGTGTCAGCGACCGCGCGCCAGGTCTCACGGCCAGCCAGCCGGAACGCGTGCAAGGCCGAGTCCAGGGAGATGCCCATCTCCAGGCGCCGGCGGCCGGCCAGGCCCATGTCGGTCAGGTCGAGCTTGTCCGGGTCCTTGCCGGCCCCGATGCGCGCGAAGTACCCCTCGATGAAGCGGCGGCTGGTCGCCAGGACCTCACGGTCGAGCTGCTCCGCGGTCAACCGCGCGTACTCCTCGATCTCGCGCTGGTAGGTCGCCCCCATGCGGGGCAGCAACTCGTCGAGCTGCCCGATCAGGCGACCGGCGATCGCGCGTTCAGCTGGCGTCGCTGCCTCGAGCTCGGTCATCCGCCGCCCCGCTTGATGCCGAGCCGGGCCGGGAGACTGGCCAACCCTCCGGGCGCGAACATCACCAGGATCACGAACAGGGTGCCGAGGATGAACAGCGGCTCGGTGAGGGGGCCCTCCAGCCAATCCGGCAGCGGGTCGAACACCCCGGAACGGGCGACGGCCGGCAACCGCAACTGGAGGTAGCCGAAGACCAGTCCACCGAGCGCGGCGCCCCACAACCGGCCGAGGCCACCGAGCACCACCATGATGATCAGGTTCAGGGTGAACACCGAGCTCGCGCTCCCCGGGGTCGCGCCCCGCACCAGCAGCAGGTAGACCGCGCCGCCGGCCGACGCCAGCACGGCCGAGAGCGCGAAGGACAGCAGTTTGAAGTTGAACGGCCGCAGGCCCAGCATCTCCACGCGGTCCTCGTTCTCCCGGATCGCCTGGAACACCCGACCGGCGCGGCTGGCGACCGCCTGCCGACAGATCGCGAAGGTCAGCACGGCGAAGGCCAGCGCCAACCAGTACACGACGCGCGTGTTGACCACACCGGTGAGGATGTCCGGCACGTACGCCGTGTCCAGCGACAGGCCCTCCTCACCGCCGGTGATGCCGACCGGATCAGCCTCCACGAACACATGGAACGCCTCGGCGAACGCCAGGGTCACCATCGCGAACGCGACCCCACGCACCCGCAGCGCGACCGACCCGAGCACGACCGCGAGGACGAACGAACCGACCAGCGCGATCGGGACGGCGGCGGCGTAGGAGAGCTCGAACAGCCGCATCAGCAGGTTCGTGCCGTACAAGCCCAGCGCGAAGTACAGCGCGTGCCCGAGCGAGAGCATCCCGGTGTAGCCCAGGATCAGGTCGTAGCTCATGGCCACCCCAGCGAACACCAGGCCCACCGCCAGGATCTGAAGCACGCCGGGGGAGGAGAGCTCACCTCCGAACAGCCCTGGGACGTGGACGTCCACGAAGGGGACGAACGCGAGCAGCACCGCCACGGCCCCCATGGTGATCGGCAGCGTCCGTGACCGACGCGGCGGGGGGATAGCCGCCGAGGTGGTAGGTCCTTCGGAGACCTCGGTGACGGCGCTCATGGCTGGCACCTCCAGGGCACGGCGGGACGGGAGTGGACGGTTCCGCTCATCGAGCGACCTCCCCGAGCAGGCCCTGCGGTCGCAACAGCAAGGTCACGGCGAGCAGGACGACCACCGTGAGGTCCCCGACCCCGGCCCCGGCGAAGAAGTTCACGAACTGTTGGGTGAGTCCGACGATCACCGCCGACAGGGCGGTGCCTTCGACGCTGCCGAGACCACCGATCACCACCACGATGAACGCGAAGATCAGCATGTTCAGACCGAACTCGGGCGTCACCCCGGCGAAGAACACCCCGCCGAGGATCCCGCCGATCGCGGCCAACCCCCCGCCGACGGCGAACACCAACGTGAAGCTCTTGGCCACGTCGATCCCCATGGCCTGGACCATCTGCCGGTTCTCGACCCCGGCGCGGATGATCAGCCCGTGTCGCGTGCGGCGCAGCACCGCCAGCAGTCCGACCAGCAGGACCACCGAGATCGCCAGGATGAGCAGACGGCTGACCGGGATGCGGGCTCCGGCGATCACGGCGACCTGCCGCATGAACTCCGGCACCGGGAAGGTCTGCGGGTCGTAGCTGAACCAGCCACCGACCAGCGCCACACCGGCGAGGCTGATCCCGAGGGTGATCAGGATCTGGGTCACGTGGTCGCCGTAGAAACGCCGGACGAAGAACCGCTCGGTCGCCCAGCCGACGGCCAGGCCGAGGACCGTCGCGATCAGGAAGGCGACCAGGAACCGCAGGCCCAGCGACTCGATCCATTGGAACCGCGTCATCACCCACCAGGTCGCGTACCCCCCGACGGTGAAGAACAGCCCGTGGGCGAGGTTCAGCACGTCCATCAGGCCGAAGATCAGCGACAGCCCACTGGCGATGAGGAAGTAGACGCCGGCCAGGCCGAGCCCGGTCACCGACAGCAGCACGAACACCTGGAGGCTCATCGCTGGCCCTCCGCGCCGCCGCGGGTAGCGCGCCCGACCCCGAGCAGGCCGCGCGTGCGTTCATCGTCGGCGACCAGGTCGTCCATCGTGCCGCTCCAGGCGACGACGCCCTCGTCGAGCACGATCGCGTCGGTGGCCAGCTCCTCAGCGACCCGCAGGTTCTGTTCGACCAGCAGCACCGTGGCGTCGGTCGTCGCCTGCTGCAACGCGTCGACGACCTCGGTGATGACGATCGGCGCCAGCCCCTTGGTCGGCTCGTCGATCAGCAGCAGCTTCGCCGGGTGCAGGAGGGCACGGCCGAGCGAGAGCATCTGCTGCTGACCCCCGGAGAGCGAGCCGGCCTTCTGGCTCTCCCGTCGCTTGAGCTCGGGGAACACCTCGTGGACGAGTCCGAGCCGTTCGCTCGCACCCTCCCAGCTCATCGCCAGCCGGAGGTTCTCTTCGACCGTCAGCTGGGAGAACACCTCGCGGTCCTCGGGGACGTAGGCGATACCACGTTGCACCCGGAGGTGGGTGGGGACGCCCGACAACGGATCGCCGTCGAAGACGACCTCGCCGGTCGACGGCAGCAACGCGAGCAGCGACAGCAGCGTGGTCGTCTTGCCCACCCCGTTGCGTCCGAGCAGCGCGGTGACGCGGTTGGGCGCGACGTCGAACGAGACGCCGTGGAGGATGTGAGCTTCCCCCCGATGGACGTCGAGGTCGCGCACCTCGAGGATCGGGGCTCCGCCGATGCTGCGGTCGGGCCCGTGGGTGGCAGCTGCGGTCCGGGCGTGGTCAGCAGGCATCAGTCCGTCTCCCCGAGGTAAGCCGACTGCACGGTCGCATCGGCCATGACCTCGTCCGGCGAGCCGACCGTCAGGAGCCGCCCGTTGTGCAGCACCGCGATGCGGTCGGAGGCGTCGACGACGAGTTCCATCCGGTGCTCGACCATGACCACCGTGCGGCCGCGCGCGTGGACGTCGCGGATGACCCGCACCAGCGGCTCGACCTCCTCGACGCTCACCCCGGCGGTCGGCTCGTCGAGCAACAGGACGTCCGGGTCGGAGCACAGCAGCAGGGCGATCTCGAGCTTGCGCTTGTCACCGTGGGACAGGTCGGCCACCAGGTCGCCGGCGCGGTTGGCGAGCCCGACCTCACCGAGCGCCTGGAGTCCCGACTGCGTCGCCGCGTCCTCCCACCGTGGGCGCGAGATCAGCGACAGGCTGCCGCCCCGTGAGGCCTGGGCTCCCAGCCGGGCGTTCTCCGCGACCGTGAGGTTGGGGAACAGGCTGGAGGTCTGGAAGGTCCGGCCCAACCCGCGGCGGACCCGCAGCGCCGGCCGCAGCCCGGTGATGTCCTCGCCGGCCAACTCGACCCGGCCGGACCGAGCGATGTTCGTGCCGGAGATGACGTTGAGCAGGCTGGTCTTGCCGGCCCCGTTCGGGCCGATCACGGACAGGAACTCCCCCGTCCGGACCTCCAGATCGATGTCCTCGAGGATCGTGAAACCGCCGACACCCCAGGTCAGGGCGTGGGTGGCGAGGACGGGTGCGGCCTGGTCGGTCGGTGTGGGTGCGGTCGAGGCTTCCACCACCGTCGATCACCTCCGGGTCGTCGAGCGCGAACGTGCAGGCGAGGGGTCCGCCGCGGTGCGTCGCACCGCGGCGGACCCCCACCGATCACGACTCGGGAGGTGCCGTGGCCTCCGGATCGAGGACCTCGAGCGTCTCGACCTCGATGTTCGCCGGGTCGTCGTCGATGTTCTCCATCGACGCGGTGAACATCGGTTGCAGGACCGCGTGGTCGCTCTCTCGGATCATCGTCGGGCCCTTGGGCCCCTCGAACTCCCAACCCTGGAGCGCGTTGATCATGCCCTCCACGTCGTCGGGTGATGCCGTCTCGAGCGCGTGGACCATCATCTGCGCGGCCACGAAGCCGTCCGGGGTGAACAGGTCGACGTTCTCCGGGCCGACCGCCTCGACCATCTGGTCGTTGACCTCGGTCTCGGGCGCCGTCGAGTAGTAGTGGCTGAGGAACTGGATGTCGGGACCGGCCGGCCCGTACAGCGGCCACGTGGCGACGTCACCGAGCCCGGTGGTCACGGTGTAGTCGTCGAAGATGGCCTGCTGCTCCATCGCCTCCCACATGGCGGGGGTGGTGTCGCCGGCCCAGGCGACGAACACCAGGTCCGGGTCGACATCGGCGACCTGCTGCACGAACGGCGTGAACTCCGTGGCGGACAGCGGCACCTCGACCGGTTCGATCGTCGCGCCCTCTTCGCCGAGCACCGACTCGAGCGCCGCCAGGTTGGACTCACCGAACTCCGAGTCCTGCACGAAACCGGCGACCGTCGCACCTTCGATGTCGTCGACCAGGCTCGCCGCCGCGGCGACGTCCTGGTAGCTCTGGCGACCGGACCGGAAGGTGTAGTCGTTGATCCCGGTGACGGCGTCGGTCGCCGCTGGTCCGGAGATGAACAGGACCTCGTTCTCCTCGGCGAACGGCGCCATCTGCACGGCCACCCCCGACGAGACCGCACCGGCGAGGATCGTCACACCCTGCCCGACCAGGTCGACCGCGGCGGAGATGGCCTGATCCGGTTCACCACCGTCATCGACGATGTCGAACTCGATCGGACGACCGTCGACCGCACCGGAGCCAGCCGTGGCGTGGTCGAGCCCGGCCTGGAGGCCGTCGACGTACGCATCGCCGTAGGCGCCGAGCAACCCGGAGGTGGAGGTGACGATGCCGATCTGGATCGGGTCACCGTCCGCCTCCGCGGCGTCCTCGTCGTCGGTGTCGTCGGTGTCGTCGGTGTCGTCCACCTCGTCGGTGTCGTCGGTGTCGGTCGCAGGGTCGTCGACCGTCTCCTCGCCGTTGCAGGCCGCGAGCAGCAGCGCTGCGGTGCAGCTCACGGCAAGGACGGCACGCAGGCGTACGCGAGCCATGCTGAACTCCTCTCCCAGGGGTCACG
>SKJX01000114.1 GCA_007121785.1 Nitriliruptoraceae bacterium
ACGGCCGCGTCGCCCCACTCCTGGTAGATACCGCGGATCGCCGTCTGGGGCTTGAGCACGCCGGTCTCGGGCTGCTCGACCAGCAGGGGGTGGTCCTCGGCGAGCTCACGCAGGCGGGAGCGCCACGCGCTGGTGTGCGGCACCAACGCGTCCAGCTGGCCCTTGTCGTCCTTGTCGTCGAGCACCCGGAGCAGCTGCTCGAGCACGACCTTGACGTCGCCGACCACCGGCACGTCGACGTGCCGGTTCTTGCCGATCTCTGCCGGGTCGACGTCGACGTGGACCACCTTCGCGTGCGGCGCGAAGTCGTCGAGCTTGCCGGTGACCCGGTCGTCGAACCGGGCCCCGAGCGTGATGAGCAGATCCGATTCCTGGAAGGCCCGCACCGCCGCGTAATGACCGTGCATGCCGGGCATACCGACCGCCAGCTCGTGATCGTCGGGGAAGACCCCACGCGCCATCAGCGTGGTGACCACCGGCACGCCGAGCATCGTCGCGAACCGGTAGAGCTCGTCGCCGGCACCGGCACGCACCAGCCCACCCCCGGCGTAGATCACCGGGCGTTCGGCCTGCGCGATGAGATCCAGTGCCTCCCGGATCATCTTGCCGTGACCACGGACGGTCGGGCGGTAGCCGGGCAGGTCGACGGTCTCGTCCCAGTGCCACTCGAACGTGGCGTTGAGGATGTCCTTGGGGATATCGACCAGGACCGGGCCAGGCCGGCCCGTCCGCGCGACATGGAAGGCTTCCTTGATCGCTTCGGGGATGCGCTCGACGGTGTGGACCAGTTCGTTGTGCTTGGTGATCGGCATGGTGATGCCGGTCACGTCCGCCTCCTGGAACGCGTCGGAGCCGATCGCGCTGGTGGCGACCTGTCCGGTGATCGCCAGTACCGGGACGGAGTCCATCATCGCGTCAGCCAGCCCGGTCACCAGGTTGGTCGCCGCCGGACCCGAGGTGACGATGCAGACGCCGACCCGGCCGGTGGCGTGGGCGTAGCCCTCGGCCATGTGGATCGCGCCCTGCTCGTGGCGGACGAGGACGTGCTCGAACCCCGCGTCGATCATCGGGTCGTACGCGGGCAGGATCGCCCCGCCCGGGTAGCCGAAGACCTTGTCGACCCCGAGGGTCTCCAAGCTCCTCATGACCGCCTGCGCGCCCGTGATCTCCATGCTCACCCTCCCGGCCTACTGCCGGTCACCCGCCCCGACGAGAGAACCTCCCGGGGGTCCGGGAGGTTCGCGCGTGCTCGGGGCGAGCACGCGCTACGGAACCACGACGAGCACGTCAACCAGCGCCGCGCGGCGCTGGATCCGGATACTCAGGTCCCGAAGCACGTGCGCTCCGTCGGTTGGTGCTGGTCAGCCACGTCGGCCGACCATGGTGATAGTGACCGGTCGACCGTCTCCGGTCAAGTCCACGGCTGGCGCGACCATGGCTGCGGTGCCCGGTCACCGCTCGTCGGCGAGGACCTTCCGGGTCGCGGCCGCGATCCCCGCTCCGTCCAGGCCCAGTTCCGCGAGGATCCGGTCGGGCTTGCCGTGCGGCAGGAACGCTGACGGCACGCCCAGGCGCAGCACCGGCGGAGCGTGCCGAACGCCCGCGAGTTCCACGATCCGGTCGGTGAGTTCGGTGCCGGCACCGCCGCCGACGACGCCGTTCTCCACGGTGACCACCAGCGGGGCGTCGGCCGCTTCGGCCAGCATCCGGCCGTCAGCCGGGCGGACCGAACGGACGTCCCACACCGCGGCGTCGATCTCCGCCTCCTGCAACTGATCGGCCGCCTCCATCGCCGCGCCGACCCGGTCTCCCACCGCCAGCACGCAGACGTCCGCTCCGTCCCGCAACTTCCGTGCCATCAGGCCGTCGACGTCGCCGGGGGTGACGCCGATGTCCGTCGCGGCGATGGCCGAGCCCTTGGGGAACCGCAGCATGACCGGGCCGTCCAGGTCCAGCGCGCAGGACAGGAGCGCGGCCATGTCCTCTTCGCACGAGGGCGCGAGGACGGTCATCCCAGCGATGCGCAGCCCCAAGGCCATGTCGAGGATGCCGTGGTGGCTGGGCCCGTCGTCGCCGGTCACACCCGCGCGATCCAGGACGAAGACGACGTGCTCGCCGTGCAAACCGACGTCGAGGTTCGCCTGATCGAACGCGCGGGAGAAGAACGTCGAGTAGACCGCGAAGACCGGCAGTTTCCCGGCGTGGGCGAGGCCGGCCGCGGACGTGACCGCGTGCTGTTCGGCGATGCCGACGTCAAGGACCTGCGCCGGTGCCCTGGACGCGAGGGGCAGCAGCCCGGTCGAGCCCGGCATCGCGGCCGTGAGCGCCACCAGTTCGGGCCGTCCCTCGGCCTCCTCCAGCAGGGCCGCACCGAACGCCGCGGTCCACTTGCGTGTGCCACCGCCGTTGGCACGCCCCGTCGAGACGTCGAAGGCGGACGTGTCGTGGAGCTTCTTCTCCGGGTCGGTCTCCGCGGGCGCGTACCCCTTGCCCTTCTGGGTGAGCACGTGGACCAGGACCGGGGTCTGCGCCCGGGCTGCATGCGAGAGCGCGTCCTCGAGCTTCTCCACGTCGTGTCCGTCGTACGGGCCGAGGTAGCGGACCCCGAGCGCTTCGACGAACGACTGCAGGGCGGGCGCTTCGGAGATCGCCGACTTGACCGCTTCGAGACCAGCGTCGGTCAGGCGCTCCATGAACGGCAGGCGGGTCAGAGCCCGGTCCACCCGCCCCCGCATGGACCGGTATCGCGGATCGGTCCGCAGGTTGGCCACCCGTTCGGACAGGCGGCTCACGGTCTCCGCGTAGGACCGCCCGTTGTCGTTGAGGACGATGATGGCCGGCAGCTGATGGTGGCCGATGTTGTTGAGCGCCTCGTAGGCCATCCCACCGGTGAGGGCACCGTCACCGACCACCGCGATGAACCGACGCCGCTCGTCCTCACTGCCCCGTCGAGCGCGACGGCCCCGCGGCCAGCCGTCGTGACGTTGGCTGGAGCTGATCGCCTGTCCGGGAGCTGGCGCGCTGCCGGTGCCGGGAAGCGGCGGGTCACCGGGCCCGGCGATCTGCCCGAACGTCAGCCCCGCTACCCACGACAGCGCGGTCGAGGCGTGGCTGTTCTCGATCAGGTCGTGCGGCGACTCCTCACGGTCCGGGTACCCGGAGAGGCCGCCAGCCTGTCGGAGCTGGTCGAAGCGATCGCGCCGCCCGGTGAGCATCTTGTGGACGTACGCCTGGTGTCCGGTGTCCCAGACCAGCAGGTCCTTGGGCGAGTCGAACACGCGGTGGAGCGCGATCGTCAGCTCCACCACCCCGAGGTTCGAGCCGAGGTGCCCGCCGACCCGCGAGACCGCTTCGACGATGGCCTCGCGGATCTCCTCGGCCAACACCGGGATCTCGGACGGGGCCAGGGCCTTCACGTCCGACGGTGACTGCATTGCTTCCAGCACCACGCTGGCACCTCACGTCCCGCCGATGGTGGAGGGGAGGATAGGGGACACGGACGCCTGCGACGTCCCGGGCGTTCGGCCCGGAGGCTGGCGGTGGCAGGTCGATCGAACGCTCTGCCCTCCCTGACGTTCGGTGCCGGACCGCGTCCTGGTTCAGCCGGTGGCGGCGGCAACCCGGTCGCTGATCAGCTCGGCGGCGCGGACGCCGATCGCGATCGAGGGGGCGTTGGTGTGGCCACGGATCAAGGTGGGCATGACCGAGGCGTCGGCGACACGCAAGCCCTGGACACCGACCACTCGCAGCTGCGGGTCGACGACGGCGCTGGCGTCGGAGCCCATGCGGGCCGTGCCGACCGGGTGGTACATCGTCTGGGCGGTCCGGCGCACGTGAGCGATGTGCGCGGCCCGGTCGGTGAGCGGTGCCGGTGGGTCGATCAGCTCCTCCAGCCGACCGCCCAACGCGCTCGTCTCGGTCAACAGCCGTTGGACGGTGTGCAACCCGTCGGCGAGCCGGTCGAGGTCGTCGCCCTCGGGGTCGGTGAACGTCCGGGGGTCGATGATCGGCGGCGCCGAGGGGGCGATGCTGGCCAGGCGGATCCGGCCACGGCTACGCGGCCGGAGCAGGATCGCCCCGATCGCGATCCCGTGGCGCGGGTAGCGCACACGGGCGTGGTCCTTCATCGGAGCCGGGATCGCGAGCAGCTCGATGTCCGGGGCAACCTCGCCCTCCCGGGAGCGCACGAACGCGATGGCCTCGGCGAGGTTGGAGGTCAACGGCCCCCGTCGGTGACGCACCCACTCGACGAGTTGGCGCGGATCGCGATCCGCGCCGTAGAGGCTGCCGTCGGCGGTCCCGGCAACCATCCCGGCGACGACGTGGTCCTGGAGGTTCTCCCCCACCTGCGGGGCGTCGACCACCACGTCGATACCCAGCGACCGCAGTTCGTCGGCCGGCCCGACCCCGGACCGCTGGAGCAGGGGCGGTGTCGCCACGGCCCCAGCGGCCACCACGACCTCCCGCTCGGCGCGGGCGAACCGGCGCTGCCCGCCGACGAGCACGTCGACGCCGATCGCGCGTCCGTCCTCGATGGCGACCCGCTGCACCTCCACCCCGGTGCGGACCTGCAGCGAGGAACCGGGCCCGGACCCCAGGCCATCCAGGAACGCATCGGCAGCCGACCACCGCCGTCCACGACGCTGGTTGACCATCGTCATGCCGCAGCCGTCGGGCTCCACGTGGTAGTCCTCGACCTCCGGGATGCCCAGCTCGCCGCACGCGGCCAGGAACGACCGCGTGAGGGGGCGCGGATCGCGCAGATGCTCGACGCGCAACGGCCCGCCGACCCCACGGTGCTCAGCGGGGCCACGTTCGTCGTCCTCGATCCGGCGGAAGAGGCGGGTCATCGTCGCCGCGTCCCACCCGGTGGCACCCCCGGCCGCCCACTGGTCGTAGTCGACGTCCATCCCGCGGACGTGCATCATCGCGTTGATCGAGGACGAGCCGCCGAGCACGCGGCCCCGCGGCCAGGTGTCACGTCGTCCCTCGAGCTGCGATTGAGGCTCGGTCCGGTAGTTCCAATCGAGCTTGCCGAACCACAGCGCGGACGCGGCCGCGGGCACACGGACCCGTGGGTCGCGGTCGCGTGGCCCCGCCTCGAGCAACAGCACCGAGGTGTCCGGTTCGGCGGCCAACCCCGCGGCGACGGCGCAGCCGGCCGAACCGGCCCCGACGACGATGTAGTCGACCGCCATGCTCGTCGCTCCTGTCGAGGGCCACCGGGCCGCAGCGGCCAACAGCCGGACGGCGACCACACCCTACGTCGCCGGCCGCGGGCCCGTCGACCGGCCCCGCCGGCGAGACCGCGGCAGCGGGGGGCCGAGTCTCAGTTCTCGATCGCTTCGCGGAGCAGTTCGTTGGTCTTGCGGGGATCGGCCTGGCCCTTCGTGGCCTTCATCACCTGACCGACGAGCGCCCCAATCGCCTTGTCGTTGCCGCCGCGGATGTCCGCCACGGTGCCCTCGTTGTCGGCGACGACCTGGTCCACGATCGTGCGCAGCTCGCCTTCGTCGGAGACCTGCTTGAGGCCCTGCTCATCAGCCACCTCGGTGGGTCCTTTGGCGCCGCGCGCCTGGATGACACCCGCGAGGACCTGCTTCGCGAGCTTGGTCGACAGCGTGCCGTCGTCGATCAGGCCGAGCAGTTCGGCGAGGTGGTCGCCGGTGAACCCGCTGTCCTCGAGGTCCAGCTCGGCCGCGGTCAGCTGCCCCGCGACGTCCCCGGCGAGCCAGTTGCCGGCCGCCACCGGGTCGGCGCCGGCCGCCAGGGCAGCGTCGAAGGTCGGCAGCGAACCCGAGCCGACGACCGCAGCGGCCTGCTCGGCGGGCACCCCCTGCTCGCGCAAGCGCGTCCGCGCCGCGGCTGGGAGCTCGGGGACGCGGGAACGGATCGCCTCCACCTTGGCGGGCGACGAGACCACCTCGACGAGGTCCGGGTCGGGGAAGTAGCGGTAGTCGGTCACCGACTCCTTGACCCGCAGGGTCTCGGTCACGCCCTTGGACTCGTCCCAGTGACGGGTCTCCATGCGGATCGTGCCGCCGTCCTCGAGCACCTCGACCTGGCGGCGGGCCTCGTAGCGGACCGCGCGCCCGAGCGAGCGCACCGAGTTGAGGTTCTTGATCTCCGTGCGGGTGCCGAGCTCCTCACCGTGGCGGCGGACCGACACGTTGGCGTCGCAACGGATCGATCCCTCCTCCATCCGCGCGTCCGACACGCCGGTCGCCCGGACGATGCCCTGCAGCTCGCGCAGGTAGGCCTGAGCGGTCTCCGGGTCGTGGATGTCCGGGCGGCTGACGACCTCCAGCAGCGGGATGCCGCAGCGGTTGTAGTCGATCAGGGAACGGTCGGCGCCGTGGAGGCGTCCGGTGTCGCCGACGTGCAGCGACTTGCCGGTGTCCTCCTCCATGTGCAGCCGTTCGATGCGGACCCGACGCGTCTCCACCGAGCCGCCCTCACCCTCCTCGCTCCCGCGACCTGCGCCCGAGGGAACGTCGACGTCCAGGTAGCCGTCGTGGATCAGCGGCACGTCGTACTGGCTGATCTGGTAGTTCTTGGCCAGGTCCGGGTAGAAGTAGTTCTTGCGGTGGAAGCGGCACACCTCCGCGACCCCACCGTTGAGCGAGAGCCCCAGCAGGGTGGCGTCCTCGATCGCCTGCTCGTTGGCGACGGGCAGTGCACCGGGCTGGCCGGTGCACACCGGGCAGACGTTGGTGTTGGGCTCGTCACCGAACTCGGTCGAGCAGCCGCACCACATCTTGGTGTTGGTCTGCAGTTCGACGTGAACCTCGAGCCCGACGACCAGTTCCCAGCCGTCCGGCAGCAACGACTCGCTCATCGCGCCACCTCCTGGGTCGTCGCGGCGAGCGCCCGGGGACCGGTCGGCGACGGCACGAAGCCGGTCTCCTGCTCAAACGCCCAGGCCACGCGGTACATCACGTCGTCGCGCGACAGTGGCGCCATGATCTGCAAGCCCACGGGCAGCTGCCGGTCCGGGGCGTCCGGTGCCGGGGCGAGGCCGGCCGGCACGGACATCGCCGGGGTGCCGGCCAGGGATGCGGGAACGGTGGCGACGTCGTTGAGGTACATCGCCAACGGATCGTCGGCCTTGTCGCCCAACCCGAACGCGACGGTCGGCGAGGTGGGACTGACCAGCGCATCGACCTGCCCGTAGGCGTCCGCGAAGTCGCGGGCGATCAGGGTGCGGACCTTGCTGGCCTGCAGGTAGTACGCGTCGAAGTACCCGCTGGAGAGCGCGTGCGTACCGATCATGATGCGACGCTTGACCTCCGGCCCGAACCCGGCCGCACGGGTGGCGGCGTTCATCTCCTCGGCCGTCGGAGCGTCGACCCGCAGGCCGTAGCGCACGCCGTCGAACCGAGCCAGGTTCGACGACGCCTCCGACGGAGCGATGAGGTAGTAGGCCGGCAACCCGTACGGGGCGTGCGGCAGCGACACCTCGACGATCTCCGCACCCATCGACGCCAGGCGATCCAACGCCTGCGCGAAGACGGCCTCCACACCCGGCTCGTAGCCCTCACCCTGGAGCTCGCGGACGACCCCGATCCGCATCCCCTGCACCCCGTCGCGGAGCGTCGCCTGCAGGTCCGGGGCCTCCCGCGGCACCGAGGTGGAGTCGCGCGGATCGTGGCCCTGGATCAACGCCTGCAGCGCGGCCGCGTCGGCGACGTCGCGAGCGAACGGACCCGCCTGATCCAGCGACGACGCGAACGCGACCAGCCCGTAGCGCGAGACCGTGCCGTAGGTGGGCTTGGCCCCGACCACCCCGCACAGCGCGGCCGGCTGGCGGATCGACCCGCCGGTGTCGGTCCCGATCGCCAGCGGCGCGAGCCCACCGGCGACTGCGGCCGCCGAGCCGCCGGAGGAACCGCCAGGGACCCGGTCGAGATCCCACGGGTTGCGGGTGTCCCCGAACGCGGAGTTCTCCGTGGACGATCCCATGGCGAACTCGTCCATGTTGGTCTTGCCGAGCACGACGACGCCGGCCTCGCGCAGCGCGGCGGTGACGGTGGCGTCGTAGGGCGGGTCCCACCCCTCGAGCATCCGCGATCCGCAGGTGGTGGGTGCCCCCCGCATCGTCAGCACGTCCTTGAGGGCCAGCGGGACACCGGCGAGCGGTCCGAGCTCCTCGCCGGCGACGCGACGCGCATCCACCTCGTCGGCCTGCTGTCGGGCGGAGGTGGCGGTGACCGCGAGGTAGGCGCGGATGTCGTCCCCACCCTCGTCCGCAGCGGGACGGGCCGACCACACGTCGCCCTCTGCCACGACGCCGTCCGTCGCGGCGATGCGGTCGAGATGGGCGTCGACGACCTCGCGGGACGAGACCTCACGGCCGGCGAGCTTGGCGGCCAGGTCGCTGGCACTGGTCTGCGTGAGTTCCATGATCAGCCCTCCTCCGCGACGATCCGCGGCACGGAGAAGCGGTCCTCCTCGACCTGCGGGGCCCCGGCCAGGAGCTCATCACGCGAGAGCGACGGCCGGCGTTCGTCCTTGCGGGTGACGTCCTTGAGCGCGAACGGGTGGGTGGTCGCAGGGACCTCGTCGGCGGCGACCTCCCCGACCTGTTCGGCGTAGCCCAGGATCTGCGACAGCTGCGGCGCGAGTGTCTCGACCTCCGCGTCGGTCACGGCCAACCGCGCCAACCGCGCGACGTGACGGACCTCGTCCTCGGACAGTGACACGCTGGACCTCCGGCGGGTGGTGGCGACCGCTCACCGGCGGTCGCGGCGCCCCGGAGGCTACTTCGTCACCGTGGCAGCGTCGTCGCGCCCGCCGGTGGTCATCGCCCCACGGCCGCCGCCGACCGGGCGATCCGCTCGCGGAGCCAACCGGTGGCCTCGACCTCGGGCATCGCGGGAGCGACGAGCCATCCCTGGACCGCGTCGCAACCGATCGCGTCCAGGATGCGCCACTGCTCGCACCGCTCGACGCCCTCGGCCAAGGTGCGCAGCCCCAGTGCCGACCCAAGCTCCACGATGGTGCGGACGATCGCGGTGTCATGGGTAGCGGCGTCGCCGTCCCCCAGTTCGACGACGAACGACCGGTCGATCTTGACCTCCTCGACCGGCAGCTGCTTCAGCCGGGTCAGCGACGCGTGGCCCGTCCCGAAGTCGTCGAGGCTCAAGGCGATGCCCAGACCATGCAGCCGGCCGAGCGTGAGCAGGACCCGCGAGGGGTCACCGACCAGTGCCTCCTCGGTGATCTCCAGTCGGAGGCTCGACGGCAGCAGACCGCGACGCTGGAGACCATCGGCGACCCGATCGGCGAAGTCGGCGTCGGCGAGGTCGTGCGGGGAGACGTTGATCGCCATCGGCACCGTCAGCCCCTCCCGACGCCATCGGGCCAACTGATCCAGCGCGAGGTTCAGCACCGTGCACGTCACCTGACGCATCAAGCTGGTCCGTTCGGCCAGCGGCAGGAAGTCTTGTGGGAGCAGCAGCCCGTCGGCCGGGTGGCGCCACCGCACCAGCGCTTCGACCCCGACGAGTTCGTCATCGGCCAAGGCGACCTGCGGTTGGTAGTGCAGTTCGAGTTCGTGGTCGTCCAGAGCCCGACGGAGGTCGCTCAGCATCCGCAGGCGTGACGGGGTCCGGACCTCGAAGGACGGGTCGAACCGGTTGATCGTCTCCCCTGACGCCTTCGCGGTGTACATCGCGAGATCGGCGCGACGCAGCAGCGTCTCCAGGTCCACGCCGTCGTGGGGGTACATCGCCAGCCCGGCGCTGACCTCGATCTCCAGCCTGGCTCCGGCGACGTCGTAGGGCTCGAGCAGAGCACGGGTCACCCGGTCGGCCACCTGCTCAGCCTCCTCGCCGTGGGCGACCGTGAGCAGCAACACGAACTCGTCACCCCCGAGTCGGGCGACCACGTCCTGTTCACGGCAGGTGTTCCGTAGGCGTGCGGCGACCGTCTGGAGCAGGCGATCGCCCACCGTGTGCCCGAAGGTGTCGTTGACCTCCTTGAAGCGATCGAGGTCGATGAGGCACAGCGCAGCCGAGCCGCCCGGCACGTCGAGCGTCGATCCGAGCTTGTCGACCTCGTCGGCGAGTTGCGCGCGGTTGGCGACGCCGGTGAGCTCGTCGCTCAACCCCCGCCGTTCGCGCTCGAGCGACATCCGGGCCGTGGTCCACAGCAGGACCAACGGCAGCAGGAGGAGCGGCAGGAAGCCCCAGTGGGCCTCGATGACCACCACCACCAAGGGAGCGATCGCCAGGACCGAGCCGGTCGTGACCGTGTACCACCGGAACCCGTCGGTCAGCGCGCCCCACAGGGCACGCCGCTCCGCCAGGCCGATGCCGAGCCCGACGACGCCGAGGTTGGCGAGGTGGTAGGCCGCTCCAGCCAGCGCGACGATGGCGAGGTCGCGCGGTTGCAGCTGGGCGACCTCGGTCGCGCTCGCGGTCCACCCGGTCAGCCGTAGCACCGACCAGGCCGCGAGGTAGGCGAGCGCGTACTGGGCGACGTTGAACGCGGCCGCGTAGAACCGCTTGCGTCGCGCCAACTCCCCGATCACGGCAGCGAGGGCCATCGCCAACACGGCGAGGTCGAGCCCCCAGCGCAGCAGGATCGCGAACAGGAACGCGGTCCCGAGGTTGACGCCGTCCGGGTCGTTGCGGCTCGATCCCACCACCGGCCGCAGCTCACCGAGGACCACGAACCCGACGAGCAGCCAGTAGGCCACGTCGATCTGGAGGAGCTGCGTCACCTCGACGCGGCCCAGCGATCTGGCGACGATGGCCACGCCGAGGGGCACGGTGAGCCACCAGTAGGCAGCGAAGGGCCCGGGACGCAGCAGCGGCCCGAGGTGAGACCCTCGTCGGCGATCCTGCACGCCGCCCCCGGCTCGTCGGAGTCCTCCTGTCGGCCACGCATCCACCAGCGGCCCACCACCTCGGAGTGGTGGTACCTGCAACGTCGGCATCGGCAGGGCGGACTTGAGCGGCGCCCGGCGGGGGCCGCACGGACCCACCGACCGACGACCGGGGCGGGGGAGACGCGAGAAGCCGCACTAGGCGCCATCCTCATGAGCATCGACACCGAGCGCTGGAGGCACGATGAGCTTGAAGGAACGTCAGGTGGTCGTCCTCGCCGCCGACCTGTTCGAGGACACCGAGCTGCTCTACCCCGTCCATCGCCTCCGCGAGGAGCAGGTGGACGTGACCGTCGCCGGGATCAGCGATCGGCCGGTCACCGGCAAGTCCGGGCACGGGCCGATGCCCGTCGATACGACGGTGGACCAGGTCGATGCGGAACGCTTCGACGCGCTGGTCATCCCGGGCGGCTTCGCCCCGGACGCCTTCCGGCGATCCCAGGCCGTGCTCGACCTCGTTCGAGCGTTCAACGACGCGGGCAAGCCGATCGCCTTCATCTGCCATGCGGGCTGGGTACCGATCAGCGCCCGGATCATCGAGGGCCGCCGGGCGACGAGCTTCCACGCGATCCGCGATGACATGGTCAACGCCGGCTGCGACTGGGTGGACGAACCGGTCGTCGTCGACGGCAACCTGATCTCGGCCCGCCATCCGGGCGATCTCGGACCGTGGCTGAAGGCGATCATCGCCGCGCTGGGCGACTCCTGACCGCAGCGTGGTCGGCGCCACCGGGCGCGTCGGTCACAGCAGCGCGAGCTGTTCGCCGCCCGATCTCCCGGCGGTCGTGGCCGCGACGGGCGCGGGACGCTCCGCGGTGCGGGCACGCAGCTGGGGGCCGCGTGGCCCGCCGTGGCGATCGACCAGTTCGTGCACGGTCCGAGTGATGCGCTCACGCAGCGACGTGGCGGCGTCGCTGCCGGCGTACCACTCGCGGTAGCGCTCGAGGAGCTCCGGCGCGATGTCGGCCAGCCACGGTTCGAACTGCTCGCGTACCCCGGGTCGCAGGTGCAGCACGATCGGGGTGATCGCGCTGGCACCGGCCTCGATCGCGCCGCGGATGACCGCGTCGAGCTGGTCACGTCCGTCGGAGAGACCGGGCATGATCGGTGCGACCATCACCCCGGCGGGGATCCCGGCATCGGCCAGAGCGGCCACGGCCTCCAACCGCGCCCGGGGATGCGGGGTTCCGGGCTCGGCGTCGCGCCAGACCTGCTCATCGAGGGTCGGGATCGACAACGACACGCCGGTGCACACCCCACGGGTCGCCGCGTCCGCCAGCAGGTCCAGATCGCGGGTGACCAGCGTGCCTTTGGTCAACAGGGAGAAGGGGTTGCCGGCCTCGCTGAGGGTCGCGACGATCCCACGGGTCAGCCGGTAGCGGCCCTCGGCCCGCTGGTACGGGTCGGTGTTGGTGCCGAGTGCCACGTGCTGCCCTTGCCACCTCGGCGACCGGAGCTCCGCCCGCAGGCGCTCGACCGCGTTGATCTTCACCACGATCACCGATTCGAAGTCGCGGCCGGCATCGAGGTCCAGCCACTCGTGGCTCGGCCGCGCGAAGCAGTAGGTGCAGGCGTGCGTGCAGCCGCGGTAGGCGTTGATCGTCCACTCGAACGGCAGGCCTGCAGCGGCCGGCACGTGGTTGAGGAGGCTCTTTGCCCGCACGTGGAGGAACTCGACGCCGGCGAACTCCGGGTGGGTGATGCGTTCACCGGTGCCCGGCAGGGCCAGCGCCTGCTCGTCCTCGACCGTTGCCCAGCGCAGCTGCGCCCGTGCATCGCTCACGTCCACCGCTCTCTTCGGCCCACCGCAAGGTAGCAGAACGTACGTTCGATACAGCGTCGATCCCCGTTGCAGTCAGATTGACCACAACTGCAGGGGCCGTTACGGTCGGGCTGACCAGAACCGGCGGCTGTCGCCCCCGCGACCGCCATCACCCCGCACACGGAGTCCGCCGTGCCCACCTCGGCCTCGTCCGCGCTTCTCACCGATCACTACGAGCTGACGATGCTCGACGCCGCCCTGCGTGACGGCGCCGCGGACCGTCCTGCGGTGTTCGAAGCCTTCACCCGCAAGCTGCCCGAAGGCCGGAGGTTCGGCGTCGCCGCCGGGCTCGGCCGCATCCTCGAGGAGCTCGAGCGGTTCCGCTTCGACGACCCGACGCTGGCCTACCTCGACGATCGCAACGTCGTCTCCCCCGCCACGCTGGCCTGGCTCAGCGGCTACCGCTTCCGGGGCGAGGTGTACGCCTTCCACGAGGGTGAACCGTTCGTCCCGGACGAGCCGGTGCTCACGGTGTCGGCGACCTTCGCCGACGCCGTCGTGCTCGAAACGCTGGTGCTGAGCATCCTCAACCACGACAGCGCGATCGCCTCCGCCGCGGCGAGGATCGCCCGGGCGGCCGAGGGCCGGTCCCTGCTGGAGTTCGGCACCCGGCGCACCCACGAGCAAGCGGCGGTGGCGGCCGCGCGGGCCGCCTACGTCGCCGGCTTCGACGGCACGTCCAACCTGGCCGCGGGGCAGCGCTACGGGATCCCGACGCTCGGCACGTCGGCCCACGCCTTCACGCTGCTCCACAACGACGAACGGGCGGCCTTCCACGCCCAGGTCGACGCGCTCGGCTCCGACACCACGCTGCTGGTCGACACCTACGACGTCCGCCGGGGGGTCGAGCGGGCGCTCGACGCCGCCGGTACGTCGCTCGGCGGGATCCGCATCGACTCCGGTGACCTGGCCGAGCACGCCCGCACCGCCCGCGCGCAACTCGACGCCGCCGGCGCGACCGGAACCAGGATCGTGGTCTCCGGCGACCTCAACGAGGACCGCATCCGGTCCCTGCGCGACGCCCCGATCGACGGCTACGGCGTCGGCACGGACCTGGTGACCGGCGGTGGCGCTCCCACCGCCTGGTTCGTCTACAAGCTGGTCGCCCGAGCGCTCGAGCGGGGCGGTCCGTGCGAGCCGGTCGCCAAGGCCGGGGGCCACAAGGCCACGGTCGGTGGCCGCAAGCGGGTCAGCCGACGGCTGGATGGCAGCCGAGCGATCGGCGAGGTGGTGCGCCCCTGGAAGGCACGTGTCCCGTCAGGTGAACGACCGCTCCAGGTGCCGGTGATCGTGGACGGCGAACGCGTCTACGACCCGTCGCTCGACGACATCCGAGCGCACCATGCGGCCGCGTGCGCCGAGCTGCCCCCGGATGCGTTCGCCCCGGCCGACGCCACCGGTTCCATGCCGAGCGACTGGCCGGTCTTCGATCAACTGGATGCGCGTTCCGAGCAGGAGGTCGCCACATGACCCGCGAGTACGACCCGACCACGGCGCTGCTCGTCATCGACGTGCAGAACGACTTCGCCGATCCGACGGGCGGACTCTACGTCCGAGGCGGTGAGGAGATCGTCGAACCGATCAACCGGGAGATCGCCGCGGCCCGAGCCGCCGGGGCACCCGTGCTCTACACCCAGGACTGGCACCCGGCTTCCACCCCGCACTTCGCCAAGGACGGCGGCACCTGGCCGGTGCACTGCGTCGCCGACACCTGGGGAGCCGAGCTGCACCCCGACCTTCACGTACCCGACGACGCGACGGTGGTGCGCAAAGGGGTCGACGGGGGCGACGGCTACTCGGGCTTCTCGGTCCGCGACCCGGTCAGCGGCGAGGAGCACCGCACCGAGCTCGGCCGGCACCTCGAGGCCGCCGGCGTCCAGCGGCTCGTGGTCACCGGGTTGGTCGGCGACGTCTGCGTGAAGGCCACCGCGTTGGACGGCGTCGGGTTCGGCTACCTGGTCGAGGTGCCCCTGCCGCTGACCCGGATGGTGGAGCTCGAGCCAGGCGACGGTGACCGCGCGGTCGCCGAGCTGCGCGACGCTGGGGTCGAGGTCGTCGAGTCGTGAGCAGCCTGACCGCGCCACTGGCCCCCATCTCGACCTGCGCGGTCGCGGTCGACACGGCCCTGCTCACGATCCGGGACGGTCGGCTCCGCCTGCTGTTGATCGAACCGGAACCCTCGGCCCTGCGGGGCTGGTGGGCCCTGCCCGGACGGCGGGTCCGCGACGACGAGAGCCTCGACGACACCGCGCACCGGTCCCTCTCGGAGTTGGCGGGCATCACCGCACCCGACGCCCACCTCGAACAGCTCCGGACCTACGGCGATCCGTCGCGCGACCCGCGGGGACGTGTCGTGTCGGTGGCCTACCTCGCGTTGACCCCCTTCGCCGACGATCCGGTCGATCCGGGGCGCGCGCGGCTGTTCGACGTCGACGAGCTCGGCGCCCCCGGGGGCCCGCAGCTGGCCTACGACCACGAGCGCATCGTCACCGACGCCCTGGAGCGGGCCCGCGCCAAGCTGGAGTACACCTCGCTGGCGACGGCCTTCGTCCCCGAGGAGTTCACCCTCGCCGACCTGCGGCGGGTCTACGAGGCGGTGTGGGGCGTCCCCCTCGATCCGGCCAACTTCCGCCGCAAGGTCGTCAGCACCCCCGGGTTCGTCGTCGAGTCCGACAAGACCGCGTCGCCCGGACCCGGCGGGGGACGGCCCGCGAAGGTCTACCGGCGTGGCTCGGCCACCCACCTCCACCCCGCGATGCTGCGTCCCTGACGATCCGTCAGCCGCGCCACCGGCCCTCGGGCAGCGGCGCGCCCGGCAGCGTGGTCCCGGCCCAGGTGTAGGCGATCGCCCAGCGCGAGCCGTCCGCGGTGTGCACCCGGACGGCCGTGCGGTGGAACCGCTCCGGCACGCCCTCGTAGGCGTCCACCTGCGCCAGCACCCGTGGGGCCACCGCGGGGTGACGCACCGCGAGCAGCGAGCCGTGGACCTGTCCGGTCGCGGCCGCGTCCGCGTGCGGCCCGAACCGCGCCGCTGGCCAGCCATGACCACTGTCGTGCAGTCGCCCTTCCGTCGTCGCGTCGGTCACCACCTCGACGGCATCGGCGATGACCGACCAGGCGGCCGCCCCCGGGCGCAGCGACCCGTACACGAACAGCGGGAGGTCCTCCAGCGGGGTCGTCGGCCACGGGCCCTCGACCGCGTCCTCGACCGCTGGGACCTCCTGGAGCGGTCCGTCACGCTCGAGGTGTGCAACCGCTTGCCGCTGGTCGACCCGCGGCCACGTGCGGGGCTCGCCATGGTCGTCGACCTGGACACGGGTCGACGGACCGGGCCGGTAGGCCAGACCGACGGGGAGTCGGAAACGGTCGGCGACCGCGACCTCGCCGACCGGGGCCAGCCGGTACGAACCAGCTGGTGCGTGACGGGCGTGGTGGTGGTGGTGGTGGTGGACGACCACGGGGTCGGCCACCCCGTGGGGATCCTCGGCGCGGCCTTCGCTGCGATCCAGCTGAGGGGTGGCCGCGGCCGGCACGCCGAGCACCCAGGTGTCGAGGTGCACGCCCTCGGCCGGCACGAAGGTGACGGGCACGGCGCAGTAGCCGGTCCGGCGTCCCTCGAACGCCGGCACGTAGCCGGTGAGTCGCGCTGGCAGGAGGATCGCGCCGTCGTGGTCGAGGCCCTTGTCCACCAGCCGCGCGGGTGAGGCGTTCGAGCCGTACGCCACGCTGTAGCGGACCGACCCCGGTCGGGCCAGGACGGGGACGTCCCCCGGATCCGGAGGTGTCCTCGCACCCGCCCGGCCGCCGAGGTCGTCGCACGCGGACGGCTCGGTGGCGTCGCTGCCCACGGTCGGCTCATCGAGGTCGTCGCACACGTACGGGTCGGCGGCGAGCCGCACCGGTGCGTCGACGGTGCCGTCGACCGTGAGCGGCCACAGCCGACCACGGTGCACCAACACGGGCGCGGACGGACGCGGCCCCGGGTAGGTGCCCGGATCGAACGGCGGGATGTGGGCCATCGGCGGGCTCAGCTGCCCGATGGCAGCTCACCGTGACCGAGGAGGTGTTCGAACGCCTCCTCGTCGATCACGGGGACGTCCACTGCGGCGGCCTTGTCGACCTTGGAGCCCGGGTCCGCGCCGGCGACGACCACCGAGGTCCGGCCCGAGACGCTGCCCGTGACCTTGGCGCCCCGGGACTCGAGGGCCTCCGTCGCCTCCTCACGGGTGAAGCGCTCCAGGGTGCCGGTGACGACGACGGTCCAACCGTCGAGCAGGGCACCGTCGGTGCCGGTGGGGACCTCGGCGTGCGTGGTGATGCCGAGCGAGATCAGGTCATCGATCAGTTCCGCGTTGCGCGGCGTCGCGAACCAGGAGTGCACCGCTGCGGCGATCGTGGGTCCGATGCCGTCGATGGCCTCGAGCTCCTCCGGGGTGGCCGCACGGATCGCCTGCAGGCTCGGCAGGGCGCGCACCAGGATCTTCGCGTAGGTCGGGCCCAGGTGCCGGATGTTGAGCGCGACCAGGATCCGCTCCAGCGGGCGCTGCCGACCGGCATCGATGCCGGCCAGCAGGTTGTCGACCCGCTTCTCGCCCCACCCCTCGAGCGCCAGCAGGTCATCGCGCCGTTCGTGCAGGCGGAAGACGTCGGCGACGTCGCGGACGAGCCCCTGCTCGAGCAGCAGTTCGACGGTCTGCTCGCCCAGCCCCTCGATGTCGAGGGCCCCGCGGCTGGCCAGGTGGGTCAGCGACTCGAACAGCCGGTTGGGGCAGTCGACGTTCTCGCAGACGTGGTGCGCCTCGCCCTCGGGACGGACCAGCGGCTCCCCGCAGAACGGGCAGTGCTGCGGCATCGACCACGGTTCGGTGCCGTCGGGCCGCTCGGAGAGCACCGGGCCGACGACCTCCGGGATGACATCGCCGGCACGTCGGACCATCACGCGGTCGCCGGGCCGGACGTCCTTGGCCTGGACCTGGATCTCGTTGTGCAGGGTCGCGTAGGTGATGGTGGTACCGGCGACGAGCACCGGTTCGAGCACGGCGTACGGCGTGGCCTTGCCGGTCCGGCCGACGTTGACCTCGATGCGTTCGAGCGTCGTCTCCTGCTCGATCGGCGGCATCTTGTAGGCGATCGCCCATCTCGGGGCCCGGGCGGTGAACCCCAGCTGCTCACGCATCTGGAGGTCGTCGACCTTGGTCACGACCCCGTCGATCTCGTACGCGACGTCGTGGCGGGCGGAGGTCCACCGCTGGATGTGGTCCCAGACGTCGTCGAGCGAGTCGAGGACGGTCGTCTCGTCCGGGACCGGCAGCCCGGCGTCGGCGAGCCACTGCAGCGCCTGGCTGTGCCGTTCGAAGCTGATCCCGTCGAGCGCACCCAACCCGTGGCACCAGACGGCCAGCGGGCGGGTGCGGGTGATCTCCGGGTCCTTCTGGCGCAGCGCACCCGAGGCGGCGTTCCGCGGGTTCATGAACGCCGGCTCCCCGTGCTCGATCCGTTCCCGGTTCATCCGCTCGAAGGCGTCCAGGGGGTAGTACACCTCGCCACGGACCTCGAGCAGCGCCGGTGGGTCGTCCACATCCAGCCGGTACGGCACGTCCTCCACGGTCAGGATCTGCGCGGTGACGTCCTCACCGACGGTCCCGTCGCCGCGGGTCGCGCCGGTGGCCAGGACCCCGTCCCGGTAGACCAGATCGACCCCGACCCCGTCGATCTTCAGCTCGCACACGAACCCGATGCGGGGAGCATCGTCGGGGTCGGCCTCCTCCTCGTCCGCGGCCGCGCCGGTGGCGGCGGCCATCGCCCGCCGGACCCGGTCCGCCCACGCCGCGAGCTCCTCGTACGAGAACGCGTTGTCCAGGCTCAGCATGGGCTGGGGGTGTTCCACCGGCGGGAACGCGCTGTCGGCTGGCGCGCCGACCTGCCGGGTCGGCGAAGCGGTGCTGGCCAGGCTCGGGTGGGTGGCCTCGATCGCCTCGAGCTCTCGCAGCAGCGCATCGAACGCCGCGTCGGGCATCGGCGGGTCGGACAGCACGTAGTAGCGGTAGCGGGCGTCGCGGACCTGACGTGCGAGCTCGTCGTGGCGCTGGCGCGCGGCGGCGAGATCGGCGGCCACGTCGGGGGTGTCGGCCACGGCGGCTCCACGGTGCGGTCGGCGACCCGCCGGACATCCGTCGAAGGCGGATGCGGCGGTACGGCGTCGGGCCGCTGAGGCTACTGAAGGGATGGCAGGACATCGGTCCAGGCGTGAGACCGGGTCCGAAGCGTGAGCAGCAGATAGCCACCGACAGAAGGTCGTTCGTATGGTCGTCAAGCAGATGCACCGGCTCGGTATCAACAGCGACGTGCTGCAGATCCTGGGGTTCGCCTCCATCTTCGCCAGCATCGCCACCTGGCGCGCCGCGAAGGAGTCGGGCGACTCCGCGCGGGCAGAGCGTTTCGGCATCTTCATCGGCCTCTGGGCACCGACGTTCTTCGCGCTTGCCGGCGAGGTCGCGGTCCACGAAGCCAAGCAAGACGAGCTTCCGGCGGGCTGAGAGGCCGCGCCACCGACTGGCGCGGCCACCAAGTCGCGCGGCCGGATCTCGTACCGGCTCCTCGCTCGGAGCCCCCGAGGTGCTCGGTCGGGGTTGAGCTGAGCGTGACTCCGTCGCGGTCGGAACGCCGGCTCCGACGCCGACCAGATCACCCCGACGGCCGACGGCGCAGCCGGGAGGCTGCGCCGTCGGTGGGTGCGTCGAGGGTCGCCCGACGCTCGGTCGCTCACTTCAGCCAGGGGGCCTTCTGCACGATCGGCAGCTGCTCCCAGCGGCGGCCGAGGCCCCAGGTGTGGCCGGCAGCGCCGACCGCGAAGAGGACGAACAGCAGGCCGTAGAGCAGGTGGTAGGTCCAGAAGGGGTTGTTGTCCGGCGGCAGCGACCCGGCCCACATCATCACCACGATCGCGGTGCCAGCGACGGCGTTGACGCGCAGGCCGATGCCGAGGATCAGGGCCAAGCCCATGCCGAGCATCGCGACCATGTACATCACGTCCGCGAAGGCGGTGCCGGCCAGCGCCTGGAACATCGGTGCGAGCGGGCCGCTGGTGCCGTGCTCCAGCCATCCGGCCGCGGGGCTGCCACCAGCGATCCAGGCCGCGTCGGGCTCGGTCGAGAACCGCAGGCCGAACGCGCTGTCCAGGAACGACCAGAGGAAGATCCAGCCGGTCGTGATGCGGATCGTGGCCAGGAGCCGGCTGAAGACGCGGCCCTGCTTGGTCTGCTCCAGCGACGGGATCGCCGGGTCGGTGGTGACGGGGGTCTGCGTGCTGGCCATGTCGCTCTCCTCGGGTGGTTCGTGGTTCGGTGGCTCGTCGCCGCCATCGGTGGCGACTTCGGGAGCGATGATGGCCGGCAGCGCGACGTCACGGGAGGGCCGACACAGCCCTCATCGGCAGTCGATGGTCCGGTCCTCGATGGGACCTTCGGCCCGGGACCGCACCCACCGACCGGGCCCGCGAGGGCCACTGGCCCTCGTCCACGGCGACCTCGGTCTCGGGCGGCTCAGGCGCTGGCGATCGGCAACCCGGCCGGCCGGTCGGCCCGGGCCACACGTCCCCCACCCAGGCAGACCCGGTCGGCGGGGTCGTACACCACCGCGGCCTGTCCCAGGGCGAGGCCGTGCACCGGCTCGTCGAGCTCGAGACGCGTCCGATCGCCGGGAGCGTCGACCACCTGCCCGGGCACGGTCGTGCCGTGCGCACGGACCTGCACGCGCACCGGGCCGTCCGGTGGCGCACCGATGGTCCAGTTGGGCGTCTCGAGTTCGGCCCACCGGCAGGCCAGCTCCTCGCGGGGCCCGACCCGCACGGTGCTGCGGGACGCGTCGACGTCGGTGACGAACCGCCGTCGGGCCCGGCCGTCCCCGTCGGTCAACGGCGGCGCGTCGGCCAACCCCAACCCCCGACGCTGGCCGACCGTGAACCGCCACACCCCGTCGTGCTGCCCGACGACCGAGCCGTCATGGTCGACGATCGGGCCGGGGTCGGCGGGCACCCGCTCGGCGAGGTAGCTGGCGGTGTCGCCGTCGGGGATGAAGCACACATCGTAGCTGTCGGGCTTGTCGGCCACGCGGAACCCGGCGGCGGCCGCGCGTTCGCGGACCTGGTCCTTGGTCAGCTCCCCGACCGGCAGCAAGGTGGCCGCCAACTGCTCCGGCGTCGCCACGTACAGCACGTAGGACTGGTCCTTGGCCCCGTCAACGGCGCGGTGCATCCGCGCGTCCGGACCGGGGGCGGTCACCGGCTCCCCGTGACGGCGCAGGCGCGCGTGGTGTCCGGTCGCCAGCGCGTCGAAGCCGAGGGCCAGCGCCCGCTCGAGCAGCGCCGCGTACTTGACCCGCTCGTTGCACGTCACACACGGGTTGGGGGTGATCCCAGCGGCGTAGGCGGCGGCGAACGGGTCCTGGACCTCGCGTTGGAAGTCCTCGCTCAGGTCCCACACGTAGTACGGGATCCCCAGCATCTGCGCGGCGCGGCGCGCGTCCTGGGCATCGTCCAGCGTGCAGCACCCGTGCCCGGGGACCTGGTCGTCCAACGGCACGTCGGCGAGCTTGAGGTGCACGCCCGTGACGTCGTGGCCCTGTTCCACCAACAGCGCGGCCGCGACCGCGCTGTCCACCCCACCGGACATCGCCACCAGCACCCGCGCCATCAGCGACCCTCCGTCGAGGTGGTCGCGTCGGGCGTCACCTCGGTCTCCGGACCGACCAGCCACGACGCCGCGGAGGCCGTTCGAGCGGACCGCAGGTCCGTCAGCACCTCCTCCAGCAGGTCGCCGGCGCGGGTCACCTCGTCGTCGGTGGTGCTCCAGCCGAGGCTCAGGCGCAAGGGCGTGCCCGGCAGCCCGATGGCGGCCATCACCGGCGAGCCGGTGGCCGCGCCGGCCCCGCACGCCGAACCGGACGAGGCCGCGATCTCCACGCGATCCAGGGCGAGGGCGAGGGCGGTCGGATCGACCCCGTCCAGGCTCAGATGCAGGTGGGATGCCAGCCGCCAGGCCGGATCGCTCGGTCCGTTCCGGGTCACCCCGTCCAGCGCGGTCAGCCGGGCCGCCAGCCGGTCGGTCGCGGCGGTCAACCGTTCCCGCAGGGCGGCGCGGTCGGCGGCCGCGGCCGCCATCGCTGCGCCGCAGGCAGCGTCCAGCCCGACCGCGAACGTGCCGGAGCGCACCCCACGATCCTGACCGCCCCCGTGGCTGACCGGCACGACGGGCAACCCGCGCCGCAGGACCGCGAACCCGACGCCCTGTGGGCCACCGATCTTGTGCGCCGAGCCCGCCAACGCATCGATACCCCACGCATCGACGTCCACGTCGAGGGTCGCGATCGCCTGCACGGCGTCGGTGTGGAGCGGGACGTCGCGCTCTGTGAGCTCCGCGGCCAGCGTCGGCAGGTCGTTGATCGCGCCGAGCTCGTTGTTGGCGGCCATCACGCTCACCAGCGCCGTGTAGGAGGTCACGGCTGCCAACACCTGCTCGACGTCGACCCGCCCGTCGGTGCGCGGTGCGACCACGGTCAGCGTGGCGTCACCACGGTCGGCGAGCCACCGGGCCGGCTCGAGGACCGCCGGGTGCTCGACGGCCGTCGTCACCAGGTGCGGGACGCCACGCCGACGTTCCGCGGCCGCCCACACGATCCCCTTGACAGCGAGGTTGTCGGCCTCCGTGCCACCGCTGGTGAACACCACCTCGTGCGGCGAGCACCGCAGGACGGCAGCGACCTGTTCGCGAGCGGCTTCCACAGCGGTGCGCGCCCGCTGCCCCGCCAGATGCGTCGACGAGGCGTTCGCGGCGTCCAGCCAGGCCAGCAACGCCTCGCGCGCTTCGGGGCGGGGCGGGGTGGTCGCGGCATGGTCGAGATGGAGGGCCATGCCCACGACGGTAGCGTCCGAGCCACGACCATCCCGGAGGAAGAGCGAGCCGATGACCACCCCGCACCTGCCCCCGGCCGCTCCGACACCGCCTCGCCCCCTCGGGGTCGTGCCCCTCGGCATCGACCTCGGGCTGACCGGCGGTCACCGCGTCGTGCTACTGAGCCTCGAGGTCTGGGAGGGCTGGGCCGACCTGCGCTTCGCGCGCATCGATGTCGAGGCGACGACGCGGCTGACCCGCCGCGTCCCACCGGCGGACGCCTGGGAGGTGGTGGCCGACGGCCAGCCGCTGGAGATCTTCGACGCCGTCGGCCGCGGCGACCGCCACTTCAGCAACGGTGAGGTGCGACTGGTCCCCGCGCCGCCGCTGACCGCCACGCTCCAGGTCGGCGTCGCGGTGGTGCCCGGCGAGGCACCGGTGGCCACGGAGATCGCCCTCACCGGCGATGCCTGAGCGCGCACACCGCTCGCAACTACGCTTCCGTGTCGTCGACCAGGAGGATGACCGATGGCCAGCGACGCCACCGAGCGGTTCCGCGAGCGTGCGAGGGACCTCGGGCTCGACCTCGAGGTACACGAGTTCCCGGCCGGGACGCGCACCGCAGCGGATGCCGCGGAGGCCATCGGGTGCGACGTCGGTCAGATCGTCAAGTCGCTGGTGTTCATCGCCGACGACGGTCCGGTCCTGGCGTTGACGTCCGGCGCCAACCGCGTCGACGAGGAGGCGCTGGCAGCGGCGCTGGGCGCGACCGCGGTCCGCAAGGCCGACGCACAGGAGGTCCGCGACGCGACCGGGTACGCGATCGGTGGGACGCCACCGTTCGGCCACGACGCCCCGATCCGGATCGTCTGCGACGACGACCTGCTGCGCTACGAGCAGGTCTGGGCCGCGGCCGGCACCGCCTCCAGCGTGTTCCCGCTGGACACCGAGACCCTGCTGGCCAGCACCGGCGCGACGGTGGCTCCGTTCGGCCGGTGAACTCCCGCGGCGATCACCGCTGCCACGTGCGATGCCCCGGCCATCTCGGCCGGGGCATCGCACGTGGCTGACCACCGGCAGCCGTGGCTGCCGGCTGCGGTTCAGCCCTTGCGGGACTCGAGCTCCTCGACCAGCTTCGGGACCACGTCGTAGAGGTCACCGACGATCCCGAAGTCGGCGATCTGGAAGATCGGCGCCTCCGCGTCCTTGTTGATGGCCACGATGTGCTGCGAGGTCTGCAT
>SKJX01000104.1 GCA_007121785.1 Nitriliruptoraceae bacterium
AGCGGACCACCGGCCGGCGGCTGGCCGGGCGGCGGCGCGGCACCCCGGCCGCACCCGTCCGGCCTGTCCAGCGAGGTCCGCGGCTGGGCGATCGGCGCCCACATCGGTGCCTTGGTCCTCGGAACCCTCAGCGCGGCGGCGTTGGGGTTCCTCGCCCCGTTGCTGGTGTGGCTGCTCAAGCGCGAGGAGCACGCGTTCATCGACCACCACGGCAAGGAGGCGCTGAACTTCCAGTTGACGGTGATCCTGGCGCTGGTGGTCGGTGCGGTGCTGGCGATCCCCGCCATGCTCTTCGGGGTCGTGACCCTCGGGGTCGGGTTCGTCGTGATCGCCATCGTGCTGCTCGGTGCGATGGCGGTGTGGATCATCTTCCCGATCATCGGGGCCGTCAAAGCCTCCAACGGTGAAGGGTGGCGCTACCCGCTGACGATCCGTTTCGTGGCCTGAGCCCCGACCGGAGCCGTCGCACCGCGGCACTACCCTCGGTCATCGAGCCGACCGCTCGTCGCGTGCCCACCCCGTCCGAGGACCCGTCCGGTGCCCGAGGTCACCTCGCCCCTGCTCGAGGGGCTCAACCCTGCGCAGCAGGAGGCCGTCCGCGCCGTCGACGGCCCCGTGCTGGTGGTCGCGGGCGCCGGGTCCGGCAAGACCCGGGTGCTCACCCACCGCATCGCCCACCTGATCCGCGACCACGGCGTCCACCCCTTCGAGGTGCTCGCGATCACCTTCACCAACAAGGCCGCCGGGGAGATGGCCGAGCGCGTGGGCGGGCTCGTCGGGGAGCGGCTCGGGACCCGGATGTGGGTGACGACCTTCCACAAGGCGTGCGTCCGCATCCTGCGCAAGGAGCTGCCGCGACTGGGCTACCGCAGCGGCTTCACGATCTACGACGCGCAGGACTCCAACCGGTTGATCGGGCAACTGGCCAAGCAACTCGGGGTGGACGACAAGCGGCTCAACGCCCGGGCGATCCAGACCGCGATCAGCCACGCCAAGGACGAACTCGTCGACTTCGAGTCCTACAAGGCGCGTGCCCAGGGCTGGCCGGAGACCTCGATCGCGCAGGTGTACGAGGCCTACGAGCAGGCGTTGCGGCAAGCCAACGCCCTGGACTTCGACGACCTGATCGTCAAGACCGTGGAGCTGCTCCAGCTGTTCGATCCCGTCCGGGAGCACTACCAGCGCCGCTTCAGCCACCTGATGGTCGACGAGTACCAGGACACCAACCGGGTCCAGTACCACCTCGTCAACCTGCTCTCCGGCGGACACCACAACGTCATGGTCGTCGGCGACCCCCAGCAGGGCATCTACGCGTTCCGTGGCGCGACGATCCGCAACATCACCGATTTCGAGACCGATCACCCCGACGCGCGGGTCGTCGTGCTCGACCGCAACTACCGCTCGACGCAGACCATCCTCGACGCCGCCAACGGGTTGATCGCCAACGGCTCGGTCAAACGGCGCGCCGAGCTGTGGACCGACCGTGGGCTCGGCGAGCAGGTGGTGCGCTACGAGGCTGGCGACGAGCACGACGAAGCCGCCTTCGTCGCCGAGCGCTGCGAGCAGCTGAGGTCGGAAGGCTACGGCTTCGACGACATCGCGGTCTTCTACCGCACCAACGCGCAGGCACGGGTGCTCGAGGACGTGTTCATCCGGGTCGGGCTGCCGTACCGGGTCATCGGCGGGGTGCGCTTCTACGAGCGCAAGGAGATCAAGGACATCCTCGCCTACGCCCGGTTGCTCCTCAACGAGGACGACGACGTCTCCGCCCGCCGGATCGTGAACCTGCCGCGCCGCGGGATCGGTGATCGGACCGTTGAGGCGATCGCGCTGCACGCCCGCCGGGAGGGCATCGGGTTCGTGGCGGCTGCCCGACAGGCCGAGCACGTCCAGGGGCTCGGAGCCCGTGCGGTGGCGGCGGTCGGCTCGTTCGTCGACCTGCTCGACGGGTTACGGACCGAACTGCAGCACGACCTGCCGGTCGGCGACCTCATCGAACGCATCTGGGACCGAACCGGCTACCTGCGGGAGCTCCAAGCGGAGCGGACCGTGGAGGCCCTCGGTCGCGAGGAGAACCTCCAGGAGTTGCGGTCGGTCGCGCAGGAGATCCAGGAGCGGGGCGACGGCGCGGTCGGCGAAGCCGGGCTGGCCGCCTTCCTGGAGTCGGTGACCCTGGTCAGCGACCAGGACCAGTTGGGCACCGACGCCGCCGACGACGCCGACGACGCGCGGTCGGAAGCCGAACAGGACGGCCGCGTGACGTTGATGACCCTCCACACTGCCAAGGGGCTCGAGTACCCCGTGGTGTTTCTGGTCGGACTGGAGGACGGGGTGTTCCCCCACGTGCGGTCGCTGTCGGACCCCCAACAGCTCGAGGAGGAACGGCGGCTGGCCTACGTCGGGATGACCCGGGCTCAGGACCGGTTGCACCTCACCCACGCGGAACACCGCAGCCTCTGGGGCGGCGTCAACTACAACCCGCCCTCACGGTTCCTCGAGGAGGTTCCGGACGAGCTGGTGGAGGTGCGCAGCGCGCGCGTGGGGTCGTCGGCGGCCAAGCGCCGGCGCGACGTCGAGGTGCTGGAGATCGGTGGGGCGGAGTTCCGGGTCGGTGACACGGTGATGCACACCAAGTTCGGCCAGGGGGTGGTCCGTGAGCTCGACGGGGAGGGCGAACGGGCCGAGGCGACCGTCGAGTTCGGCGAGGAGGGCGTCAAGCACCTGATGCTCGCCTACGCCCCCCTGGTCAAGGTCGGCTGACCCAGGACCGGCCGGTGGGCGTCGCTGGGCCGGTGAGGCGGTGAGGAGCGTGCGGCGTGGAGGAGTTCCTGGCGGCCTTCGGACTGGTGTTCCTCGCCGAGCTCGGGGACAAGTCCATGCTGCTCGCGATCGCGTTCGCGGCCCGCTACCGGCCGTGGCCGGTGCTCGCGGGGATCGCGATCGCGGCGGTCGTGATGATGGGCGTGTCGACGTTGATCGGTGCCGCGCTCGGGGCCGCGCTACCGGAGCGGGCGATCGTGATCGGGGGCGGGCTGTTGTTCCTCGGGTTCGGGATCTGGACGCTTCGCGGTGACGGCGACGAGGAGGACGAGGACGCCGAACTGCGCAGCGGGTCGGTCCTGATCGGCGTCACCCTCGCGTTCATGCTGGCGGAACTCGGCGACAAGACCATGATCGCCGCCACCACCTTGGCGGGGACGCAGGGCGCGGTGCTGACCTGGGTCGGCGCGAGCCTCGGGATGACCGCCGCCAGCGGACTGGCCGTGGTGGTGGCCACGCTGCTCGGTGCTCGGCTGCCGCAACGGCTCGTGCGGGTCGTCGCGGCGCTCGCGTTCTTCGTGTTCGGGCTGTTCCTGCTGGTGGACGGCATCCGTGGGTAGGCCATCGGCACGGTCCTCGACGACGTCGTCGGCCTGGCACCCTGCCCCGCGCGTCGTGGTGGTCGCGCACGTCTGGTCGGGTGGTCGGCTCCGAAGCACCTGTGGCGGGCACCGGCCACGCCCCGAGCCGGCGACGCCTGGTGCGTAGCCATGCCCCGAGCCTGGCCACGTCCCGTGCCCGGTCACGCCCCATGCCTGGCCACGAACCCCAACGAGCACCGCCCCCGGAGGACCTCATGAGCAAGAAGCGCGCCGTCTCCACCAGCCGTGTCATCGCCGCGGACCGGCAGGCGCTGTTCGACATCGTCGCCGACCCGGGCATGCACCCGGTGATCGACGGCTCGGGCTCGGTCCGCGCCGCCACCGGCGATGCGGGCCAGCGGCTGGAGCTCGACGCCACGTTCGGGATGGACATGAAGATGGGGTCGAGCTACCACATCGAGAACCGCGTCGTGGAGTTCGAGGAGGGCGAGCGGATCGCGTGGCGCCACTTCCACGGCCACCGCTGGCGCTACGAGTTCGAGGACGTCGACGACGGCACCCGGGTCACCGAGACCTTCGACTGGTCCGGGGCACGGTCCAAGCTGGCGATCGAGCTCGCGCGCTTCCCCAAGCGCAACCTCCGTGGCATGGAAGCCACCCTCGAGCGGCTCGACGAGCTGGCGACCACCGGGGAGGTCTCCGAAGCGGCCTGACCGCCCGTTCCCAGGGGTGTCGCTGGTCAGCAGGCCGGGTCCGCCGGTTCGTCGGACGGGCTCGGACCCGGTTGGGTGCGGGTCGGGTCGACGTAGAGGACACCGTCCTGCACCAGCGTCGGGTGCTCCTCGAGCGACGCGGTTCCGCCCAGCCCCCGGCCGGTGAGGGACCAGACTCGCCCGTCCGGTGCCTCCAACTGGTTGCTGGCCTCGCAGTAGGTGACGTCGGCGGCGTCGGCGAACGCCCGGATCCGTCCCCCTGCCCCGACCAGCAGCGCGTCGAGGTCCGGGTCGTGTGCCGCATCGCCGACGTCGGCCACCTCGCCGGCCGCCACCCACGGGTCGGGTGGCGGATCGTCGCTGGTCAGCAGGAACCACACGCCGGCGACGACGACCACCAGGCCCGCCACCACGGCGCCGATGATCCACTGGGCGCCGAGCGGCGCCCGCAGGACGATCTTGCGGGCCCGCTGCGCCGCCCGCGCCGGCAGGTACCCCGACGGTCCGAACTCCGGCGAGGTGTCCCCGGGACCGCCTGGCGGGTCGTCGGCGGGGCCCGTGGGCTTCGATGGTTCGCTCATCGGAGGGGACGGTACCCGTCGTCGTGCCCGCGTCTGGTCGGGCGTGCGAGGCTCGGCTCGGGGGTTGGCTGCCGCCTCGACTATCCTCGGCCGCGTCTCGAGCGGCAGAGGGAGGCGGGGAAACCATGGCGATCCGCGTGGTCGTGGCCAAACCCGGCCTCGACGGTCATGACCGAGGTGCGAAGGTGGTCGCGCGCGCGTTGCGTGACGCCGGGATGGAGGTCATCTACACCGGCCTGCACCAGACACCCGAGCAGATCGTCGCGGCCGCCCTCCAGGAGGACGCGCAGGCCGTCGGCCTGTCGATCCACTCCGGGGCGCACATGACGCTGTTCCCCCGCGTGGTCCAGCTGCTGCGGGAGGAAGGCGCCGACGACGTCATCGTGTTCGGCGGTGGCATCGTCCCCGACGCCGACATCCCCGACCTCAAGTCGCAGGGGGTGGCGCAGATCTTCACCCCCGGGACCCCCATGAAGGCCATCACCGACTGGGTCGCCGCCAACGTCCCCGAACGCGTCTGACGCGATCCGCGCGGCCGCCCGCAGACGGTGGCCGCCGAGCATGTCCGCGAAACCGCCGGCGTGCGACCACCGACCGTGCTGACGGCCGCCACGCCGACCACCGAACCACAGGAGACCCGATGGACCTGGTCGAGTTCCAGGGCAAGCAGCTGTTCGCCCGCAACGACGTACCCGTGCCGCCCGTCGGCAGCGTGTGCCGCACCGTCGACGAGATCGTCGCGGCCGCGCAGAAGCACCTGGAAGGCGACGCGTCCGCGGTCGTGGTCAAGGCGCAGGTCAAGACCGGCGGCCGCGGCAAGGCGGGCGGTGTCAAGCTCGCGACCAACGTGGACGAGGCGCGTGAGCACGCAGGGTCGATCCTCGGGCTCGACATCAAGGGACACATCGTCGAGGTGGTGTACGTCGAGCCGGCATCCGACATCGCCGAGGAGTACTACCTCTCGGTGATGCACGACCGGGTCAACAAGGGCCACCTGATCATCTGTTCGCGTGAAGGTGGCGTCGACATCGAGGAGGTCAACCGCACGAACCCGGATGCGGTGATCAAGCGGACGCTGACGCCGTCGGAGACGGCCGACGGGCTCAGCCCGGAGGTCGCCCGCGACATCGTCACCGCGGCCAACCTGCCGGCGGAGGTGCTCGACCAGGCGACCGACCTGCTGGTGAACCTCTTCGCGGCGTACCGCGATGAGGACGCCACGCTGGCGGAGATCAACCCGCTGATCCGGACCGAGGACGACCGCGTCATCGCGCTGGACAGCAAGGTCACGCTCGACGACAGCGCCGCGTTCCGCCACGACGGTTACGCCGACTGGAAGCTCGACGGCCTCGAGGCCAACGATCCGCTGGAAGCCGAAGCGCAGGCCAAGGGCATCCAGTACGTCAAGCTCGACGGCGAGGTGGGTGTGCTCGGCAACGGCGCGGGGCTCGTGATGGCCACGTTGGACGTGGTGGCGCAGAACGACGGCCGGGCGGCCAACTTCCTGGACGTCGGTGGGGGTGCGTCCGCGGACGCGATCACCCAGTCGCTCGACCTGGTGTTGCGGGACCCGGACGTCAAGAGCGTGTTCATCAACATCTTCGGGGGGATCACCCGCGGCGAGGAGGTCGCCAACGGGGTGGTCGAAGCCACCCAGCGGCTCGGTGACTTCCCACAGAAGCTGGTGGTGCGGCTCGACGGCACCAACGCGGAGGAGGGTCGAGCGATCCTCGAGGGCGCGGACCTGCCCAACGTCGTGGCGGCCGCGACGATGCAGGAAGCGGCGGCGACCGCCGTCGAACTCGCTCGCTCCGCCTGAGTGCCAATCCACGATCCGCGCCGCAGCGCGCCGCGTACGACCCCGAGGAGCATCACGTGAGCATCTTCATCGACGAGAACACCAAGGTCGTGGTCCAGGGCATCGGCTCCCAGGGCACGTTCCACGCCCAGCGCAACCAGGACTACGGCACGAGGATCGTCGCCGGTACGCACCCGAAGAAGGGCGGGACGACCTGGGACGAGCTCGGGGTCCCGGTCTTCGCCACCGTCAAGGAAGCCGTGGACGAAGCCGGTGCCAACACCTCGATGGTGATGGTCCCGGCGCCGTTCACCAAGGACGCCATCTTCGAGGCGTACGAGGCCGGGATCGAGACCATCGTGGTCATCACCGAGGGCGTACCGGTCCACGACATGACCGAGGTGTACGACACGGTCGTTCGGCGCGGCGGGGTCCGGCTGATCGGGCCGAACTGTCCGGGGGTCATCAGTCCGGGCAAGGCCAACGTCGGCATCATCCCGGCGGACATCACCATGCCAGGCAAGGTCGGGCTCGTCAGCCGCTCCGGCACCCTGACCTACCAGATCATGCACGAACTGGGGCAGGCCGGGATCGGCATCTCCACCTGCATCGGCATCGGCGGTGACCCGGTGATCGGCACGCAGTTCCTGGACGTCATCGAGGCGTTCGCCAACGACCCGGACACCCACGCGATCGCCTTCGTCGGCGAGATCGGTGGTTCCGAGGAGCAGCTGGCGGGGGAGTGGATCCGGGACAACATCCCCGACACCCCGGTCGTCGGGTACATCGCCGGGTTCGAAGCCCCCGAAGGCAAGCAGATGGGCCACGCCGGTGCGATCGTCAAGGAAGGCGGCCCGGGCGGTGAGTCCGCCGCGGAGAAGAAGGAGATCCTCGAGGGGTACGACATCGCCGTGGCTACCAACCCCTCCGAGGCCGCCCAGCTGATGATCCGCCTGCTCAGCTGATCCGCCTGGGCAGCTGACCCGCCTGGGCAGCTGAGACCCGCTCGGCTGGCTCGGCCGGACGGACAGCTGCCCACCTGGCCCAACGGATCGAACGATCTCGCCGATCGCGGGGCCCAGGGCCGCGCAACGGCCGTGCGGACGTGCGTCCCGCCCGGAACGTGCGTCCCGCCCGGAACGTGCGCGGCCCCCCGGTGGGGACCGGGGGGCCGCGATGCCGGGACGCGCGGGGCACGGCGTCGACCGGCGAGTGAGGCTCCCACGGGGCGGTGGGTCCTCACCGGCGCACCGTCCGATGGGGCGTCGGACGTTGATGGTGCGCCTTGGCGGTCAGGGGCGGACCGCCATCTCCCTGTGTAACGCAGAGAACCCCGTCGTGGTGTTCGTCCGTGCGTCGCCCGCGCATCAGCCCGCCGCCGGTACCGGCTGGCGCGCGTCCGGCCCGATGTGGCCCCTGACGGGCGATGTGTGTGCATCGCGGTGCACCGGTGATCGCAGATGCACACGCTTGCCGCGCGGCTGACGGTCCATCCGGCAGCTGATCGGCGCGGACGGCGTTGTCCACAGCCCTCGCGGATCCATCGGTCCAGGCGACGTCGCCTCGGCGACGCT
>SKJX01000171.1 GCA_007121785.1 Nitriliruptoraceae bacterium
ACGCTCGACCTGCTCGGTCGCGCTCGCAAGGTCGTGGTCACCAAGGACGAGACCACGATCGTCGAGGGTGCTGGCTCGGATGACGACATCCAGGGCCGGATCAACCAGATCAAGGGCGAGATCGAGAACACCGACTCCGACTGGGACCGCGAGAAGCTCCAGGAGCGCCTCGCGAAGCTCTCCGGCGGCGTCGCGGTCGTCAAGGTCGGTGCGGCCACGGAGACCGAGCTCAAGGAGGTCAAGCACCGCGTCGAGGACGCGCTCGAGGCTACCCGTGCGGCGGTCGAAGAGGGCATCGTCGCTGGTGGTGGCACCGCGCTGCTCCAGGCCGAGGCCGGGCTCGAGAAGCTCGACCTCGACGGTGACGAGCGCACCGGTGCGAGGATTATCCACCATGCGCTGTCGTCGCCGCTGTACTGGATCGCCAACAACGCGGGCCTCGAAGGCTCCGTCGTCGTCGAGCGGGTCCGCAACATGACCGGTGGTGAGGGCCTCAACGCCCTGACCGGTGAGTACGAGGACCTGCTCAAGGCCGGCATCATCGACCCGGCCAAGGTCACCCGGTCCGCGCTGCAGAACGCAGCGTCGATCGCGGGTCTGCTGCTCACCACCGAGGCGCTGATCGCCGACAAGCCCGAGCCGGAAGGCGAGGGTGGCGGCGGCCACGACCACGGCATGGGCGACATGGGCGGCATGGGCGGCATGATGTAAGGCGGCCCCACCGCACCACCTGGCACCACCTCGGAGCCCCCGCCACGGCGGGGGCTCCGTCGTGGCGCCACGGCGGTCGTGGCGATCGCCAGGAGCGTGCTCGTGCGGCCTCTCTCCGGCGGATCTGTGGAGCGTTGCAGGGGCTGGGTGCCGGTGAAGCTCCACAGATCACCCCTCGTGCAGCGGTCGGGGTGGATGTGTGGAGCGCCGTGGGGGCTGGGCGCGGGCATCGCTCCACACGTCGCTCTCGTGCCTGGCCCTCGCGCCTGGCTCTCGTGCGCCCCTCGTCCGTCGCTGGCGCCGACGCTCGTCGGCCGCTTGCTCATCCACAGGGTCGGGCACCTCCGACGCCGACGGACGGCTGGCCGGTGGCAGGGTGCGCCGATGGGTTGGCGCGAGTTCCACCGGGCAGCCGAGCGGATGCGCGGTCCGGTCCTGCTCGGCCCGACGGCCAGGGCGGCGGGGCTGACGCCGGATCAGGTCCGCCGGCGTGCGCGGGCGGAGGGCTGGTGGTGGCCGTTCCCCGGCGTCGTCGCACCGACGGGCACGGTCGTCGATGACCGCGCGTGGATGCGCGCTGCCGTGCTCGCGGTCCAGGGTCGGACCGGGGAGCAGGGCCGTGACGTGGCCGCGATCGCGGGCTGGTCGGCAACCTTCTCGTACGGCATCCGGGCGGTCGCGCCGACGCGGGTGCAGGTCGCCATCCACGCGGATCGGCGCGTCCGGCCGCACCCGCGCGTGGACCTCCAGCGCATCCGCGGGCTCGAGAGCGTGGACATCCAGCTGCGCGGCGGCGTGCCGGTCCTGCGGGGCGGGCCGTTGCTGCGTCACCTCGCCGGCCGCGTCGACCGTGGGGTGTTGCTCGAGGTCGCGATCGAACTGCTGCACCACCGCGAGACCACCCTCGCGCAGCTACGAGGCCTGCTCGATCGCCATCGCCGGTTCGCCGGCCGTCCCACGTTGGTGTCCGTCGTCGAGCTGCTGGAGGAAGCCGGCCGCTCGGACTCCCCGTTGGAGCTCGAAGCGCGGCGGCGGTTCGCGGATGACGGGATCCTCCTGGACCGGGGGCAGGTGCCGGTGCCAACGGGTGGAGGCGGTCCCATCAGTCTCGACTTGGGGATCGCGGCGATCCGGTTCGGCATCGAGGTGGAGAGCCTGAGCTGGCACCGGACCCGAGCGCAGCTCGAGGTCGATGCGCAGCGCAGCAACGCGGTGGTTGGATGCGCCGATGGTTGGGCGGTCCTGCGGCTTACCTGGAGGCTGCTGCACGACGGTTGGCCGGACTTCGTGGCGCGGACGCGCGCGGTCATCGCGGCGCAGGCGCGTCGCCACCTCGGTCTGGAGTGGCCGCGTGAGCAGGACCTGCGGTGCTGACCTATCGGTAGCGCCAGCACCCCGCCCCGACCCGGCCCCGGTGGATGGTCGGGTCCGTTGACACGGGTCGGGGATGGACGCGGGCTGCCGGTGGTGGGCGGGATCCGTGGAGCGTTGCGGGGGCTGGGTGCCGGTGAGGCTCCACGGATCGCCGGTGGGGCGCTGCGGCTGCGGTGGTGGGCGGGATCCGTGGAGCGTTGCGGGGGCTGGGTGCCGGTGGCGCTCCACACGTCCGACCGGCGCCGCCTGCCGGCGCCTCCACCCGTGGCCGCCACCCGGCGCCGCCTGCCGGCGACCCACTCGGCGGCCGCCCACCCGGCAGCTGCACGCCGCCGCGTCACGCATCGTCGTAGCGGTAGATCCCCTCGCCCGACTTCCTCCCGAGCCGGCCCGCCGCGACCATCCGCCGGTGCAGGTTGGTGGGTCGGAACCGTTCGCCGAGCGTCGATTCCAGGTAGGTCAGGATCTCCAGCCGGGTGTCCCAGCCGACCAGGTCTCCCATCTCCAACGGCCCCATCGGGTGGTTGAGACCCAGCTTGATCGCGGTGTCGATGTCCTCCGCGGAGGCGACGCCCTCGTCGAGCATGTGCATCGCTTCGTTGCCGATCAGGGCGTTGATCCGCGAGGTCGCGAACCCGGGCACGTCCTCCACGCGCACGGTCTGCTTGCCCATCGCCTGCGCCGTCGCCTCGGCGCGGTCCATCGTGGCGGGGGAGGTCTGAAGACCGCGGACGAGCTCGACCAGCTTCATCTTCGGGACCGGGTTGAAGAAGTGCATCCCGACGCCGCGCGACGGATCGTCCAGCGCGGCGATGATCTCCGTGATCGACATCGACGAGGTGTTGGTCGCGAGCACCGCCTCCGCCGAGGCGTGCCGTTCGGCGGTGGCCAGCACCTCACGCTTGACGTCGATGCGTTCGGCGACCGCTTCGATCACCACGTCCGCGCCGTCACAGCCGGCCGCCAGGTCCGTGCTGGTGGCGAGGTCGTCGTATGCCCGCCGTGCCACCTCGGCGTCCACCTTGCCCCGGTCGACACCGACCGCGAGATCGGCGTGGATGCGGTGGACGGCCGATTCGAGCTGCTCGGCGTCGAGGTCAATCAGCCGCGTCTCCGCGCCGGCGACGAGGCTGACGTAGGCGATGCCTCGCCCCATGACCCCAGCACCGACCACCGTCGTGATCCTCGGTGGCGCCGAACCGGCGGTATCGGCAGCAGTATGGCCTGCAGCGCGGGGCCGAGCAGCTCCGAGCGGCTGGTCGTCGTCCGCGCCCATCCGCCGTCCTTCCGCGATCGGGTTCGATCCGCCGCTCAACTCGGGCGACGAGCCTACTGCCTCCCGGTGTGCGCGTCGGGGTGGTCCGGGCATCTGCGCCCCGGGCTGGACGCACCCGGCCATCGGTCCGGTCCCAGCTCCGCGGTTCGGCGGGTGGGCATCGGTAGCATCGACCGACGATGAGCCAGACACACGACAAGCCGTCACCGTTCCGACCGCCGCCTTGGCTGGTCGAGGGGCTCGATATCGTGCGCCGACGCCGTGCGGCGGTGCTCGGTGTCAGCTTCGGGGTGATCGCGGTCGCGGCCGTGCTGGCGGTGTTGTTCCCTGACGTCGTGCCTCCGCGATGGACGGTCGGCGGGGTCGTCGGGGTGGCGGGATTGCTGCAGGGAGTCGCGGTCGCGATCGCACTGGATGCGACCGATCCGATCGTGCGTGGCCCCAGGCACATCGGATCGACGAGCGGCGAGTTGGTCGCGGTCCTGCCAACCGAACCTCACGAAGCTGACGCGCAGCGGTTGGCTGCCTCGGTCCGAGAGGCGCGACCTGACGGTCTGCTCCGGTTGGGTGTGGCCGCCGCCGGCCGCGACACGCAGGCGGTCGCCCCCTGGGCCGACGCGCTGGCCGTCGCGTTGGCCCGTGACCGGCTGCGGGTGTTGCACATCGATCTGGCTTCGGGATGGAGCGCACCTCCGGGGCTCGATGAGGTGATCCACGATGGTGTGCGTCTCACCGAAGCGGTGGAGTTCGTCCCCGGGTTGCAGCTGGCACGGCTGGGCGCCGGCGGCAACCAGGCGTCGGCGTTGGAGTCGTTGGCGGCCATCGCGAGCCGGCTGCCGTCCGATCTGAACGTGCTGTTGGTCACGTTGCCGACCGCAGCCAGCCGGAAGGCGGTCCATGCGGCCGCGTCGCTGGCGCACGTGTTGATCGTCGGCGAGACCGACCGCACCCCCCGGATCGACCTGATCGCTGGAGCTGATGCCCTGCGAACCGTCGGCCACGACCCGCAGGTGTTCCTGCTCGACGACGAGGTCGCAGGCCCGCGTCCCTCGTCGGACGTCGAGGAAGCGTTGAGCCGGCCGGAGCCGGAACCGGAGCGGGTCGCTGCGGAACCCGCGCCCGGACCGGAGCCGGCGCCTGCGCCCAGACCAGCGCCCGCGCCCGGACCCGAGCCAGCGCCGGCGCCCGGGCCGGAACCGGCGCCGGCGCCGGCCCCGGGACCCGATGCCACCCCGGCGTCCGACGAGGAGCAGCCACCCGCGCCGGTGAGCGACGAGCGTCCCGTCGAGGTCATCGACGAGGCACACGCCGCGACCGCCGCCGCCCTGCTCGAGCCTGGTTCCGGCCCTCTGGTGACTCGGCTCGTCGCCGATCATGACGCGGCTCCGCTCGACCACGGCGACCTCGACCACGGCGACCTCGACCACGGCGATCCCGACCACGGCGACCATGCCGACCACCGCGGCCACGGTCGTGACGATCCGCGCGGTCGCCACGACACCCCAGCGTCGGCCGTCACCGATACACCGCCGCACGTGCCGACGACGGTCGAGCTCGGCCCCCCGATCACCGACCACGATCCACATGCGGAGGATGCGCGCTCCAGCGAGCTCGACGGTGACCCCGTGCATGCGGCCGCGTCCGACGCTGACCGCACCGACGAGCTCCCGCGTTCGGTCCCGGCCGCCGATCCGACCCCCACGCCCGCGCCCGAAAACCCCGTGGAGCGCCTGCGGGCCACGGCAGCCCTCGAGGTCCTCGAGCGGGAGATCGCCATGCGAGAGGACGCAGGACCTCCGGCCGACACCCACGCCGACGCCCGCCGCGATACCCGCCGCGACAGCCACGCCGACGCCCGCCGCGATACCCGCCGCGACAGCCACGCCGACGCCCGCCGCGATGCCCGCCGCGACACCCACGCCGACGCCCCCCGCGATGACGGGGACGACGACGGCTCCCGACACCAGTAGCGTTGCCCCCCACGAGGCGGGTGTCGAAAGGTCGCACGCGATGAGGTCGCGGATCGTCACGGTGGTGCTCGTCATCGCGTCATCGGTGACGTTGGCGGCCTGCGCTTCCGACGGCCCGGACCAACCCGGCAGCGTGGAGTGGCGCAACATCGAACTGGACCTGCCCGACGGCTGGTACCGCTTCGAGGAGACCGACACCCGGCTGAGCATCTCCAACGAGCCGATCGGTGTGGATGCCGACGACGTCGATCCCGATGCGGACGTCGTGGCGATGTTCCTCACGCACGAGCCCGCCACGATGCCGGATGACTGGCGCGACTTCGCCGAGCAGCAGGAGGCCACGCTCGAGACCGACGATCAGCTGATCCTCGGCGAGGACATCCCCGCGACCCGACTGGTGTTCTCCTACGAGAGCGACGGCACGCCGACGCGCGAGATGATCGTGATGATCCCTTCGCGGCAGGTGGTCATCCTCGCCCAGCCCGTCCCCGGCCCTGCGGACGAGGACGCGCCGGAGGTGTTCCTCGAACACCTCGACACCTTCATGGAGGTGCTCGACAGCGTCGAGCTGGGCGCGCCGGTGGTGGAGTAGCGAGCTGTCCCAGGCGACCACCCAGCCCGCGAGCCACCCAGCCCGTCAGCCGGTGAGCACCCGGCCCAGCAGCTCGACGGTCGGCGCCTGCCGGCCGCGCAGCCGGTCGCAGGCGGCGTCGACCGCAGCCCCCTGTCCTTCGACGGCGGCGAGCGCCTGCGGCAGCGACTGCACCGACTCCGCGTCGAAGGTCAGGAGCCGGCCGCCGGCGCCCAGCTCCTCAGCCAGGGCCTCGACCTTCGGGTCGTAGCCGATCAGCACCGACGGCCGGCCAGCCAGCGTCGCGGCGACGCCGCCGTGGTAGCGCATGCTGACCACGGCGTCCGCGGCGGCGAACTCCCCCAGGAGGTCGTCGAGGTGGGGGGTGGCGAACGAGGCAGGGGCGCGCATCCTCGCGGCCACGCGGCGGTGGAAGGCGTCATCGCGGTCGCGTTGCAGCGCGACGAACCGCAGCCCCCATCCGGACGCGTCCACGGCCGCATCCAGCGCCGTGGCGAGCGCCTGGACGATCGGCTCTGGCGTGGTGTCGGTACGGGCGGCTGCGGGCAGGCGCGCTCGGTGGGTGCTCCACGGCCGCAGGCTGACCACCAGCCGCCGGGTTCCGTCGTCGTGCCGGATCGGCTCGGTGGACGTGGCGTCCAGGGCGAAGGCGAGGTCGGCGGCCACCTCGAGTTCGACGCGGTCGCCGAGCACGTCGACCAGGCGTGTGGCGCTGGCCTGGTCGCGCACGGTGCAGCCGGCGAGACCTTCCAGCGCGGCGCGGGTCAGGGCCTGCCCCAAGCGCGTCTCCAACGGCCCGACACCGAGCCCGACCGCAACGACCGGTGTCCCGGCCCGGCGGGCCAGGATGACGCGCGAGAGGTGGTACGGCAGGTTGAAGGGAGAGGTGACGTCCTGGAGGAGGCCGCCGCCGCCGAAGATGACCGCGTCGGCGCTGCGAACCGCCCGCCGGATGCGGTGGAGGTCACGGTGGTCGAGTCCGATGCCGCCGTGGGCCGCCACGGTCGCCGCGGGGGCGATGGAGATGGCGGCGACGGTGGCGTCATGCGCGGCCAGGAGGCGGCGCAGCCCGGCGTGGAGGAGTTCGTCGCCGAGGTTGGTCGAGCCCACCCAGGCGGCGACCACGACCCGCATGCGCGCTCCCTCCCGTCGTGCTCCGCCGGCTGGCCAGGGAGGCTACTGGGCAGGCTCAGCCGAGGTGGTTTGCCAGCATCGACGCGGTCTGGTCACGGCTGACGTTGGTGGTGGGGCAGTAGGTGGATTTGGTGCATCCACGGGTGATGCCGGCCCGGTAGAGCGCGCCGATGCTGCCGGCGTGGGTTGGTCCGACGTCGGTGAAGGGCGACGCGTCGACGGGATCGAGTGCGAGCGCACGTGTGAAGAAGGTCGCCATCTGCTCGCGGGTGAGGTTCCGGTCGGGGCAGAAGCGATCGCCCCCACAACCGGCGGTCAGGCCGGCGGCGTAGAGCGCCTCGACGTCGTCGCGTTGGCCGCTGGCCAGATCGGTGAACCTCCGACCGTCGGATGCAGGGGGCAGATCCAGCGTGCGGACGAGCATGCCGGCGAACTCGGCGCGGGTGACCGAGTTGGAGGGGCAGAAGCGGCTGGTTCCGCAAGCGTCGGCGATGCCACGGTCAACGACCGTTTCGATCGAGCGGGCATGCACGTTGGTGCTGGAGACATCACCGAATCGCACCGTGGAGGGAGCGGTACTCCGAGCGCCCGAGGATGGCCGTCGGAAGTTCTGCGTGACCCAGATGCGATCGTCACGCACGACCACGCCGACGCCGATCTCGGTGACCGTGTCATCGAGGATGTTGCGTCGGTGGCCGGAGGAGTCCATCAGCGCGTCGTGGATGCGCGATACCGACGGTCCGACACCGACGTTCTCCGCGACGCGGCTCCACCCGGTGATCTGGCTGGAGAAGTCCGGGTTGTGGTGCAGCTCACCGGACCTGGCCATGCGTGCGCTGTGGTCGCGGGCGACGCTGGTGATGTCGTTGGCGACCGTCAGTGCTCCGAGCCCTTCCTTGGCTCGTTCGATGTTGACCAGCGCGACCACGTCGTGTTCGAGTTCGCGGTCCTGCGACGAGGCGTCGGCGGGGGTGGTCAACGGCAGCACGAGCGCGACGGCGAGCAGCAGCACCAGGAGCGGGCGGCTGGCCAGGTGCGCTTGGGTGCGGGGCATCGTCGCTCGTCTCCGGCTGGGGCCGCCGGTGTGTGACGTCGGGCGGGCAGCGGTCGGGTCGTGGGTGTCTGTCCCAGGTGTCGACCGGCTGCCGAGCCAACTTGACACTGAAAGCGTTCATATGGGCGCTCTGCGTTACAGGTGACGGGCGATCGGCGGATGGTCAGCGGTTCCCGCCGGTGTCGAGGTGGAGGGTGCCCAGCGCACGAACGGTGCGACCCTCGAACGCTGGGCGCACGGTGGGCACTGATGTTGCTGCTGTCACGTTGCGTGTTGGGAGTTGCCCTTTCAGTTCGCTGGGCGGGTGGCCGATGAGTCCGTCGTACGGTCACCCGCTCGCGGCCGACAGCGAGGCTGTCGTCGCACCGCGCCGGGATCGGTCGACTGCGGCCTGCCAGCGCCCGTGAGGCACCCCTCGGAAACGAGCACCTGAACCATCCTGTACCGCCGACCTGGAGGTCGCTGCGTTGTCCACCCGCCGGAGCCTCGTCCGCATCACCGTGCTCGCCTTGGCCGTGACGATGCTGGTGCCCGTCGGCCAGGTCGAGGTCACGGCGACACCGGTCACCCAGAGCGAGGAGGTCGAGGGGCTGCCGAGCGCCGACGAAGCCGATGACCAGGTCGACGATGGCTCCGACGACGACGGCATCAGCGGGTTCGGCACGGCTGGCGTCCCCGACGATGCCGATGCTGCGACGACCTCGACCTCGGAGATCGTGGAGGCGCCGCTGACCTTCAGCAGCGTCGGGGTCACCGCGCCGGAGTCGGCGACCGAGGTGCGGATACGGGTCTCCGAGGACGGCGAGGACTGGTCCAACTGGCAGGCGCTGGAGTTCCTCGATGCCACCGATGGCCCCGACGACGGCTCGGCCGAGGACGGCGAGGCGGCGGACGGCCAGCACACCGCACCGTTGTGGGCCGGCGAGGCCGACTACCTCCAGCTCGAGGTCGACGGTGCGTCCACGGAGGACCTCGACGTCACGTTCATCGACTCGATGGGCCTCTCCGGCGGGCCGGTCGAGCGCGAGTGGAACACCGACCTCGGCTCGTCGGCGGACGCGTCCGAGTTCGACATCGTCTCGCGTTCCGAGTGGGGCGCGGACGAGTCGCTGGGTTCGACGCGGGTCACCGTCGCCGACGAGGTCCACTCCGGCATCGTCCACCACACCGCGCACCGCAGCGATGGTTCGGCCAACACCTACAGCCGCTCGGAAGCGCCGGGCATCATGCGCTCGATGTACTCCTACCACACGCGGACGCTGGGCTGGCGCGACCTCGGCTACAACGTGGTCGTGGACCGCTTCGGCACCGTGTACGAGGGGCGTCGGGGTGGGTTCGAGAAGGGCGTCGTCGGGGCGCATGCGGCGGGCTACAACACCGGGTCCTTCGGGGTCTCGGTCATCGGCAACTTCGTCAACGAGCAGGCGTCGGAGGCTGCCCTCGACGCGGTCACGCGGGTGATCGCCGCCAAGTCCCAGATCCACGACATCGACCCGACCGGCTGGACCGACGGGTTCGACGGTTCGTGGCGGCAGACGATCGTCGGTCATCGCGACGTCGGCCAGACCTCGTGCCCGGGACGGATCCAGAACAAGCTGGACGACATCCGGGCGGACGCCGCCTCGATGGCCGGTGATGTGGACTACGACTACGAGAACGTGATCGAGGACCAGCTCGACTACGGCGAGCGGGGGCCCTTCGACGACGTGCCCAACTCCTCGCCGCACAGCGAAGCGATCGCCCGCCTGGCCGGTGCCGGGGTCACCAAGGGCTGCACCGGCTCGGAGTTCTGCCCCGAGCGGACCCTGACCCGTGGCCAGGCGTCGTCCTTCGTGGTCAACGGGTTGGAGCTCGACCCGATACCAGGGTCGCAGTTCAGCGACGTCCCGGCCGACCACGTCCACGGCTCGGCGATCAACGTCCTGGCCGACCGCGGCTGGCTGCAGGGCTACCCCGACGGCACCTTCCGACCGGGGGAGACGATGACCCGGGCGCAGCTGGCCTCGCTGCTGGCGGCGGCGGCAGGCGTCCCGGACGCCGAGCCGATGCAGCGCGACTACCCGGATGTCCCCGTTGGCCACGTCCATGCGCAGGGGATCTACGCCCTCCACGACGTGGACGTCCGGGGCAACTGCGGCTCAGGGAACTTCTGCCCGGAGGCCGATGTCCGCCGCGATTCGACCGCGAGCTTCGTCGACATGGTGCGGGCCTACCTCCGCGAGCGCACGGTGACCCCGGACTGATCCTCGCACAGCGGCGTCCCCCGACGCCGCTGCGCGAACGTTCCGGCGGCGATGACCCGTGGGCGTGCGGGCAGTAGCATGCCCGCTTCACCGGATCGTCCAGGCACGCTCGGTCCGCCGTACGGGGAGCCGTCTTCTGCATCCAACCCCTCGCCGCTTGCTCGACGCCGACCTCGACCGCGCCCCGGGGTCACGCATGTGGCGCATCCTCGCCGCACTGGTCGCCGTCGCGCTCACGCTGCCGGCACTGGGTGCCGCACCCGCCGTCGCGGTCGACGATGACCCGGACACCTTGCTGGTCCGCTGGGCTGACGACGTCGGTGAGCCGGCTCGCGCCGACACCCTGTCCGATGCCGGTGTCGACCCCACGGCCGAGCTTCGACCGGTCACCCGCCGGGTCGACGCGCTGGAGGTCGGCTCCGCGGAGCTCGACCGGCTGGCGCAACGGCTGGATGCGACCGTCGAGGTGGAACTGGTCGAGCGTGATCAGGTGATCGGCGGGCCGACCGGGGACCGGCGGAGCAGCGACGCGCTCGACGCGGCCTCGCGTGCCGTCGGTGAGGCCGATCCGGACGAGCCCAGCGGTGACGTCGCGACGTCGTCATCGTCCCCCGACGACGACGCTGCCGATGATGACGAGTCGCGGTCGGTGGTGCCGCCCTCGCAACTGTTCGAGCAGCAGTGGGGGCTCGAGAACACCGGCCAGGAACTCGGTCCGCTCGCCGACGGGAGCCTGATCCGATCCGTGCCTGGCATCGACGTGCGGGCGCCGGCGACCTGGGAGCAGACCTTCGGCGCTCCGGACGTCGTCGTCGGCGTGATCGACACGCCCATCGACCTCGACCACCCGGAGCTGCGCAGCTCGGTCGTCGGCAAGGTCGACCTCATCGACGTCGCCTCCGGGCGCAAGCACGGGACCCAGGTGGCCAGCGTGATCGCCGCTGGCTCGCGTCACGGCGGCAGCATGCTGGGGCTGGCACCGGAGGTGGGCCTGCTGAGCATCGGCGCGTTCATCGAACCGGACGACGGAACGGGCACGGTCGGTGGGGAGTCGAGCACCGAACTGCTCCTGGCCGCCTTCGATGCGGCGGAGCAGGCGCAGGTCGACGTCGTGAACGCGTCGTGGGTCGGTGGGATGCAACCGGACGACAGTGCGATGCTCGAGGCCGCGATCGCTGATCTGGGGATCCCGGTGGTTGCGGCCAGCGGCAACCGCAGCCGGGATCTCAGCGAAGGGGGGGCACCTCGGGTGCCGGTCGGCTTCGACCTACCGAACCTCATCTCGGTCACGGCGGTCGACCCGCGCGGTGAGGTCCCGACCTTCGCCAACGTTGGCCGCGGCGTGGTCGACGTGGGCGCACCGGGTGTCGCCGTGCTGGCGGGGCTGCCTGGCGGTCAGGACTACCATCTGGTCAACGGGACCTCCTTCGCCGCCCCGTTCGTCTCCGCGGCGATCGCGCTCGGGCGGGTGGTCGAGCCGGAGGCCTCGCCCGGTGAACTGGTCGACGCGGTGCGTCGGACCAGCCAGGCGCTGCCGTCGTTGGCGCAGAGCACGACCACCGGCGGGATGCTGGACGCCGCGTCGCTGGTGGAGGGGGTGCCGCGACCGGTCTGCGGTGGTGTGCAACCTCCGGCCGGTTTCCCCGACGTCGCTGCCGGTGCGGTCCACGCCAGATCGATCGACTGCATCGCCGCGAACGGCGTCACCAGTGGCCGAGCCGATGGGACGTTCGGGCCCGGTAGCACCGTCAGCCGCGCGGAGATGGCCACCTTCCTCAGCCGGATCATCAGAGGGGCACAGCCGGATCTGGACGAGCCCGAGCCGGCCGACTTCTCGGATGTCGACGACGATCACGCGCATGCGGGGTCGATCGATCTGTTGGTCGACCTCGAGGTCGTCCGGGGGTATCCGGATGGGACCTTCCGACCGGCTGCACCCGTCAAGCGGGAGCAGATGGCGACCTTCCTGGTGCGGACCTACGAGGTGCTGGTCGACGATGCCGCGGCGCCCAGCCGGGTCTGGTTCGACGACACCGCGGACAGCACGCACGTCGGGTCGATCGACCGGGCCCGTGACCTGGGGCTGGTCCGCGGGACGGGGACGCTCACCTACGAGCCCGGTGCCTCGACGCGCCGCGACCAGATGGCGAGCCTTTTGGCGCGAACGCTGGACGCGCTCGCACGTGAGGACGTCGTGCTCCCGTGACTCCAGGTCGGGAGGCTGCCCCAGGTCGCGGCCCCTGTTACGGAGCGGTGGGGTGGAGGCCGGCGCGACGCAGGTGACGACCGTCGCGCGTCACCTCGACGCCATGAACAGGTGACGGGTCCGCTCGTTGGTGCCGGCCCGTGGGAGTTCCCCGAGGTGGGTGACCTGCGCGAAGCCGAGGCCCCGAAGGAACCCTTCGAGCCAGTGCTTGGGCGAGTCGCCCATGAACCCGATGCTGCTGCGGTCCACGCTGTCGGTGTCATCGACCTGACCCGACTCGAAGAACAACCGGTCCCGGCACCGGTCCGCCAACGCTTCCATGATGTCCTTCGCTGCCTCGTAGCCCTGCGTCCTGACCCAGTGGTGAAAGATGGCCATGCACACCACGACGTCGACGGCTGGCAGGGCCCGGACGGTCGCGGGCGAGACGTCCATCTGCAGGAACGCCGCACGGTTGGCGCGGTTGTAGACGGTCAGCAGCTGGGAGACCCGGACGGCCTTGCCGGAGTACTCGACGCCGACGGCGTGGAGGCCGTGCTCGGCGAGGTTGAACGTGAACCAGCCGTACTGGCTGCCGATGTCGAGCGCGGACCCGGTGGCCGGCAGGTTCGGCTGGATGCGTTCCCAGCGGATGTCGACCAGCCGTTTGGGCTGCGGGAACTCGGCTTGTTCTGCGGCCGTGAGCCCGAACAACGGGTGGTAGGCACGGATGCTGTTGGTGCGGTTGAGGGCCCGGAGTCCGTCGAGCGCAACCCGGCGGAACTCGTCATCAGCTGATGGCGCAGCCCCGGGCTCATGGCGGTCGGTCGCGGTGGCCGGTCGCTCGCGCCGCTCCGCTCGCCTGGTCAGGAACGATCTCGCGCTGGTGACGGGATGCGCCAGGTGCCGTCGTCTGAGTCTCATGCCGGCGAGCGTAGGGTCCGGGCGATCGCGACGGGCCCGAGGCGCTACCGCCATCGGACCGGGTAGGCCGACGACATCGCCACGCTGGCCGCTCCGTAGGTTCGGCAGTCAGGTGTGATGGGATGTGGATAACACCTGGCGGTCAACCCGACCCCGTCGCCCTTGTGGGTGGCGGGTCGCGTCCGTCTCTCACGCCACCGGGACCGGGAGGTCTCGGTGGCGTGAGAGACGGGCTGGCTGGATCGGTTGCGGCCTCGAACGATCCGTGCCCACCCGCACGTTCATGTTGTGCGGGTTCGGTCTCATCGGATCTCGGCTCGCCGTTTCGTGTCTCCCCGCGTATCGAGGCGACATGTGGCTGGTCGCGCAGGAGACGTGTGCCTTCGGCGCGGATGTTGCGTGCGGCGTTCACATCCCGATCGAGGGTGAGCCCGCAGCCGGTGCAGTGGTAGACCCGTTACCAGAGCGCGAGCTTGGTTCTCGTCTCGCACCTCGAGCAGCAGGTCGGTGTGCTTGGGTCGTGCCGGCCGGCCGGCCGGCACGCACCATGGTGGCGCGGCCGTGATCTTGCCGTGTAGCTTCGCACAGCGCCGTAGCAGCTTGGCCCGGTTCTTCGATCCTTTCTCGCATCGTGCGATGGCTCGGTCGAGGCGCCGCAGCCGGGTCAGGTGCCGTTCGAGCACACGCGGGTTGGGTACGTGCCCGTGTTCGTCGGTCAGACCCTTGATGGGCCGGTCGAGCGTGATCAGGTCCTTCAAGCCCAGATCGACACCGATCTCGCCGCCGTGGTGTCGGACCGGTTCTCCAGGGTTGCGCAGGCGTGTCGATCCGTCGAGCAGCCGCAGGCGGAACACCGCCTTCCACCGGCCACCCTCGAACTTGATGGTCGGTGCCTGGACGCGCCCCCGGGCCGGTACCGCACAGCTTCCAGACTTCGCGCACCGTCTCCGGCTGCAAGCTGTGGATCCAGGCGATCTCACCGCGTCGGTCTCTCCCGGACGCCTGCTGTGAGCGGGGTCGGGTGTGGCGCCGTTCCCAGCTGCCCTCGTCAGCACGTCGGGGCAGCATCAGCCGGACATGTTCGCGGGTGTCGGGGTTCATCCAGTGACGGTGGTCGACACCTTCTGCGAGCTCGACGAACGTGACCGCCTGCCGTGAGTGGCGGTTCTTGAACCGTGGGAACCCGACGCGTTGGCCGCGGCGCTTGCCTGAGCGCGACTCGGAGAAGTTCTTCAACGCCAACGCGGCGTTGTTCAGGCCGGTCTCGAACGCGTGGATCGAGACGTCCCGGTGCCATGGATGCACCTCATCACGCACCGCGCGCCAGCGCTTGGCGAGGCTGACGCCGGACCACGACAGCGCCGGCGTCAGTTCGTCCTCGGGCACCCCACGGTCGCGCTCAGCCCGGCGGACGTCGAGGTTCTCGCGGACTTCCGCGAGCGCCCAGTTGTAGGCGGTGCGCACCGAACCCACATACGACCACAGCCAACGCTGCTGCGATGGGGACGGGTCCAACACCACCTCGACGGCACGGGGAACCGTGCCGCGCTCCGCGGCCGTCCCGGAAACCGTCGTGTCCACCATCAACGAGGACTGTGCCGCGCGGGTGAGACATCGCCGTTGTCCACATCCATCACACCAGACTGCCGAACACGCCGCTACGTGAGGTCGAGGAGCTCGCGGAGGCGTGCGGCGCTCATCCCCTGGCCCGGCCCCTGCCAGGTCTCCTCGGCCTGCTCGATCTCCTCGAGCAGCCGCAGCACGGAGGCGCGTCGTGTCGGGTCCTCGAGCGCCTGGCGGGGCGAGGCGCCGTCGAGCGCCGGCAGGGGCGAGTCGACCCACGCGTCCTCATGCTGGCGCATGAACGTCGCCAGCTGCTGTTTCACGGCGGCACGCTCCTCCTCGGAGAGCCCGTCGAGGACGTCCTGGTCGTCCGGATCGTCGTCGTCGGCAGGATCGCGAGAGTGCAGATCGGCGATCGGGAGCCGCTGCTCGTCCACCAGCGTCGCGTCGGGGACCACCTCGGCGATCAGCTCGGCGAACCACGCGGCACGCGGGACCGACATCGTCTCCACGGTCAACCGTCCGCCGGCCAGCTGCACGCTGCCCTTCAGCCACCGGTTCCCATCACGTTGCTCGAAGGCACGCAGGATCCCGTCCTCGTCCTCCTCGAGCCGCTCGCTCAGCGCCGCGTGGGCGGCGTCCGGGTCGGGCACGTCGTAGGTCTGCTCGATCGAGACCATCGGGTCACCGCCGGTGGTGGCCAGCCGCGGCGGGGCGTACAGGCCGCGGACCCACTGGGCGAGCTGCGCAGCGGACGGTTCCTCGTCGAGGAGGTCGAGCAAGCTCTGGCGATGGGCGTCGGGGACGACCACGACGCCGAAGAACGGCACCGTGGCTTCGGGTTCTTCGACGAGCCAGGCCAGCATCGCCGTGCCGAGCTCGAGCTGACCGGTCAGCGAGTGGTCCACGATGGTGGTCCGCTCGCCGGAGCGCAGGTCCAGCAGGATCCCGGTGCCGTCGTCCGGTCGCTCCACCAGTTCGTAGAGCCGACCGCGCACCTGTGCCCAGCCGCGCAGCAGTTCGAGCTCGTCCGCGGGCAGCAGCGCGCCCTTCACCTCGCACAGGTCCTCGATCACACCGCCCTCGAACAGCGCGAGGTTGAGCACCGCCACGTCGCGCTCCTGCAGGTTCTCCCCGGCGATGGCGCACGCCCGCGCGACGTCCATCACGGCGTCGCGCGGGTACGGGCTGCGGTAGAAGCTCATCAGCTTGTGCATCACCCACGGCATCCGGTCGGCGAGTGACCAGCCGCCGTGCACGGCGCAGCACACCTTGTGCTTGTGTCCCGACCCGCACGGGCACGGCTCGTTGCGTCCGGCCGACATCGGGCCGGGCTGGGCGTAGTCGGTCAGCAGGTCGGTCAACTCCTCCACGCCCGGCCCTTCGATGCCGCGGAGCTGGCCGAGCGCGGCGCCGGCACGGCCGCGGATGGAGAGGTAGCAGGCCAGCTCGAACCCGGCGGGACCGTGATCGGGGTCCGCCTCGAGCGCCTGACGCAGCGCGTGCTCGACGTGCGCGTGATCGTCGCTGGTCAGTTCCAACGCGCGGGCACGCACCCAGGCCGCGTTGCCGCGCACCGTCCGTGACCGGCTGGCGGGCCGGACGGCGTCCAGCAGGTCGAGCATGACCGACGCGGCGAGCGCGTCGTCGCCGATGACGTCCTCGACGAGCGCGAGCGCTCCATCCACGTCGTCGAGGACGACCGACAAGGCCCAGGCGGTCCGCGGCGCGTCGAGCTCGTCGAGCGCGGAACGGCCGGCGGCACGCTCGGTGTCGGTGGTGGGCGCGGTGGCCACGTCCCCGCCCTGCTCGATGTGGTGGCGGGCCTGCGCCAACCCGGCCTTGAGGGCGGCGTTCTGAACGCGGCTGACGTCCAGCGCCAGGTACAGGACCGCCTCGACCTGCTCCTCGTCCAACCCGTGGTCATCACGCAGGTGCGCGCTCAGCTGCCCCACGGAGTCGGGGCCGTCGTCCTCGGCCTCGTCGGTGGTGCGTACGCCCGACGGGGTGCTGACGAGGTCCTGCGCGGCGAACAGGGCTTCCAGCGGCGCCTGTGGCTGCGACAGCAGCCGGGGGTAGCGGGCGCGGGCCTCGACCAGCAGCTCGGCCTCGTCGATCGGATGCTGGTGCTGCTCACGGAGCGCCTCGAGTGTCCGCGCGAGCCGCTCGGCCGTGGTCGCGTCGGTGGCGGGTACCTCGGCCATGCCGCTGACCTCGATCCGGGCGTCGGCCACGCGCAGCACCAGCACGTCGTCGTCGGGGAGCCAGCCGGCGGGGCCGGTGAGCCCGTCGTGCCCGAGTTCGAGGTGGCCGCCGTGCGGGCCGGCCAGCGGGATCCGGCCGTCCTCATCGACGAGGAACGCGATACCGGCCAGGTCGGGTTCGTCCGCGACGGTGTCGCTGGCGCGCTCCTCCGCGTCCAGGACGTGGGTGAGCGTGATCCCGTCGGTCAGGGCGTCCAGGTCGCACAACCGCCCGTCGAGCAGCGGGAACGCTGCCCAGCCGTCCTCGAACGTCTCGGCCATGAGCAGGTCAGACAGCGCTCGCTCGTCGACGTCGGCCCCGGTGTCCAGCTCGCGCACGAGCTCACCGATCGTCGCGGGTCCGTGGGTGCGCAGCCGCTGCCGTGCCTGGTCGCGCAGGCGTTCATGGTCCATCGCTGATTCCGGGGGTGTCGGACGCTGACTCCGGGGGGCTCGGACGCTGACTCCGGGGGGCTCGGACGCTGACTCCGGGGGCTCGGAGCGAGCAGGCTACGCGCCCGCGCCGACGGCGCTCGATCCGGCCGGCGTCGGACTGTGGATGATCACCCGAGCAGCGTCGGCTGGTGCGGGTCGTCGGCGTGACGATCGGCCGGCGGTTGCCAGCGGCGGACCTGCGCGGCGCCGTCATCGTGGGCCAACGCCTCCGCTTCCTCCCGCCGCCCGGTGCGGGCCAGGACGTCCAGCGCCCGCAGCCGCACCGACGCGAGGCCCGAGGCCAGCGCGGCGTGGACCGCGGTCTCCAGCGATGCCGGTGGGCAGGACGCCCAGGCGTCGAGGACCCCGGAGAGCACTGCACCGCCTGCGCCGGTCTCAAGCTCGCAGGTTCGCGCCAGGACCGCGTCGACCTCGGTGCGGTCGCGTTCGAGGAGGCGGCGAGCTGCCCAGCGGCGGGCGGGTGCAGGGATGTGCTGCGCGTGCGGGAAGGTCTGTTCGTCAGGTGCGGGGACGACGAGCGTCCGGCCGGTTGCGCGCACCCGGGTGCCTGGAGCGACCTCCAGCTCCGTGCCGATCCACCCGGCCGGCACGGCGAAGCGGAGGCGCGCCTGCCACAACAGCACCTCGGCCAGCTCATCGAGCTGGGTCGCGTCGAGCAGACCGCTGGTCTCCAGCTCACGCATGAGGGTCCGCGAGCAGTGGGCGAAGCGACGGTGGGTGCAGATCAGCAACGCGCTGGTGAACGCGCCGTCCGGGTGCTCTCGGTGCGGAGCCAGCAGCTCGATCGCCTCCACAGCAGAGCCGTGGCCATCGTCCAGACCCGTGACCGCGGCGTGCCGCAGCCGCCACACGTCCGGGGGCAACCCTGCGGCCTCCGGTCCTCGACCGCGGTGGTCAGCGTCCTCGGGCTGGTCGAACACCACCTCGACGTCACGCACGCGCCTGTCGCTCCTCACGTCCTGACGGCCGAACCCTACGTCGACGGTACGCCGGAGCGCCATCAGGGAAGCTCTCGTCATCGCGGCCGCGGGGGCGGTCGATGGATGCAACGTCGCCTCTGAGGCGGGTAGATGGTTGCGTTCAGGCTGGTTGTCCGGCAGCTCTCCGGTCGGATGGATGGTCGCGTCATGGCGTCGGGGCAGGACCGTTCGTCGGCCTCATCGACGAGATCGTTCACGTCCGGCTACATCCGACGCGTCGTCGACGACGAGCTCGACGTGCTCCTGCCGCAGCTTCCCGACGTGCTCCTGCCGCAGCTTCCCGACCTGCTGCTCGATGGCCCGACGGTGTCGCGGTCGTTCCGCTCGCCCTGGTCGCCCCATAGGGCACGGGCAGACGACCCGCCCATCCCGGCGCCGATGATCGGTGCGACATAGGCGGTCGACGTTGCCCTGCGACTGGTGCCATCACGGACGACACCCGCCACCCGACGTTAGACTCGACCGCACCGACGGTCATGGAACCCAGACGGTGGCGCCGTGGTCGGATGACCGTCCCACGGTCCGCGTCGCTCCGGACCGACGTGGAACCCGCCGCACCGCCGACCGTCCCGCGCTGACTCGTCCGCGCCCATGCCACCTCGAGGCCCTCATGAACATCGCCATCATCGGTGTCGGACACGTCGGGCTGGTCACCGCCGCGTGCCTGGCCGAGCTCGGCCACCGCGTGGTTGGCCTCGACAACGACGCGGACAAGATCGCGGTGCTGCGTGCCGGCCAGACACCGTTCCACGAGCCGGAGCTGCCGGAGCTACTGGCCAAGGTCACCGGTGACGGCTCGCTGACCTTCACCAACGACCTGGCGGAGGCGGTCGCTGCCGCGGAGGTCGTCTTCGTCTGCGTGGGCACGCCGCCGCTGCCCGGCGGCGGTCCGGACCTACGCTTCGTCGAACGCGTCGGCGCCGACGTCGCCGAGCACGCCACCCGCGAGCTGGTGCTGGTGGAGAAGTCCACCGTGCCGGCCAACACCGGCCAGCGGTTGGTGCAGGTCATCGCCCGTGAGCAGGAACGCCGCGGTGGCGACGCCCCGGCGGTGCACGTCGCCTCCAACCCGGAGTTCCTCCGCGAAGGCGCGGCGGTCGCCGACACCCGCGAGCCCGACCGCATCGTCTACGGCACCTCCAGTGAGGTGGCACTGCAGCGCCTGCGGGAGGTGTACGCGCCCATGGTGGAGGCGGTGGGCTGTCCGGTGGTGGAGACGGACGTGCCCACCGCGGAACTGATCAAGCACACCTCCAACGCGTTCCTGGCCACGCGCCTGTCGTTCATCAACGCCGTCGCCAACGTCTGCGAACGGGTCGGCGCCGACGTGCAGACCGTCGCGGAGGGGATGGGCCACGATGCCCGCATCGGCCCGGCGTTCCTCAACGCCGGGCTCGGCTACGGCGGCTCGTGTTTCCCCAAGGACGTGGACGCGTTCCTGCACCTCTCGCGTTCGGTCGGCTACGACTTCCAGCTCCTCGACGAGGTCCGCAGCATCAACGCCGGGCAGCGCCAGCTGGTGATCGACAAGCTCAGCAACGAGTTGTGGCACCTGGCGGGCAAGACCATCACGCTGCTCGGTGCGGCCTTCAAGCCGGGGACCGACGATCTGCGCGAGGCGCCGGCGATCTACCTCGCCCACCAGCTGCTGGCCGAAGGCGCGCACGTGCGCATCTACGACCCGGTCGCCCTCGACGGCGTCGCCGATGAGGTACCGGACGCGGAGCTGGTGCACGATCCGTTGGAGGCCTGCCGTGACGCCCACGCGGCGGTGATCACCACCGAGTGGCCGGAGATCGCCGGGCTCGATCCCCGCGATCTGCGCGAGGCGCTCGGCTACCCAATCGTGATCGACGGCCGCAACGCGCTGGACGCCAAGGCGGCGGTCGACGCCGGGCTGCACTACCACGGCATCGGACGTGGCACCGTGCCGGGCAGCGTTGCGTGAGCGTCGACGCCGACATCGCCGGACAGGCCGTCGCCGCGGCCGGTGACGAGGCGGCCGCACGCCCGGACGTGTCGATCGTGCTGCCGACCTACAACGAGGTGGGCCACGTCACGCAAGAGCTCGAGCGCATCACCTCGGCGATGGACGCGTCCGAGCACACCTGGGAGATCGTCGTCGTCGACGACGGCTCCACCGACGGCACCCAGGACCAGCTGCACCTCGCCGCGCAGCGCGACGACCGCATCCGCGTCATCGAGCACCTGCGCAACCTCGGCTCGGGGGGTGCCCGCCGCACCGGCACCCGCCGTTCGCGCGGTCGGGTGGTGGTGTGGACCGACGTCGACATGACCTACCCCAACGAGGAGATCCCCGATCTGGTCGACGCGCTCGGCGACCATGATCAGGTCGTCGGGGTGCGCGACGCCGAGCAGGGCACCCACAAGGCGTTCCGTGTGCCCGCCAAGTGGGCGATCCGTCGGTTGGCGCAGTACCTGGCGCAGCAGCCGATCCCGGACCTCAACTCGGGTTTCCGGGCGTTCCGTCGCGACAAGGCGGTGCGCTACCTCGACCGGCTGCCCAACGGGTTCTCGTGCGTGACGACGATGACGATGTCGTTCCTCTCCGACGGGTTGAGCGTCGCCTACGTCCCGATCCGCTACGCCGAGCGGGAGGGGCGGTCCAAGTTCCACTGGTACCGCGATACCCGCCGCTACCTGCTCCAGGTGGTGCGGATGGTGCTGGGCTACGAGCCGCTGCGGGTGTTCATGCCCATCGGGCTGATGCTGCTGGCTTTCGGCATCGGCAAGCTCGGCTACGACGTCATCACCAAGGATCTGCGGCTGGCCACCAACACGCTGCTGATCCTGTTCGCCGCGTTCCAGGTGATGTCGATCGGCCTGCTGGCCGATCTGGTCGTGCGCGTGTCCAAACCACCGGGCGTGCTGGACGAGGACGACCCCGACCACTGACGGCCGGAGGTGGCGTACCACCGCGGACGACGATCGATGCCGCACGGACCGCCGTCGACGGCGATCGGCGACGGGTCAGTTCACAACCCCTGGCCTGCGGTGGCTGAACTACGCGGCGCTGGTCTGACCGTGCGTGATGTCGTCCAACTCCTCGGCGTCACGCCATCACGCGTCTCACGGATCGAGAAGCAAGCCTCGCTGCGCACGCTGCCGAATGGAGAGCGGCCAGGCTGTGGCCGTCTGGTTCCGGCGATGCACGGGGCGATGGTGGAGAAGGCGTGACCGTCGAAGCGGTAGCGGTTGCGGTCGTCGCGCATCGTGGTCTTCGGGTCAGCGTGGCGCGTGACGTCCTGGGCGTCGCACGTGACCGCTCAAGCACACCCCGGTCGTGGCCGATGGTCGGGGTAGGCCTCCGTCGACCCGTGGCCGCGCCTCCTCGCGCGGGCCGTCATCCGCGACGGGACGGCTCGCTGGAGGTGCGCCGTGGCCCCGTTCCGTCGACGCTCGACGCGGGACGCCGCATCGCGACCACGGCCACGCCGCTCGATGGCGTCGCGCACGCCGCTGGGCCTGACCGTCGCCGCGCTGGTCGCCACGCTGGCCGTGCCCCTGCCCGCCGTGGCCGATCACCCGTCCGCGACTGATCACACCGTCGGTGGCGATGCCGCCGTCGGCACCGTGACGGCCACCGACGACGCCGACGACTCCGGCGCCCGGCTGCTGGTCACCTACGACACCCCGGTGGACGCCGAGGTGGTGGCGACCGACCTCGGCCGGTTCTCCACGGCGTCGGTGGTGAGCGCGGGGGGCGATCGGGGACCGTCGCAGGTACAGGTGGTCGACGCGGCGGACGCGGACGCCGCCGCATCGCTCGCGGACCGGTTGTCGCGGCGCGACGGCGTCGTCGCCGTGGAACCCGACACCCACCTCTACCTCGATGTTGATTCCAACTTCACCCTTGCGGGTGTGGTGACGGCCGCGACGTCGTTGCCGCCGGCGTGGGGGATCGAGAACACCGGCCGGTCCATCGACGGCCGTGCGGGGATGTCCGGCGTCGACATCGGTGTGACCCAAGCGTGGCCGCAGGCCAGCGGCCGCGGGGTGGTGGTCGCCGTGATCGACTCCGGCGTGGACATCCACCACCCGCTGCTCGAGGGCGCGATCTGGCGCAACGCGGACGAGCGTCGCGATGGTCGTGACACCGCCGGCAACGGCTACGTCGACGACCTGCACGGTTGGGACTTCGTCACCGACTCGCCGCAGGTGTCGGTCGCGGACCAGCAGGATCTGCACGGTACGCACGTGGCCGGCGTCATCGCCGGCCAACCTCATGCGGAGACCGGCTTCACCGGCGTCGCACCGGATGCGAAGGTGATGCCGTTGCGTTTCATCGACGGCCAGGGTGCGGGCTGGACCTCGGACGCGGTCCGCGCGGTCGAGTACGCGGTCGACAACGGCGCGGACGTCATCAACGCCAGTTGGGGCGGCGGCGAGGACTCGACGGCGTTGCGGACCGCGATCGCCTCGGCCGGGGTGCCGGTCGTGGCCTCCGCCGGCAACACCGGCCGGTCCCACGAGCACACGCCGGTCTACCCCGGCTCCTACCGGCTGGACAACCTGATCAGCGTGGCCGCGGTCGACCACACCGGTGGTTTGGCGTCCTTCAGCGCGACCAGCCAGCGTTCCGTCGACGTCGCAGCGCCGGGGACCTCGATCCTGAGCGCCGCACCCGATCGGCAGCTGGCGGTGGCGTCGGGGACCTCCATGGCCACGCCGTTCGTCGCTGGTGCGTTGGCGCTGACGATGGAGGCGGCGCCCCGGCGGTCGACGACGGAGGTCGTCGACGCCCTCAAGCGCGGGGTGCGTCCTCTGGCCGGAGCGGAGGAGACCGTCACCGGTGGGCTCGCCCGCGTGGGCGGTGCGCTGGCGGCGGCTGGAGCGTCCGTGCCGATCTGCCCCTCGACGCCCACCTCCGCCTTCGCTGACGTGCCGGCCGGCCACATCCACCACCGTGGGGTCGCGTGCCTGTCGACG